>CAZTEJ010000256.1:0-1006 GCA_964612605.1 uncultured Clostridium sp. | reverse complement strand
TTGTTATTTGCGGGTAGCGACGCTTTGTCGGATCAATGCGCGGCGCAGTCGCGCCTGTGCCAGACGGATATCGGCGTCGGAAGCGCTCTTGCTGTAGAGCACCGTGCGCGCCTTTTGCGCGGAGCGCTCGGCACGCGGCAGGTCGATCTCGTCCGCCCATTCGAACGTGGTGCACACGATCGTTACCTCGCCCTTGAGCACGCTGACCATGCCGCCGATGCAGGCGCCGTGGCGCGTCGCGTCCTCGGTGACGATGGTGGCGCGTCCCATGCCGAGCGGCGCGACGCAATCGGTGTGGTGCGCCAGAATGCCCATTTCACCCGTTGAGGTGCGCACGGTGAGCGACGTGACCGCGCCGTCGAACTTTCGTCCGTCGGGGCAGACGATCTTCAGCGGAAAGGTGGCCATATTCAGGCCTCCTTTGCCGCGTTATAGGCGCTGACCACATCGTCGATACTGCCTTTGAAGAGGAAGAAAGACTCGGGAATGTGGTCGTGCTTGCCCTCAATGATCTCTTTGAACGAACGAATGGTGTCTTTCAGCGGGACGTATTTTCCCGTGTAGCCGGTGAACTGCTCGGCAACGGAGAACGGCTGGCTGAGGAAACGCTGGACTTTTCGCGCGCGGTTGACGGTGATCTTGTCCTCTTCGCTCAGCTCGTCCATACCCATGATGGCGATGATGTCTTGCAATTCCTTATACCGCTGCAAAATGCGCTGAACAGCGCGCGCGGTTTCATAGTGCTCTTTGCCGAGAATTTCCGCCGACAGGATACGCGAGGTGGAGTCGAGCGGATCGACGGCAGGGTAGATGCCCAGCGATGCGATACCGCGGTCGAGAACGGTGGTCGCGTCCAAATGCGCGAAAGTCGTCGCAGGGGCGGGGTCGGTCAGATCGTCCGCAGGGACGTAGACAGCCTGCACGGAGGTGATCGAACCGTCCTTGGTGGAGGTGATACGCTCCTGCAACGCGCCCATTTCCGTGGCAAGCGTCGGCTGATAGCCGA
>CAZTEJ010000255.1:0-1014 GCA_964612605.1 uncultured Clostridium sp. | reverse complement strand
CCCATGCCTATGGCCGGCTGCCATAAACCAAGGGGCAAATATATAGTAACAGGAGGAATTAGATGAAATATTTCGATGTGCTGCCTGAACTTGTTAAAAATCAGCTCCGAAACCGTGGCGTCGATGTGGATACACTGCTGTATTGCGTTAAAGCCGATCTTGACGGTGAGGGATGCTATAATGATGTGTATATCACATTTAACAGTACTCAGCTCTATGTCATTAGCGGTAATGAAATCTATAAACAGCCGTCTGATACGCAGCTGCTTATGGATAAACTTTTGCTGACACCGCTTAAGAAGAAAAAACATCTAACCCGTGAACTTACCGATTTTAAAGTCGAAGACTTCTGTGAATATGATGTCTCGAAAATTAAAAAAATGTATGTCGAACGCCACCAAAATTCCGCACAGCTTATGATTGCTATGCTTAATGACGGTGAAACGGAAACGTTCGATTCACCTTTTGATAACGGTGATCCTAATCCGAATGATGGATTTCCGCCACCGCTTCCGCCCGACCACGAAGGCCACGGTGGCCCTCCGCCTCATGGTCCTATGGGCGGTCACTTCGGCGGATTCGGCTCAAGCGGTTATGAAAAGGGTAGAGAAAATGTCCTTGTCGCCAGATTCTCCGTTGGCTTCGCCGAGAAATTCGAACGCTTTAGCGAACGCCTAAATCAAATCCATAGAGGCGAAACTCCCGATGACTCGCTCCTGAAAAATACCGTAACCGTTTGTCCTACATGCGGCCAACCGTATCCGGACCCTAATCGCCCGATTTGCCCTAATTGCGTAGATAGGAAAAGTATCTTTAAACGCCTTGTCGGTATGTTCTCCGATTTTAAGTGGCCGATGATACTTATCTTTCTTACCACGATTCTTTCGACCGTTTTCGCTGTCGTCTCTCCTTGGTTCGGCTCGAAAATGCTCTATGATGATGTGTTGACAGTCGGCGGTAAGTATTACGGTAAAGTCTTGATGGTTGTTATCATTATGATTGTTACCGATATCC
>CAZTEJ010000254.1:0-1015 GCA_964612605.1 uncultured Clostridium sp. | reverse complement strand
TATAGGTGTCATAAGTACCGCCCACATGACTGGCGGTGGTATGAAAATAACCGGCCACCACTTGGGCGGCCGCCGCCCTTGTGATGCCGGTCATCTCTATTTCAATACCGAAGCGTTGGCTTCTCAAACGCCGTCACTCCTGTCGGGTGCGGGATCAGCCACGGCAGAAGGAACAGGCTTCTTTTTCTTTTCTGTCGTTTTTATCGGTGTTCCCGAACGCATATCCAGAAATTCTCGGACACCCACGGGGACAGCCTTGGCGTAGAGATTGTCCAGTGCCTTTTCCAATTCACTTTCCACCGTCAGATCCTTCTGCTGCAAATACATTTTGAGGGCAGAGAGCTTTTCATCGTCGAATTGAATGCTCACGCTGGTCTTTTTCATAACAGTTTACTCCTTTTCTGCGATTTCCGTCTCGGGCGGTGATGTTTCTTCGGGTAGCGGTTCCGGCTCGATGTGGCTGGCACGGATGTTTTCCATGACGGCAGTGAAGTCGGAAGCGGAGATGGTGGTATCGAAGGCTGCGTTGACTTTTGCAATAAGCTGCTCGTCCGTCTGCTCCTCGGCAAAGCAGGCGACCAGATCATCCACAAAATCCGGCTGTTCTGCCTTGGGGAACAGCACCAGCGAATACAGCACCTGTGCCTCTTTTACATTGAGGTGGGTATGCCCTGCGGCAAGCATTTTTTCCTCGATCTCCACCATGATGCTGTCGGAATAATTTTCTTTGAGGATCTCCTCCAGCCGCCCCATGTCCACATCCACACTGCCGGAGAAGATGCCCAGCACAGCCACCATGGGCATAATAATGGCGATAACCACCACAAGGACAGCACCCAGCACTACTTTTCTGGCTTTCTTGTCCGTCAGAATATAGGCGGCGACCTTTTTCAGTGCAGCCGCAACGGTTGCGGACATTACCGCCCACCTGCCTTTCCGAAGAGTGCCGCCTTATAATCGGGAGCTTTGACCTGAAGCAAATACCTTTCGTTTCCGCAACGGTACAGGCAAGTCC
>CAZTEJ010000253.1:0-1019 GCA_964612605.1 uncultured Clostridium sp. | reverse complement strand
TAGTCCAGAATCGCTTCAAATAGTTGGCCTTTTTCTTCCAGCGATAACCGCTTGATACAGGGGCGAATATCAAAGTAAAACATAACGCCGGGTCTTGCCATATTAACTGCCCTCTTCGATCAGGAAATACCGGGCATAGCTAGTGGATTCCCCGTATCGATTTTTTCCGCTGACCATATCCCGGCGAATGGGTACACCCGCTTTTCGTAAATCAGAAATTCGAGAAGCTAACCGCAGGATTCCATATTCCTGAATTGCTTCCAAACTGCTGATACTACCATAGTCATGCAGGTGGCGGATGATTCTTTCGTTTTGGGTCATACACATCCCCCTTTTTCTTTAGAAGTGCCTAAATCATTAAGCCGATCAATCAAAAGGTCGAAGTTGATCAGACACTTCTTTCCTGCATAGATGCAAGGCAGTTCCCCGGCCTTCTCCATGCAACGTAAACGGTATTCAGACAAAACACCTTCCGCCGCTGCTTCCCGAATCGTCAAAAATCTTGGTTTTCTCTGTTCCATTCAAAATACTCCTTTCTCTTGTGGTTTAATGCTGATTATTGGTGTTGGTTACTGTTGACTTTCGTCTGTCGCTATTGTACAATAGGAGAAAGGATATGAACATAACCTATTTGTGTCCAATTATTTCTTTGCTTTTGAGATTTGCGGATATAAATATATCTTATTCGGAGGGAGTTTAATGAATCGAGAACTTTTTGCAACAAGACTGTATGAACGTAGGAAACAATGCGGCTATTCCAGCAGGGAGGATTTTGCAGAAGCATATAACAAACGCTATGGAGAATATAATGAGGACAACCCTTATGGTGGGGTTCTTGGAACTTTGAAAAAATATGAAAATCCTTTTCACACTGGCATGCCCAGATTGGATATTGTCACGAATATGTGTGAAATGCTCGATTGTGACATTGATTATCTTTTGGGGAAAATTGACCATCCAAAACACATTTACGAAACAATGTACAAGGAATGTGGGCTGTCGGACAGAGCAACAGAACA
>CAZTEJ010000252.1:0-1025 GCA_964612605.1 uncultured Clostridium sp. | reverse complement strand
CGGATGCCGGAAACCCGGGAGGAATGTCTGGCCGACGGCTTCCGCTACGGGAAGGATATTCTGGGCCAGACCGTCACTATCTCCCAAACCAACGCCGCCGATTCCCTGGATGCGGTGGAGGAAAAAACCTTCACCGTGGTGGGTCTGGTGGCATCGCCCCTTTACATGGATATGAACCGGGGGACTACCACGGTGGGCAGCGGCAGCCTGAGCAGCTTCTTTTATGTGATGCCAGAGGCTCTGTCTCTGGACTATTATCCCGAGATCCATGTGACCATCCCCGGGGACTGGCAAATTTATACCGACACCTACCACGACGCCATGGAAGCGGCAGGGGAGCGTTTGGCGGAGGCTCTGGAACCCCTGGCCCAGCGGCGGCTGGAAGAGGTGGTAGCCCAGGCAGAGGAAAGCTATGCCGATGGCTTAGCACAGTATCGCCAGGGCTACGGGGAATACATGGACGGCCGGAAGAAAGCCGATGCGGAACTTGCCGAGGGGCGAACCCAATTGGAAGAAGCCCAGAAGACCCTGGAAGAAAAGGAACAGATGCTTCAGGACGGACAGACCCAATTGGAAGAGGCAAAAACGACCCTTCTGGAGGGAGAAAAGACCCTGGAAGAATCCAAAAAGACGCTGGCCACCACCAAGGCTGCGGCCTATAAGAGCCTGTCGGATTCCACCACCTCCCTCATGAGCCAGTTCCAGGAGCTGTCTGAGGAAATGGAAGAACTGAAAGCGGACAGCCTGGATATCACCACGGAGTTGATCGCTGTGCAAGGGGAGATTATGCCCCTGGAAGCGAAGAAAACGGCGGTGGAGGCTCAGATCTCTCAGACGGAAGCCATGCTCTCCATTCTGGACAGCAGCATTTCGGCCACGGAACAGGCACTGGCCCTGGCCCAGGAAAACGGCAGTGAGCCGGAAGTCATTGCCCAGCTGGAAGAAAAACTGGAAGACTTGGAAAGCCAGCGGCAGCAGTATCAGACCACCCTGGATGGGCAAAATCAGGAGCGGGAGGCCATCGA
>CAZTEJ010000251.1:0-1026 GCA_964612605.1 uncultured Clostridium sp. | reverse complement strand
ATAGCACTGGGCCAGGAGATCAGCGGCCACCTCGGTGTCGGTCTCGGACCTGAACTCCACTCCCCGGGCCATAAGCTCTTCCTTCAGGGGCAGATAGTTTTCCACTATGCCGTTATGGATAAGGGCTATTTTGCCATCGAAGGATATATGGGGATGGGCGTTGATGTCAGAGGGCACGCCGTGGGTGGCCCAGCGGGTGTGGCCCATGCCCAGGGTGGAGGTCATATTCTTTCCGCCCTCCACCATATCGCTGAGGACCTGCAAACGGCCCTTAGCCTTGTGAATTTCAAGGGAATCATTATTGTATATACAAATGCCGGTAGAGTCGTATCCTCTGTATTCCAGCTTATTCAAACCTTCAAGTATAATGGGGGCAGCGGCCTCATTGCCAGCGTAGCCTACAATACCGCACATAAGCGCTCCTTTCTCCCGAAGTGCTCCGGGAAGGGGTATAATTACACATTGTTATAATACGCATTTTACCGGGAAAAGTCAACCTTATCATCGTGAACTGGGCACTTGCAGGCGTGAAAGGGTACTTGCAGGGAGCGCAAGCCTTCTCCCTTGGAGAAGGTGTCATGGCCTATTACCTTATAGGTCATGACGGATGAGGAAATTTAAAAGCACTCACTCTTTTGTACTGCGGTAAGATGATGGTTATTTGATTTTCCTCATCCGGCCACGGCCCAAAGGTAATGGCCGTGGCCACCTTCCCCGAAGTGGAAGGCTTTAAACCAACTTATTACTAACCCCTATCTCACGCATTATTCTTCACCCATTCCACGGCAAAATCAGCAAAGGCGACAGCGGCGGGGCCGGGATTCTCTGAGGGCATGGCCAGGGCGATGGTACGGCTGGCAGGAGGCTGGATGGGCCGTATCACCACGCCATCGGTGTTGCCCCTGAGAAGCAGGGAGGGCATTATGCTGACCCCAAGGCCCTGACGGACCATGGCTATAACAGCATAGTCGTCCTTGGTCTCCAGCCGGATATTGGGCTTGACCCCCACGGCATCAAAGGCCCGGC
>CAZTEJ010000250.1:0-1027 GCA_964612605.1 uncultured Clostridium sp. | reverse complement strand
CTACTTATAATACTACATACTCTTTTCTTTGTCAACTGATTTTTCGCAAAAAATTCAACATAATTTTCAGATTATTTCAGTTATTTGGTCTTACTTTCGCCCTTTTGCGACGAAACCGCCGCCACACACGAAAGCATGCGCCAAAAGCATGCAGTGCTTCACATTTTACCGCAAAACAATTTTTGTGTCCACCAAAATCGAGCACAATTTCAAATTGTTTTACAAACAACGGTTTCTAGTAGTTTTCGCAACGCAATTCAAAATAGGATTGAGGATGTGCGCACACCGGGCAAACCTTGGGGGCGCTTGTTCCAACGTGAATGTGTCCGCAGTTGCGGCAAACCCAAACGTTTTCTTCCAGTTTTACAAACACTTCGCCGTTTTTCACTGCCGTTGCCAATTTGTTGTAGCGTTCTTCGTGCGTTTTTTCGATAGCCGCAACGCCACGGAATTTTTCGGCAATATCCGCAAAGCCTTCTTCTTCCGCAACACGGGCAAATTCGTCGTACATTTCCGTCCATTCGTAGTTTTCGCCTGCGGCTGCGTCCAACAAGTTATCCAACGTGCTGTTTATGCCGTGAAAAAGTTTGAACCACAGTTTTGCATGCTCCTTTTCGTTGGCCGCAGTTTCTTGAAAAATTGCCGCTATTTGTTCGTAGCCATCCTTCTTGGCCTTGGACGCATAGTAATCGTACTTGTTGCGAGCCTGACTTTCCCCGGCAAAAGCCGCCATCAAGTTTTGTTCCGTTCTACTTCCTTTCAAATTCATAATGTCCTCCGTTATATTTTTTATTTGAGTGTTCCCAATTTTTGTAAATACTACAAACAAAAATTTGATAATTAACATCGTTTTTGAACGCTAAAACACAAAAAACATCCAACTCGTTCTTTCCAAAGACGACCGTTCCAAACCGTTTAGTATCAAAACGAATTTTCCAACGTTCCGAACGCCCGACGCAGCATCCCAACAAAAAACACTCTACTTGAAGATTGTAGAATGTTTTTTGAAAATTGTCAATGCGATTTT
>CAZTEJ010000249.1:0-1029 GCA_964612605.1 uncultured Clostridium sp. | reverse complement strand
TGGCCCGATTTCGGTCCGGAACACCTGGATCAGGCCATTGCAGAATATCACCGGCGCAACCGCCGATTTGGAGGAACATAACAAGTGAAGACCCGTATTTTGTCCGCTGCCATTTTGATTCCCGTGCTGCTGCTTGTGATTCTGGTGGCACCGAAGATCGTTGCCGCACTGGTATTTGGTGCCATGCTGGCCATTGCCGCCTATGAACTGCTGTACCGTACCCGACTGGTCAAGCATCCCCGCCTGGTGCTCTATTCCTGCGCCATGGCTTTTTCTGTGAGCCTTTGGAGCTATTGGGGAGCCGTCCATGCCTGGTTCGTACTGATGGTCATGGTGTTTTATGTGCTGCTGTTCTCGGAAATGATGCTGGATCATGTGAAAGTCCGCATCGAGGATCTGGGGCTGTGCTTCCTGGGGGGCGTGATCGTTCCTTATTTCCTGTCTGCGCTGATCCGGATTTTGTCCATGAGCATTGGCCGGTATGTGGTGCTGATCCCCTTTGTGGTGGCCTTCCTTTCCGACAGCGGCGCCTACTTTGTGGGTCTGAAATTCGGACGGCACAAGCTGGCTCCCGTGGTCAGCCCCAATAAGACCATCGAAGGTGCTGTTGGCGGTGTGGTCACCT
This sequence comes from uncultured Clostridium sp., assembly GCA_964612605.1. Taxonomy (GTDB): domain Bacteria; phylum Bacillota_I; class Bacilli_A; order RF39; family UBA660; genus CAG-533. Next base: position 404 of record CAZTEJ010000249.1, on the reverse strand, counting down.
GTATGCTCAGCATGCTGCTGTACGGGCTTGTTTTGAACCTGATCCCCGATGTGAAGGTCAATTTCCTGCTGGCCATGCTCTATGGCTTGGTGGGAGCTCTGGTGGACATTTTCGGTGACCTCAGCTTCTCCATCATCAAGCGCCAGACCGGCATCAAGGACTATGGCAATCTGATCCCCGGTCATGGCGGTATTCTGGATCGGTTCGACTCTCTGGTGATGGTCGCTCCCATGATGGAAGTACTGCTGATCCTGCTGCCCATGGTCACCGTGGCATAAGGGAGAGAAAAACATGGTAAACTGTGTTAGTATATTGGGCTCCACCGGCTCCATCGGCCGGCAGAGCCTGGATATCCTCAGCCGCCTGCCCGGTATCCGGGTGGCGGCTCTTACCGCAGGTACGGG
>CAZTEJ010000248.1:0-1034 GCA_964612605.1 uncultured Clostridium sp. | reverse complement strand
CCACTTTACGAAACCATTTGAAACCACCATATCTTCTGTTTTCACCTCAAATTATACACCCATATATTGAAAAGTCAATAAAAATCGATTCGTATTGAACGTTTTTTTACCCAAAAGGTTACGAGAAAAACATTATGTGAACTGATATGAAATAATCTGGAATATGGCGCGACTTATAGGCCGTCAAAACTATGGTCGAGGAGGTTTTTCATTTGGCAAGGCGTGGCGAAAATATCTATAAACGGAAGGATGGACGCTGGGAAGGGCGCTATATCCGTGCCCGCAGGCCGGACGGGAAGGCAGTGTACGCCTCCGTCTATGCAAAAACATACACAGAAGTCAGGCAGAAGCTGGCCGCGCAGAAAAACGCGTACAGGCCGACGGAACATAAAACCTGCCACCTGACGGTAAAAGAACTTTTTGACCGATATCTGGCACAGGCCGATGTCAAACGCTCCACACGGGAGCGCTACCGCTTCATGCTGGAACGCCATATTCTGCCGCACCTCGGAGGCATCCCGGTATCGAGGCTGACGGCGAAAGAGCTTTCCAGTTTCCTTCTCTGGATGAAGCAGCACGGACGCCTTCACGGTGGCGGCGGTTTGTCCGCAAAAACAGTACGCGATCTGGCCGTGCTGATCAAAACGCTGCTGCGCTTTGCACAGCGGGAGTATCACTGCGTCTGCGACGCGCTGAATGCGAAGCTCCCGGCTTGTACGCAGAAGAAAATCGAAGTATTTGCCGAGACGGAGCTTGCTGTGCTCGGAAAAGCCCTATTCCCGTCAAAGAAAATCAGCCTTGCTGTGATGCTGGCGCTTCACGCGGGACTTCGTGTTGGTGAGGTCTGCGCGCTGCGCGTAAGCGATATTGATTTTCTTGCCGGAACGCTCCATGTCCGTCGGTCTGTGCAGCGCGTCACGCTGCATGGCGTATCTCAGCTTCTGGTGCAGCATCCAAAAAGCGACAGTTCCGAGCGGATCATACCGCTGCATCCGGAGCTGCTGCTGTTCCTGCGGCGCGCATCGGCGGCGTTG
>CAZTEJ010000247.1:0-1037 GCA_964612605.1 uncultured Clostridium sp. | reverse complement strand
AGCCACGCAGGGTGGCAGCAGCTGTCCGCCTACCAGCAGGCAGACCTCATCGGACTGTTCACCACCCAGTGCAGCCAGCTGAGTAACGGAGTGTCCGCCATGATACGGCTTTTGACTTCCTTTGTGTCGGCGGCGGTGCAGATTGCCATTGCCTGCTGGATGAGTGTGCCATTGACCCTGACAGTTCTTGTCTGCGGGGTGGGCATGATGGCGGCCTTTTTGCCCCTGAGAAAGAAGGCGCAGCAGCACGGCAACGAGATGATTGCCGTCAGCCGGGACTTTTACAGTGAGCTTTTTCACCAGCTCAACTCCGTAAAGGAGATTCGCACCTACGGTGTGGAAGCGTCCCACAGAAAGCGGTTTTATGGCCGCAGCCGTGCTTTCGGAGAAAAGCAGGTGGCCTATGCGAAAGTCCAGACCCTACCCGGCACGGTTTCCTCTATAGCGGCCGGGGTCATGATCTCCGGGGTGGCGTTGCTGTCCATGTTCTTCTGGAAGCTGGATATGGCTCGCATGGTGGTGCTGGTGCTGATTTTCTCCCGGCTCTGGCCGTTGTTCTCCTCCTGGCAGAGTGCCATCCAGAGCATTCAGACCAACGTTCCCGCCCTGCAAAAGCTGAAAAAGACCATGGAGGAGCTGAGGGATTCCAACCCGGAGGAGGAGCGGTCACAGGAGATTCCCTTTACCAAAGAGGTGCGTTTCTCCCATGTGAGCTTCCGGTATGCTCCAGAGGAAGAGATGGTACTGAAGGACGTGAGTTTTTCCCTGCAAGTGGGGAAAATCACCGCACTGGTAGGGCGCAGCGGGGCAGGCAAGAGCACTACCGCTGACCTGCTTATGGGCTTTTTGCTGCCTCAGGCGGGGGAGATTCTCATTGACGGTGTCCCCCTGACTGGAGAGACGGGATGCAGCTGGCGCAAGTACATCGGCTACATTCCCCAGACGCCCCTCATACTCAACGATACCGTCCGGGAAAACCTGAGCCGTTTCCACCCGGACGCCACGGAGGAAGAGATGGTTGCCGCCCTTCAAAAGGC
>CAZTEJ010000246.1:0-1038 GCA_964612605.1 uncultured Clostridium sp. | reverse complement strand
TGATTCTGGCCGGAACCCTCCTGTATACCACTTATCGCAAGAAGCAGTAATTCCCGATCCCCAGGGCGGCAACGTCCTGGGGATTTCCCTTATCAGGAGAGATTATGAAAAGAAAAATCCTTGTTTCTGCATTTGCGGCAATCTGTCTGCTTGCAGCCCTGGGCTTAATTCTGTATCCGGGAATTAGTAATTATGTAAACCAAAAGTATATTACAGAAGTTCATGCAGAGTATATGCAGCAGATGGAAGAATCCGACGATGCCGACCTTCTGACAATTAAACAGCAGGCCGAAGCCTATAACCAGACGTTGATTCCCGGTGTGTCCGTTTCTCAGGATTATAGCGCAGAATCTCTGCTGGCTGCTGCCCAAAATTATGAAGAAATGGTAGACCCTCTGGGGACAGGAACCATGGGCTACATTGAAATCCCCAAAATCCATGTGCAACTCCCCATTCTACACGGAACGGACAACCAAACTTTGGAGCGTGGTGTGGGGCATCTGCTGGGTTCGTCCTTACCCGTTGGCGGCGACAGCACCCATACCATTTTATCCGGCCATAGCGGCATGGCTTCCCAAAAGATGTTCACGGATTTGGCATTGTTGGAAATTGGGGATGTATTCTATCTGCAAGTTTTGAAGGAAACCCTGGCTTATCAGGTGGATGACATTCAGACAGTGCTGCCCCATGACACGACCCATTTGCAAATTATCCCCGGAGCAGATTATTGTACCCTCATTACCTGTACCCCCATTGGTGTCAACACCCATAGGCTTCTGGTTCGGGGGCACAGAGTTCCTTACGAAGAAGCCGTTGCAACGCAGGAGGAAATTACCCTGACCTCTACGGAAATCGGATCGGATTGGGAACGTCAGTATATCCTAGGGTTGCTGTTGGGATTGCTTGCCATTGCCACCTTATGCGTATTTTTCCTATCCCGCAGGCTGATCTGCCGGAAAAAGCGTTCCAGTCCACATTCCAAAGGAGGCAGGTATTTATGCGGAAAGCACTAATGATATTCTCCTATTTGCTGCTATT
>CAZTEJ010000245.1:0-1043 GCA_964612605.1 uncultured Clostridium sp. | reverse complement strand
GCCGCAACGTGGGCTTCGAAAACGTCTCCCACTTCATCCAGACCTTCAAATCCATTCGCCACATGACCCCACGGCAATACGCCAGTCAGGAAAAGGACAGTCAGACATAAACCCCCAGCCAGGCAAAAGCCCAGGCTGGGGGTCATCTGTAAAATGGGGGGCAAAAGTATGCTGTCATTGCGAGCCAGTGCGCACACTGGCGCGGCAATCCCCCGGATTTTCAGAGTTTTTCGCTCAGAAACGGGGATGCCTCCCTATTTTGGGGGAGATTGCCACGTCGGCCTTCGGCCTCCTCGCAATGACATAGAATCCCTGCGTCAAACCCAGAATTCGCCTTCCAGTTTGGTTTCTCCATTGTCCATAAGGAACCAGCAGATTTTCCCGGGCGGGGTGACCTGGCGCATGGTGGCATCCCACTGGGCAAGGCTCTCCCGGGGGATGGTCAGGGTGAGGGTCTTGGCCTCGCCTGGCAGCAGGTATTCCTTCCGGAAGCCGCACAGCTGCCGTACCCGGGAGGTCACCACCCCCTGGGTGCGGTGGAGATACAGCTGGGGCACTGCCCAGCCCGGGCGGGTGCCTGTATTTTTCACCCGGAAGGTCACACGCTCCTCCCCGGCCTCTTCCAGAGTATAGGCAAAGTCCGTATAGCTCAGGCCGCAGCCGAAGGAATACCGGGGAGCCTTGCGGTCATAGTAGGCCATGGGGCGGTAGGAATCCTTGTGATTGTAATAAACCGGAAGCTGTCCCACGGAATCGGGCAGGGACACACACAGCCGCCCGGCAGGCTCCGCTTCTCCGAAAAGCACCCTGGCAATGGCCTCCCCGCCGGTAAGACCGGGGTAAAAGGCGCAGAGAATGGCATCGGAATTGGCTTCGATCTCCTCCATGGCGTAGGGTCTGCCCCCGATCAGGACGGTGATGACCTGCTTCCCCGCCTGTTTCAGACATTTCAGCAATTGCAGCTGCCGGCCGGGAAGGGTCAGGTCGGCGGCATCCACGTTTTCCCCGCAGTCCATGGTGACGGTATTTTGGGCTTTCATGGC
>CAZTEJ010000244.1:0-1049 GCA_964612605.1 uncultured Clostridium sp. | reverse complement strand
TATAGAGAAGCATTGGCTCTTATCAAGAAAGACAATCCGTTCCCTGCAATTTGCGGTCGTGTGTGCAACAAGCGTTGTGAAATCGCTTGCACGAGAGGCAAAATCGACGAGGCAGTCGCAATCGACGACATCAAGAAGTTTATTGCAGAGCAAGACCTCAACGCAGAGACGAGATATATTCCCGAAATCGTCATTCCGTCCAACGTTGACAAGCAATGGTCGCAAAAGATTGCCATTATCGGCGCAGGCCCCGCAGGTTTGAGTTGCGCATACTATCTTGCGACAAAGGGATATAAACCCACCGTGTTTGAAAAGAACGAAAAACTCGGCGGTATGCTCACTTACGGAATCCCGTCCTACAAACTTGAAAAGAACGTAATCGAGGCTGAAATCGACGTATTGCGTGAACTTGGCGTAGAGTTTAAGTGTGGTGTGGACGTCGGCAAAGACGTTACAATCCCCGAACTCCGCGAGCAAGGCTACAAGGCATTCTATATCGCAATCGGTTGCCAAGGCGGACGTCTTCCGGGAGTCCCAGGCGAAGACGCAATCGGCACGGATATGGCTGTAACGTTCTTGCACAATGCAACCGAGAACCAAGATAGAAAATTGAGCGGAAACACTGTTGTTATCGGTGGCGGTAACGTTGCTGTTGACTGCGCTCGTACAAGCGTGCGTTTTGGCAGTGAAAAGGTGTCTATGTTCTGCCTTGAAAGCCGTGACACAATGCCTGCAAGCAAGATTGAAATCGAAGAAACTCTCGAAGACGGCATCGAAATCAACAACGGCTGGGGTCCCAAGGAAATTGTCAAGGACGAAGAGGGTAGAGTTAAGGCAGTCGTGTTTAAGAAATGCCTGAGTGTTATCGACGAAAAGACAAAACGCTTCAATCCGCAATATGACGAGAACGATACAATCACCGTCGAGGCACAAAACGTTGTGTTTGCAATCGGTCAAACGGTTGTTTGGGGCGATTTGCTCAAAGATACAAAGGTTGAATTCCATCACGGCAATTATCCTGTTGCGGATTCTCTCACATATCAAACGGC
>CAZTEJ010000243.1:0-1057 GCA_964612605.1 uncultured Clostridium sp. | reverse complement strand
TGAAATTATAGACTAAAATATATTTTAACCGCTCCCGATTTTGAGAGCGGTTTTTTATATCGAACAACGAGCGAACAACGAGAAAAATATAATTAAAGCTCGAACGAAGCTCGAAAAAATATAATTAAAGCCGTGAGAAAGCCGTGAGAATTTTATAAATCAAACAGCGAGTAAACAGCGAGAAAAACACATTGAACCGAGAGCGAAGCGAGAGAAAAAGCAATCAAACAAAGAGCAAACAAAGAGAAATTTTAAAATGAACTCCGAGCGAACTCCGAGAAATTATAAATAAACAGGTCGAAATTATTATTAAAGCGGTCGGAAAGCGGTCGAAAAAATTATAACCGACAGAAAAAGCGGTTGCAAAATCTGTCGGTTATTGTTATAATATCTTTCGTGATAAGGTAAGCCTAAACGGTAGGCGGTTAAGTCTTGCCCCTCAAAAGGGGGTGTTGCCAATGGAGTACATAGCGGTAATTTTAATTATTGTTTTATATACAATCATTGCTATAAAAAAGAAATAGACCGCCACCCTGACAAAGTTACGGTCTAAATCTTTAGATTAAAATTTTATAGGGGCTAACCGTCTATACGGTTTACCTTATCCACCCTTATTATATGCTTATAATCTTAATTTGTCAAGTGCCGTTATCCGTTCTTTTTTTGTGGACGGATATTTTTATTCTTTATAAATTACCGTAATGTGTTTTTAAATGCATTGTAAGGCGTTTTATCTTTAAATAATAAAGTGTATTATCAAACAATAAAAAACGATTTTAGCCTATATTATGACAAAATAAAAGTGTAATGCAAAGTGTTCGAGCAATTAAAATATAAAATACTCTGCACAATGCCCCTACTACATTTACCCAAATCATCATTATGCAGAGTATAAAGCCGATACTGTTTGAACAGTCCGCCGCTACCGTATCGGCATAATTATTTTATCACTTTTTATTATTTCTGTAAAGTCCTTTTATTTTTCGTTTTAAAGCGGTTTACGGTTTAATCGTGTGTTTATATTCCCAAAGTATAAAATCTAAAAATAGGCTATGTT
>CAZTEJ010000242.1:0-1057 GCA_964612605.1 uncultured Clostridium sp. | reverse complement strand
AATACTTCTTTTTCATTATTTTCAACTATTTCAAAATTATTATTATTTTTCTTTAGTTTCATAATACTTCTCCATTAAATCTGGTCGTCTTTCTTGTGTTCTTTTTATTTGTTCATTTTTTCTATATTCATTTATTTTTGCGTGATTACCACTAAGAAGTACATCAGGTACTTTTAACCCTCTAAAATCTGCTGGTTTAGTATAGACTGGATAATCAAGTAAATTATTTGTAAATGAGTCTTCAATGTATGACTCTTTATTAATAACCCCATCAAGTAATCTTGTGACACTATCAAGTATTACCATCGCTGGTATTTCTCCTCCAGTAAGTATATAATCACCAATACTTATTTCTAAATCAACAAACTCTCTAATTCTCTCATCATACCCTTCATAATGTCCACATATAATTATTAAATGTTTATATTTAGTTAAATCAAGTGCTATACTTTCATTATAAACTTTACCTTGAGGACAAGTTAAAATAACCAAACTATCCTGTGTTTTAATATCTTCAATTGCTCTTACTACTGGTTCACACATAAGTACCATTCCAGCACCACCACCATAAGGTGTATCGTCTACTTGACCATTTTTAAGTAATGTATATTTTCTAAAATCTATAACATTTATTTCTACTTTATTATTATTAATTGCCCTTTTAATAATGGACTCATTTAAAATACCATCAAACATCTTTGGAAATAAAGTTAGTATATCTATTTTCATATTATTAAATCACTTCCATTTATTGTATCTATTCTTTTATTTTTTATATCTATATTTTTTATATAAACATTAACCAAAGGTATATAAAATACTTTTTCACTTTTTATTTTTAATAAAATATTACCATTATTATTTTCATAATCTATTACTATACCCAATAATTTATCATTATCATATACATCTAATCCAATTAAATCTTGTAATAAATATTCATTATCTTTAAGTTCTAAATCTAATCTATTTATATATATTTTTTCTCCCTTATATTTTAATACTTCATTTATATTCGTATAATTATTAAATAATATTAAATCATAACCTTTATGTA
>CAZTEJ010000241.1:0-1061 GCA_964612605.1 uncultured Clostridium sp. | reverse complement strand
TTGCCATAACACAAGAAAAAGAAGAACATATCGGTGTATGGGGACAACGGCATTTTAGGTGTTTGAAAAAACATCGCAAAGTTTTAGGAGGACATAATGGACAACAAAGTGAAATTTAAAATTGGCGAAATAGAATTTGAGGCAGACGGAAGCGCCGAAGTAGTTGAAAGGGAACGTAATGTTTTTCTAAACGCACTATTGCCGGCAGCGGTGGATGCTATAGTGCGCACACGTGGTGCTGAAAAAGCAGTTCAACACATTCCTGCAAATAGCACCCCCTGCTTTGTTGGATTCCGCTTCGCAGGATGTGTTACCGCTATCGATAAATTCAACGAGTGATACGGGTATTAATTTTTCAAGAACAAGTCTATGCTCATATATTAGCAAGTTTGGTTATATCAGCGACCAAGATTTCACATTAATTGCAGCTTATTATAATGAAAAGAAAAATGGAACTTCTTCTTTTTCGTCTGAAACCGTAAAACAATATTATACTGATGCTCGAAGAACAAAGTATTCGAAAAAGCAGTACGGCAAAGAGGACGGATATATCGCTTGGCACGGTTATCAGAGTTTTAAGCCTAATGAAATTACACCCGAAAAGGCACACGAAATCGGTTTGCAGACCGCAAGAGAAATGTGGGGCGATAAATATCAAATAATTGTTACCACTCACCTTGATAAAAATCATCTTCACAACCATTTTTGCTTTAATTCGGTATCTTTATGATATTTACAAGGTCATAGACGAAATAACCGAGCAACTTGCAACACTTACCAAAGAGGAACAGATTGCTTGGTTTCGGAAAAATATGTACCTTGAACCGCTTAATTTTATAAAAGAAATCGACGGTACACTCTATGCAGTCAGAACTTTTTTCAAGGAAGATGCAGCAGAGAATATTACCGAAAAGGTGGAACGCATTATTTTGAAAAAACAATGAAAACTTTATATTTGCCGCATCAAAGCATTAAAGTATACTGGCAGATATGGTATAATATAAATATCCTACAATTCGTATCATATCTGGCTGTAGAAAGACTAACTATTAAAAGTCAAG
>CAZTEJ010000240.1:0-1065 GCA_964612605.1 uncultured Clostridium sp. | reverse complement strand
CTGATCAATGCCATCACCGATGCCATAACAAACGCCTTCAGCGGGATAGGACAGCAGATATCCAATACCATCTGGAACACCATGCTGCGTTGGTTTTACGAAACCATTTATAACGCCGTTGCCGATTTCTTTACGATGATGGGTAACATGGGTGCGGAGGTGTTTGACCTCAAATGGGTGCAAGCCACCGTCCATTTGTTTACGCTGTTCGGATGGGCATTATTCGTTGCGGGCGTTGTCGTTGCCATCTTCGATGTGGCAATCGAATATCAAAGCGGCAGAGCGAATATCAAAAATACCGCCCTCAATATCCTCAAAGGCTTCTTTGCCTGCTCGCTGATCGGCGTTGTTCCCATAGAACTGTATAAATTCTGCATCTCTCTGCAAAACACTTTCTCCCACGACCTGTCAAGGCTGTTCGCAAGCGGTCAGTCGGTAGATATTTCCGACATGAGCCTGCGTGTGCTGACAAGCGGGTTTCAAGGCTTGGCAACACAGTCAAGTCTGCTCAATATCCTTGTGTTGATAGCTTTTGCATACTGCGTAGTCAAGATATTTTTTCAAAATATCAAGCGCGGTGGCATTCTGCTCGTTCAGATGTCGGTGGGAGCATTGTATATGTTCTCCGTACCGAGAGGATATACCGACGGCTTTGTGCAATGGATGAAGCAAGTGGCGGCGATCTGCCTCACGGCGTTTATGCAGACAACCCTGTTGTTCCTCGGACTCATCACCTTCCCCGGGAATATGCTCCTCGGTCTGGGCATTATGCTGGCGGCCAACGAAGTGCCGAGAATTGCTCAGCAGTTCGGACTGGATTCCTCGGTCAAGGTCAATATGATGAGCGTTGTCCATGCAACCACCACGGCGGTCAATCTGACTCGCTCCGTGGCGAAAGTTGCAGGAAAATAGGAGGCTTTATGAGAAGATTTTTATATCCCCAGAATCTGACCGCTAAGGCCAGCCTGTGGCTGTGGGGAATGCGGGATTTTATTATTCTCGGCATCTGTGCTCTGCTTTCGATAGTGGCGGCTGTCGAGCTTGGATGGCTGATACCGGCAGCGG
>CAZTEJ010000239.1:0-1073 GCA_964612605.1 uncultured Clostridium sp. | reverse complement strand
TCGATGCCCCCATCGAAAACGCCCCCAAGATCGGCGTGGAAATTTCCGACGCCGCTCACGAATGGACAGCACCCGCGCTGGTCGAGTTCTACGCCGGTTGCAACAGTATGGTCGAGCGCGCCAAGAAGGCCGAGACCATGGAAGGCGCAGATTTCCTGTGTCTGCACTTTGAATCCGCCGATCCCAATGGCGCCAACCGCTCCGTGGAGGATTGCGTGGCCGATGCCAAGGCTGTCGCCGAGGCCGTTTCCATGCCCATCGTCATCATGGGCTGCAAGAACATCGAAAAAGACGGCGAGCTGTTTTCCAAGATCGCCGAGGCCCTCATGGGCAAGAACATCGCCGTGATGTCCGCCCGTAACGAGGACTACAAGAGCGTGGGCGCTTCCGTCGCACTGGCTGCCGGTCAGAAGGTCGGCGCCGAGACTGCCGACGATATCAACCTCGCCAAGCAGCTCAACATCATGCTCAAGGGTCTGTCCATCGCTCCCGAGAACATCGTCATGAACGTCGGTACCGCCGCCGTCGGCTACGGCTATGAGTACGTGGCTTCCACGCTCGACCGTATCCGCCTCGCCGCTCTGGCGCAGGGCGACTCCGACCTGCAAATGCCCATCATCGCCCCCGTGTCCACCGATACGTGGAGCGTCAAAGAGTCCACCGCCTCCGAAGAAGACGAACCCGCATGGGGCAATGCCGAAGAGCGTGGTATCGACATGGAAGTGGCTACCGCCGCCGCCAACCTGACCGGTGGTGCCGATGCCGTCATCATGCGTCACCCCGCCGCGGTTGCCACCATCAAGAAGTTCATCTCGGAACTGGTCTAATCGGAAGGAGGATATAGATTATGGCTCTGAAAGGTCTTGACATTTTTAAGCTGTCTCCCAAGAAAAACTGTAAGGAGTGCGGCAACCCCACCTGTATGGCATTCTGCATGAAGGTGGCGCAGGGCGCTGTGTCGATCGACAAGTGCCCCTACTTCTCCGACGAGGCAAAGGCAATGCTCAACGAGGCAACCGCCCCCGCCATGAAGACCATCTCCGTCGGTGAACACAAGCTCGGCGGCGAAACCG
>CAZTEJ010000238.1:0-1074 GCA_964612605.1 uncultured Clostridium sp. | reverse complement strand
AGCTGAAAGGCATTAACATGGAAATTCTTCTCTATCTTATGAGAAATCCCGTTTTGAACAGGAGTATTGAGTACAACGATAACCGTATCTCTCACTATTCCGGACAGTTGGGAAAATGCTCGGTGACAGGACGCAGGATGGAGCTCCATGAAATCCATTGCCATCATAAAAAGCCGGTGATGTTGGGCGGTGATGACAGCTATGAAAATCTGACGCTCATTTGCGCCGATATCCATAGGCTCATACACGCCACAAAGCCGGAAACGATACAGAAATTGCTGAATGAGTTGCATTTGACACCATATCAGGTCGGACGGGTAAACAATCTGCGGAAGCTCTGCGAGCTTCCACAAATCGAGTGTTAACGTTTGAAATTGTGTAAATCTGATTGAAGTTTATCTGCGATGGGGCGCGTGGTGACGGGAAACTGTCACGCCACGTGCTAAGCGGGGGAAAATTCGGAGATGATATCAAAGAATTACCTATCGCAATCCAAGAATTTCGTGGCCAGTCTGATGATTCAAAATCTGGCCAGAGAATTATTTTCCGTTGCCAATGAGCATGGCGGGAAGCTCCCTAATCGGGCGGTGTTCTTCTGCGATGAGTTGGGTACCATGCCACCCTTTGACATCCTGCCCCTGTTCTCCGCAGGCCGTTCCCGGCGGCTGACACTGGTACCCATCATCCAGAGCCTCGCCCAGTTGGAGAAAAACTATGGCAAAGAGGGGGCAGAAATCATGGCAGACAACTGTCAGGATACGATTTTCGGTGGCTTCGCCCCCAACAGCCAGACGGCGAATACCCTATCCACAAACCTTGGAAGCCGAACGGTTTTGTCAGGTTCAGTAACGCAAGGAAAGGATAGCAATTCCCAATCCCTGCAAATGATGGAGCGGCCTCTCATGTCCTCGGATGAACTGAAATCCATGCCGAAAGGAAGTTTTGTGGTGATGAAAACGGGCACTCACCCCATGAAGACCAAGCTGAAACTGTTCTTCCAATGGGGTATCTCCTTTGGCGATCCGCTGGAAATGCCAGATCTGGGCAACCGTCCGGTGCATTACGCCAGCAAGC
>CAZTEJ010000237.1:0-1077 GCA_964612605.1 uncultured Clostridium sp. | reverse complement strand
ACCGCCCTGCAATGCGGTTTGGATGATATTGTGGAAATACAGAAATAGGGTGAATATGCATGGCCAAAAATGCAGATTTGAACAAAGCTGCAAAAGCGAAAAAGGACGAATTTTATACCCAGTTGACAGATATCGAAAAGGAAATGCGCTATTATCGTGATTTCTTCAGGGGTAAAATTGTCCTTTGTAATTGCGATGACCCTTTTGAAAGTAATTTTTTCAAATACTTTGCAATGAATTTCAATTCTCTGGGATTGAAAAAGTTGATCGCAACTTGCTATGTTAGTTCCCCTGTTGCAGGTGAAGAATTTGAATACTATGTTGGTAACGGCGGACAGTTATCTTTTGTCCCTTTTGCAAATACCGACATACCCGTTTCCAAAGATAGTGAACGCAAGCCCTATAAAATTGAAATTACAGAAGTGACTGACGCCAACGGCGACGGCAGGGTTGACCTTGCGGATGTGGAATACCTCTTGAAGAACCGAAAAAACAATCTGACATTACTTGATGGTGATGGCGATTTCCGAAGCCAGGAGTGTGTTGACCTGTTGCAGCAAGCCGATGTTGTAGTTACAAATCCGCCTTTTTCGTTGTTTCGTGATTTTGTCGCGCAGTTGGTCAAATACGAAAAATATTTCTTGATAATTGGAAATATCAATGCGATTACATACAAAGAACTGTTTCCTCTTATTATGCAAAATCGTATTTGGCTGGGGGCATCTATTCATAGCGGTGATAGAGAATTTCGAGTTCCTGACAGCTACCCTCTGAACGCTTCCGGATACAGAGTTGATGAAAACGGAACGAAATATATTAGAGTTAAGGGTGTTCGCTGGTTTACGAACATTGACTATGCTGCACGACATGAGGATATAGTCTTATATAAGCACTACACACCGGAAGAATATCCCTGCTATGATAATTATGATGCAATCGAAGTAAGCAAAACAGCCAATATACCTTGTGATTATTTTACAGACATCGATGAAAATGACTTGACATATATAGGCAATGATGCAACAATCTTGACAGACAGACAGACAGACAGACAGACAGACAGACAGACAGACAGAC
>CAZTEJ010000236.1:0-1080 GCA_964612605.1 uncultured Clostridium sp. | reverse complement strand
ATATGTTAAGGGCAACCGACAAAATCACAGCACTTTATTGCAGACTTTCGCAAGAAGATTCCCTCGAAGGGGAGAGTAATTCCGTCACCAATCAAAGGCGTATCCTCGAAAGCTACGCCAGAGAAAAACGCTTCACGAACCTGACCTGGTTTATTGACGATGGGTATAGTGGGACTGACTTCAATCGTCCCGGCATACAGAAATTGCTGGCAGAGGTGGAGGCTGGCAGGGTATCGACCATCATCGTCAAAGACCTCAGCCGCTTTTCCAGAAACTCAGCGATGGCTGGTATGTACATCAACTTCACCTTTGCGGAGCAGGGCGTTCGTTTCATTGCCATCAATGACAACTACGACACCATCGACCCCAACAGCATCGACAATGATTTTGCAGGAATCCGCAACTGGTTCAATGAGTTTTATGCACGAGATACCAGTCGCAAAATCCGTGCGGTCAACAAGGCAAAAGGTGAGCGTGGAGATCGACTGACCGTAAACATTCCATACGGGTATCAGAAAGACCCAGATAATCCCAAGGCGTGGATCGTGGATGATGAAGCGGCACAGGTGGTAAAACGGATTTTTGCACTCTGCATGGAGGGCAAAGGGCCGAGCCAGATCGCCGCATTGCTTGAAAAAGAAAAGGTACTCAACCCCACCGCCTACAAACAGCGTGAGGGCAGGAAAACGCAGCATCCAACGCCGGAAAATGAATACCGCTGGCACGAAAATACGGTGGTCAAAATTTTGGAGCGTATGGAATACATCGGTGCGACAGTCAATTTCAAGACCTATACCAATTCCATTTGGGATAAAAAGCAAAGGGAGAATCCCATAGAGAATCAGAAAATCTTCTATGGAACACACCCTGCCATCATTACCCAAGAGGTATTTGACAAGGTGCAGGAAATTCGTCAGCAACGACACCGCAGAACGGCAACGGGCAAGAGCAATATGTTCTCCGGTCTGGTATTCTGCAACGACTGCAAGCAGAAGCTCTATTACTCCACCACAAACTATTTTGAAAAGCGGCAGGACTTCTTCATCTGCTCTACCCATCGTGGCAACAAGGATAAGTGCA
>CAZTEJ010000235.1:0-1092 GCA_964612605.1 uncultured Clostridium sp. | reverse complement strand
AGAAAGAATAGATGAAGCCGAGGATGAGCACCGAGAGCACCGGGCCGATCGAGCAGAGCGCGACCAGACCGAAGCTGTCCGATTTTGCGTCCGCGTCACTTCGAATGGACGCGACACCGACGCCGAGTGCCATGATGAAGGGCACGGTCATAGGCCCTGTGGTAACTCCGCCCGAATCGAACGCGACCGAAAGAATTTCGGTGTCCGACAGAGCTGCCAGCACGAACACGACGGCGTAGAAGCCGATAAGTATCCATTTAAGCGAAATTCTGAAAAGGATTCGGAGCATACTGACCACGAGGAATATGCCGACACCGACCGAAACGGTCAGAACGAGCACCGTTTTATTGATATCGGGCACGTTGTCGGCAAGCACCTGAAGGTCGGGTTCTGCCACAGTGATTATCAGTCCGAGCAGGAAGCTCAGGCAGAGAATGAGGGGCAGATTGCGCGATTTCGTCATCTTCGCGCCGATGTGCGTGCCTATCTTTGTCACCGAGAGATCTGCGCCTATGTTGAACAGTCCCATTCCGATAATGATCATGACCGATCCTATCAGAAAGGAGAGCATCAGCGCGACATCAAGCTCGACAAAGAACAGGCAGAGCGCCGAGACGATCAGCGTTATCGGGAGCACCGACGCGATCGATTCGCGCATTTTTTCGTTAAATCCGTTTTTTGCGGGCAAATTCGTCCTCCTTTTGCCCGTTTTTCGGGCGATTATTCTGCTTTTTGCGACAATTTTCGCGTCGCACGCGGCGCGAAAATTCCGCAACACTTGTTGACAACATTTTACCATACTAAAGCGCGATTGTCAACAAACACGGAGAGATTTATTTGTTAATTTTCTTTGAAAAGAGGTTTTTTCGAAAGGATGTCATGTGGGGTTATAAGTAAGCGATAAATCAATGGGACTGTTGTAGGACGGGGTTATGTCCCGCCGTCAAACGACTGCGATTTTATAATAAATCGGAGACTGAACGATCAAGTTCGCACCTACCCTGTAGGGCGGGGGCTCTGCTCCCGCCGTCAATATTCCACGAATTTATGAAAAATTGGGGATTAATTTTCATTATTCACCGTTTCATTTAT
>CAZTEJ010000234.1:0-1092 GCA_964612605.1 uncultured Clostridium sp. | reverse complement strand
CACCATGATCGAGATCCCCCGTGCCTGCCTGACTGCAGACGAGATCGCACAGAACGCCGATTTCTTCTGCTTCGGCACGAACGACCTGACCCAGATGACCTACGGCTTCTCGCGTGACGACGCGGGCAAGTTCCTCAGCGCTTACTACGACACCAAGATCTTCGAAAGCGATCCGTTCGCGAGACTCGATCAGACCGGCGTCGGCAAGCTGATGAACATGGCTTGCACCTTGGGTCGTGCGAATAACAACCACCTGCACATCGGTATCTGCGGCGAACACGGCGGCGACCCCACGAGCGTGGAGTTCTGCCACAAGATCGGACTCGACTACGTCTCCTGCTCCCCGTTCCGCGTCCCGATTGCTCGCCTCGCCGCTGCACAGGCTGCTATCAAGGATGGCAGGAATTAAGTGATTACAGGCGATTTGGAACCTTCACCGTAACGGTCGAGGATGCGAAAGAGTACCTCTACTCCTTCTCAACCACCCGTCGGGTGCATAAGTTCCAAGATATCAAGGTAAACCTGTATATCTGACCTAACATCAAATCCCCAACTGCGTACCGCAGTTGGGGATTTTTGACCGTCGGGATTTTATTCTTCGATGATGACCAACGGCTTGATCAAATCACGTGGTTTGTCCTTCATGAGCATCAATGCCGGTTCCACATTCTCCAGACCGACAAATCTGTGCGTTACGAGCTTTTCGGGGTGGATGCGGCCTGCCATGACGAGACGCGCCAGTTTCTCCATGCGCAGTCTGCCGCCGGGCATCAGGCCGCCGCGGATCTGCTTGTGCGCCATTCCGCAGCCCCATTCGGCACGCGGGATTTTCACGTAATCGCCCTCGCCCAAATAGTTGACGTTGCCGATGATCCCGCCGGGTTTGAGCATGCGGATCGCCTGATCGAAGGAGTCGTTATCGCCGCCGGCGATCACGATCTTATCGACGCCTTTTCCATCGTTTTTCGCCAAAATCTGCTCGACAATGTCGCCCTCGCGATAATTGATGATCTCGGTTGCGCCAAACTCCAAAGCGAGGTCTGCGCAGTTCTTTCGGGAACCGACGGCGTAAATGGCAGATGCGCCGCGGAT
>CAZTEJ010000233.1:0-1092 GCA_964612605.1 uncultured Clostridium sp. | reverse complement strand
AGTTTTGCTATTTTCATTTTTATTCCTCCTGCAGTTTCTCCCGCAGGATGGTGGACGAAATGCCGTCCGTATGGTCTAAATAGACGATCTGCACGCCGTGGGGGGAGAGCTGGGCTTCATATTTTTTCCACTGGGGCGTGCCTTTCCAGTCCGAGCCCACGAACATCTTATCAAAATGATATTTTTCCCACGCGCCGTACTTGTTTTTATCCTCTTGCGGCACGACCTGATCCACATAGCGGATGGCCTCCACGATGCTGCACCGGTCGGCAAAGGGGATGATCGGTTTTTTATTCTTTTCGTGCTCCACCAGTGCATCTGTGCTCACGCCCACAATGAGGTAGTCGCACTGTGCCTTGGCACGGCGCAGAATATTCAGGTGTCCGATATGAAACATATCGTACACGCCGGTGGTATAACCAATGACCATATGATCACTCCTCATATATCGCAATGCTTATTTGCTTTCTTCCTTTGCTGCTTGCAGCTTGCTCTGGGCTTCCTGCTCAAAGACTGTGGCCTTGCGGCAGTACAGCACACAAATGGCAAGGAACGAAACCACATAGTACAGGCTGTAGCATACCAACATGATATCAAAGGTGTTTGTAAACAGTGCCACGAACAGCCAAGGCATGAACAGGCCGGAAACGCCGATATTCTTGTCGATCTGCTCCCGGATGTAGGCAAAGCTCTTTTTATCCTCCGTGTCTTTCAGGGTGATATCATCCAATTCGCCTAAAATCTTTTTTCCGGCGAAGAAACAGCAGAGATATTTTTGGTGGACGAGGCGCATATACACATTGGCCACCGCGCCGATAGCACCGATCAGAATGAACCCGACACGGTATGCTTCCGGCACCAAAAAAGAGGTATGGTAAGCGGCCACGCCCAAGGCGACCGTGGTAAAGGAGAAGGGGCCGTAACCGGCGACCGCATCGTAAAAGTCACCCATGAAGGTCTTAACTTTTTTGACCCGGGCAATATTCCCGTCTACGCAATCCAGTACCAGCCAAAAGTTTGTCAGGATAACACCTGCAAGCATACACCAAAAATTGTTGATACACAGTAACACGGCTGCTGCAAAGATTACGA
>CAZTEJ010000232.1:0-1108 GCA_964612605.1 uncultured Clostridium sp. | reverse complement strand
TATGGATTGATATAATCATCTGCACTTATTGTTGGTGAATAAACATCATCTCTAAAGTCGTAGATTCTTACGATAGCATTTAGATGTGAGTTGTATATATCGTAATAAGTATAACCATCTGTGCTTATCCCCTTATCATAGACTTTATAATACGCTGTGTTAGAACCATCAACATTTTTGTCAAGTGTAACTTGGTAGCCGACATAATCATTCGGATACGACAGCATTTCACAGCCATTTACCTGATAATCTCTAACAGAAAGGTTTGCTGAATAGAACACCATTTCAAAGCAACTGTCTCTAAACTCCTGCTCAGTCATCCCCAGACTTGCCAAAATACCGCTTGCCTTGGATGTGTCATAGGTGGGTTCGGATGTAGCATCATCCCCGAACAGCATATCGTATTCTTCCTGCGTATATGAAAGGTCATCGTAAACATATGGGTTGCTAATCAGATAACCCATGGTATTGCAGAACCCCCACACCTCAGGGCAATCCAAATCTGTGTACTCCACATTACTTATCGTAAATTCAACAGAATCCTCCAACAACACCAGTGTTACGTTGCCTGAAAATCCCCAGCCATCATTTTCAAATGCATATGTGATCTCATTGCCAGTAATTTCAGAAAGTGGGATCTCTGCATAAGCGACAGCAACTCTACTGGCCGGTGCAGCCTGAATATAGGACAATTCGAAACAGACATTGTCACCGAATTCCTCGCCAATGTAGATGCCCAAAGCGTACCCGCCGTAAACCCAATTGGTACTCTCTGTTGCCCAATATGTAACTTCTGACACATAGCTGGACAGGTCAAACGATGTATTCACTGTGTCTGGCGTTTCCTCATCATTGCCGTTAGATTCGGCTATCTGCAATTCAATCACTTCTGCAAGCATTTCAGAAAGCGCGTTGTCCTCAACAGTCTCCATTCCAAGCTGAAGAATATCAATTGCAGCAGCATAGTCCTTTGCGTCTATGTATTTTTGCGCTTTTTCCATATAGATTTCAGCCGCCGAATCCGAACCGTTCTGGCTGCAACCTGCCGTAACCATCAAAATCAAGGCCATCAGAAATGCAAGCAACTTTTTCGCTGTATTCACTCCTA
>CAZTEJ010000231.1:0-1108 GCA_964612605.1 uncultured Clostridium sp. | reverse complement strand
CGCGTTTTTCGCTACAATGTGAAAAGAATGTGAACAAGAGGATGTGGCGAATTGAAAAATACGTTCAAAACCGTCGATTACGACGTTGTGATGGCAAAACCGCGCCCGAAACGCAAAAAACCCGTCCGCCCGAGCCTGTTCTGGCGGACGCTGATCCGTGCCGTATCCGTTTTCGGCTTGGCGGGGAGCGGCTTTACCTATACGCAGGAGGGAATGGACAAGATCGACAAAAATGAGCCATGCCTGATCTTTATGAATCACTCCTGCTTCCTCGATATGCCCATGGCGCATACAATTTTATATCCGCGCCCGTTCGATATTGTCACCACGTCCGACTCGTTCGTCGGCATGGGCGGCATGATGGCGTGGCTCATGCACCGTATCGGCTGTATCCCGACGCAGAAATTCGTCACCGATATTTCGCTTATCAAGGATATGCGCTACGCGCTCAAGGAAAAGAAAACAAGCGTGCTGATGTACCCCGAGGCGAGCTATTCTTTCGACGGTCGCGCCACACGGCTCCCACGCAAGATGGGCGTCCTGCTTAAAAAACTGGACGTTCCCGTTTTGATGATCGAAACGAAGGGCGCGTTTTCCCGAAATCCGCTTTATAACCAACTTCAGGTGCGCAAGGGCGTGAAAGTCAGCGCGAATATCCGCTGCCTGTACACGCTCGAGCAGGTGCGCACGATGTCGGTGCAGGAGCTGTCGGATGGCTTGGATGCGGCGTTTTCGTTCGACCATTGGGCGTGGCAGAAAGAAAACGGCATCGAAATTCGCGACGCGTTCCGCGCAGACGGCCTCAGCCGCATTTTGTGGAAATGCCCCCATTGCGGCGCCGAGGGGCAGATGGAGGGAAAAGGGGAGTATCTGACCTGCAACGCCTGCGGCAAGCGGTATTTCCTCACGCCTTTGGGCGAACTCGAGGCGACGGACGGCGACACGGCGTTTTCTTCCGTCCCCGCGTGGAACGATTGGCAGCGCGAGCAGGTGCGCCGTGCGATCTTGGACGGCACCTATCGGCTCGATACGGATGTGGATATCTGCCTGATGGTCGACTACAAGGCAATTTACCGCGTCGGCTCGGGACGGCTCGTGCACGACGGCG
>CAZTEJ010000230.1:0-1110 GCA_964612605.1 uncultured Clostridium sp. | reverse complement strand
CCTTCCTTTTCTCCATCATACCACATTCCCCGCGCTTTTTCCACCCCCAAGTTGCGCAACTTTCCTTTTTGTGACTTTTTGCAAAAAACGTACAAACTCGTTGACAGCCATGCACGTCCGTGATAACATGCCCATGTAAATGTCTGTCTATAAGGAGGAGAAAACAATGGAATCCATCACACTAAGTCCCAACGTATCTATGCCCATGGTGGGCATCGGCACGTTTCTGCTGTCCCCGGACGAGGCGGAGGCGGCGGTGCTCAGCGCGCTTCACTGCGGCTATCGGCTCATCGACACGGCAAACGTCTATCTGAACGAAAAAGCCGTGGGACGCGCCGTGAAGAAGTGCGGCATTGCCAGAGAAGAGATTTTTCTGGAAACCAAGCTGTGGCCGTCCTTCTACGAACAGGCGGATGCCGTGGAGAAGACATTGCAGCGTCTGGATACGGATTATATCGACCTGTTGCTGCTCCATCGCCCGGCCGGCAATTATATCGCCGGGTATCGTCTGATGGAGAAGGCGTACAGGGAGGGCAAGGTCAGAGCCATCGGCCTTTCCAATTTTAACGCCGATCAGATCGGTGAGATCATGGACATCTGCGAAGTGAAACCCACGCTCTTGCAGACCGAAACGCATCCGTACCATCAGGAAAACGAGCTAAAGGCGTTCCTGAAGAAAAACGGCATGGCGATGCAGGCGTGGTATCCTCTCGGCCACGGCGATAAGGCACTGCTGCAGGAGCCGATCTTTGCCCAACTCGGCCGCAAATACGGCAAGTCGGCGGCGCAGATCATCCTCCGCTGGCATACGCAGTGCGGCAACATCGTCATCCCCGGCTCGAAAAACCCGGAGCATATCAAGGCGAACTTTGCGCTGTTCGACTTTGCACTGACGACGGATGAGCTGGCCGCCATTGCCGCGCTGAACAAAAATACGCCGTACTACACCGTTACGCCGGAAATGCAAAAGAACTATGTCAAGCTCATCCCGCCGGTGGACGAGCAAAAATAGGAGCGGCTCGCGCACAAAGAGAATAACGGAAAGCCCCCGTTTAGGGGCTTCCTTTTTTTGTCGAACTGTGGTATGCTATAAAAAGACTTTTTTCGGGG
>CAZTEJ010000229.1:0-1113 GCA_964612605.1 uncultured Clostridium sp. | reverse complement strand
TAACCCACGGCGCATGGTAGTGTGAAGCATAGTTAAGGGCGGCGTAACCGTAGGGCGAGGGGCTTGCTCCCGCCGCCCCATTATGGAATCATTTCAACGATTTTCGCCATACAATAATATATTTCACTCTCCCTATTGACAGAAGGTATGGTATACGGTAACATGAAAATGAATATAATGGGGAGGGGAAATGAATATGAAAACCAAAAGTGGTGGTGGCAAGGAAAACATTCATGCTGGGCACAGGCAACGGTTGAGGGAAAGTTTTCTCCGTGGGGGAGCGGAGGGAATGGCCGATCATGTGCTTTTGGAGCTGCTTTTGACCTATGCCATTCCAAGGTCGGATGTGAATCCTCTTGCGCACAGATTGTTGAAAACATTCGGCAGTCTCAGCGGTGTGTTTCAGGCTTCTCCCGAGGCTTTAAGGTCGGTAGAGGGCATGGGAGACAGCAGCGTGGTATTCATAAAATCCCTGATAGCCTGCGGAAAACGATGCTTGCGCCAATATTATGCCAACGAAGGGCGGCTGGATCTTCTCAACATGGAGGATGCCTGCCGCTTTGCTTTATCCGAAGCGATAGAGGATAAATATGAGACCCTGCGAATCATCTGTTTAGACAGCAAATATCACTTCATTCACACCCGTGCCATCGACGAAGGGAACACTGTTTCCGTCCCTGCCGACCCTCGAAGAATCATCGAAGCAGCTCTGCAAAGTAAAGCTCATGCCTTTATCCTTTCGCATAATCATCCATCCGGGGACATTCGCCCGTCGGAGGCCGATGTGAACATTGCCATCCAAATTCGGGACGCTGCCAGTGCCATCGGCATGGAGGTGGTGGATCAATTAATTCTCGGCCACGGTGCCGCCTACAGCCTCCGCCACAATATGGTTGTTGTATTTTCTTCCCCCGGCTCCAGCTACTCCACCACCCTCGAGGAGTATTCTGCCTTCCGCACCGGCCACTCCTATAAGGAATACCAGTACGGTTGGGATAATGGGTACGATACGGAGGAGTAGGGGCTTAAAAACTACCGGGGCGGCGGGGTTCGCTTTGCGAACCCCTTGCGTGGGCGCAGCCCACGCAAGAGAAAGGCTCCGCCTTTCGCCGC
>CAZTEJ010000228.1:0-1118 GCA_964612605.1 uncultured Clostridium sp. | reverse complement strand
TCCAAGTTCGGGTCGGAAACATCTGTGCGGCCGCAGACGGTGCAGCGGTGCGTGTACGGCGCTTTGACGGGAGCGGTGGTCGCCTCGTAAGAGCCGGCGGTCGGGAAGGGGATCGTGCCGTTTTTCGGAGCGCTTTTTCCGTTCTTCGGCTTCTTTTTGAACAGTCGGCGTGCATTGACGCGCCAACTCATGGGGATGACGTTGAGAACGTCCTTGCCGAAGAAGAGGAAGTAGTTTCCGAGCGCCACGAGCGGGAACAGACCGTGCGGGAAAGCGGTAACGATGAACGTGTAGTAGATCACTTCGTAAAGCGTGATGACAAGGTAAAACAGCGCAAAGATCCACGCCTTGACGGGAATGATGAACAGTAGCAGGAAACGGCTGTTGGGATACAGCGTTGCGTAGCCCAAGAAGAGGCTGAGGTTCAAATTTTGCCCCATATCCGCATAGAAAGTCGGATCCATATAATAGGTGGCACCGCCGTAGGAGAACGTGAGGCCGCCGAGCGCCATCGCGAAAACGTCCATCAGCAGTATGCCGCTGAGATAGAACAGGTTGAAGCGGAGCGTGCCCCAAACGTTTTCCATCGCCCGACCGAGCGAATAATAGCAGATCAGGGAAACGGCGACCAAGACGATGTTACCGCTTTGGTTGGTCAGCGGATAAGAGATCAGCCGCCAAACCTCGCCGCGCAGGACGGCGTCGCGGTCGAAGCAGAGAAAATCATAAAGCGCATCATTTCCGCTGGCAAATGTGAACAAGTACACGAGCGCCTGCCCGACGGTCAGATACAGCATCAAATTCGGAATGCCTTTGTCTCGATTGCGAAAACAAAACCGTTCGAAGCGGTTTCGCAGATTTTTCATACGTTTCATCTCCAGTTACATGGTACTACCGATTATAGCAGTCTTTCACAAAAAAGTCTACTATGGATTTGTGAACAAATACGAAAAAAGTTCTTGACTTTTGACAAAAAACGAGTACAATAAATAGCTGAACTGCATACAAGCCTTATCAAGAGCGGTGGAGGGAACGGCCCGATGAAACCCGGCAACCTGTTAATTCAAGGTGCCAAATCCGGCGGCAAACGAAAGATGAGGATTCGATATACGCACATC
>CAZTEJ010000227.1:0-1123 GCA_964612605.1 uncultured Clostridium sp. | reverse complement strand
CACGCGACTTTTCCAGAGAAAAAATAAAAGAGAAGAGAGAAGAGTTGCTTTGCTTCGCAAAAGTTCAAATCTCTAACACAACTGGG
The DNA here is from genome assembly GCA_964612605.1 of uncultured Clostridium sp. Taxonomy (GTDB): domain Bacteria; phylum Bacillota_I; class Bacilli_A; order RF39; family UBA660; genus CAG-533. The sequence goes on along the minus strand of CAZTEJ010000227.1, from coordinate 1,037 downwards.
GATAAATATCTTTTTTATAGTCCACTACCAAAAAATGACATAGGCCGTGAAAAAATTACTTTCAAACGCGGGTAGATTGATTTTACGTTCCGCGCAATCTCTTCCGAAAGGATTGAAATCGGCGCAAAACCGTGATATAATGGCCGCAAAGGCGGTGATGTTATGCTCTCTATCTTCCGGCGCAACAAAATCTCCTCCACCGAGGCGGTAGATCAAATCGAAGACCTTGTATACGACCATCTGAAACCGATGGGCTTTCGCAAACACGGCAGAACGCTCCACCGTTTTGTCGAGGGCGACATCTCCCAAGTCATTCATTTTCAAAACGGGTGCCCGTCGAAAGGCGTTTATGATATCCTATGGGTCAACATCGGCATTCGCGTTCCCGAGTGCGCGCTGCAGACGTTTCACGTTCCCGAACCGCCGAAAAAATACTACCACGAATACGAATGTAATATCCGCACGCGGCTTGGATTTGTGGCCGACGGCAACGATACTTTTTATGACCTGCGAAAGCGCCCGACGAAAATCGCAAACGACATTATTGCGCGAATTGACCAATATGTGCTTCCTGTTTTTGACGATTTGAACAGCCGCGAGACGATCCTCGCGCATCGCGCGCAATACCCGACTTTCGATCACTTTGCCAATCGCCTCATTCTTCTCGAAGAGGCAATGATCTTCGGCAGAAAAGGGGAACTCGAAAAAGCAAGTGCCCTGTTTCGGACGCACTATCAAAAGGCGCTCGACGAATACCGCGCAGATTTCGAAAACGGCATCGAAACCTATTTGGAAAAAGGCGCGAAACTGATCTATCGCAACACGAAAACAGGCCAAACGGAAACGGTCATCGCCGACCGTGACGGATACGTCATTACCCACAGTGCAAACCGCGGCTATATCGACCATCTGGAGTCGCTGGCGGCGCAACTCCAAATCGAATTGTCATAGCAAAAAGCGTCGATTTTCGCAGGAAAATCGACGCTTTTGCGTTTATTTAGGGCATTGGACATTCGATCATCTGCGTCACCTGCGTC
>CAZTEJ010000226.1:0-1127 GCA_964612605.1 uncultured Clostridium sp. | reverse complement strand
TGACCACCAGCAAAGGCGTGTCGAACAGGCTGTTGCTCTTGGCCCCACGAAGCATGATATCCGTCAGCTCCGGCACCACATAGGTGCGGATGCGATGGCGGTAGCCATATTCCAGTAACGTCTGCCGCAGGGCAATGGGCACGTCATTCAAAATCACCGCATCATGGCCATCCATTTCCCGGATAATGGCCTCGGCCCCGGCCTTTGCCGGGATGATCTTGCTGATGTTGTATTTGTCCTTCCGGGCATCCATTTTGATTTTCAGATCCACGCTGTCCACACTTCCAAACACCAGAAGCATATCGTGGGGCGCATAGAGGCTGTGATAGAGCCGGTTAAACAGCCACACCAACACCGCCGCCAGGATCACTTCCACCACCAGCAGCTTCACCATGGGCAGAGGGGACAGCATCCCGTTGGAGATCAGGCACAGCTGAAAATAGGTGATGAAATTGGTCAGCAGCAATGCGATGGTCTGGCCGATCATCAGATCCATTTGCCGCAGCTGTCCAAAACTGGTACACTCGGAATTGAGAAACAGGGCATACAGCAGCAGGGCATATACCCCCATCAGCACATATTTTCCGTTATAGTGATAGTCCCGGGGATTGTAGTCCCGGCGCCAGAAATAGTAGTACAGGAGCGTCATTATCAGGATCTCCAGCAGGGTCTCTGCCACCCGGAGAAGTCCCTTGGTATCTTCGTAAGCACCCCGGCTTATCTTTCTCATAGACGGTTTCCTTTCTTCCGTTTTACTGGCTACAGTATAACATAGTCAGGGTGCAAATGCAACCTTTGGTCGAAAAAAGGGCCCTCCAGGGTCACCCGGTAGCCGCCGCCGGGCTGTGGCTGCCACTGATAGCGGTTCTTCTTTTCCTCCGGAAACAGCGCTTCCATAATGGCGGCAATACATCCGCCGTGGGTGACGATCACCGTGTCTTCCCGCAATTCCCGGAAGGCTTCCAGCACCCGCTTTCGCATCTGGGCGCCGCTTTCTCCCTGGGGCGGGATGTTTTCTTCGTTGTTTCCCGTCAGCCAGGTCTGATAGTCCGGTTCGTCTTTCAGCATTTCATAGCTTTTCATTTCGAAAATGCCGAAATCCACCTCCCGGAACCGGGGATCTATGG
>CAZTEJ010000225.1:0-1131 GCA_964612605.1 uncultured Clostridium sp. | reverse complement strand
TGGCCAAGTCCACCGAAGTTCTCTACTACGATAAGACCGCTTTCGACGAGAACGGTTGGGAAGTTCCCACCACTTGGGAAGAAATGTGGGCGCTGTGCGCGAAGATCAAAGAGAAGTACCCCAACGACTATCCTTTGGGCTACGATTCCGAGGCCAACTGGTTCATTACCCTGTGCGAGCAGTATAAGACCGGTTACACCGATCTGGAAGGCAAGGACCTGTTCGTTTTCGACAACGATGAAAACAAGGCGCTCATGAAAGAACTGCGTGAGTACTACGAAAAGGGTTACTTCAACACGCAGGAACTCTACGGCAGCTACACTTCCAACCTGTTCAAAGAGCAGAAGGCAGACCAGAAGCGCTGCTATATGTGCATCGGCTCCTCCGGCGGCGCGCAGTATCAGGTCCCGAAGATTGAGGACGATGACGGCAACTTGGTTGGCTATGCATTCGAAGTCGGCATTGCGGCTATCCCGCAGTATGACCAGAACAACAAAAAGGCCATCTCCCAAGGCCCGAGCGTGTGCATCCTGAAGGGTGCCGATACCACCGATCAGGAGATCATCGCTTCTTGGCTGTTTGTCAAGTTCCTGATGACCGACGTTCAGTTCCAAGCCGAATACTCCATGGTTTCCGGCTATATGCCCGTTATCAAGTCCGTTACCGAGGATGAAGTCTACGCTGAGTGGATGAACGCTGCCATCAGCGCTACCGGTATGGAAGCGGTCAACGAGGCGATTCAGGCGCGCGTGGTCGTTCTCGGTATCGAAGGCCGCGACAACTACTATATCTCTCCCGCATTTGTCGGATCCACTACTGCCCGTAACGAAGTCGGCTACCTGTTGACCGAGTGCATCTCGACTCAGCCCAGCGGCAACCAGACGGTCGACGATGTCATCAACAAGGCGTTCTCCGACGCGATGGCAGAGTGCGAGTATCAGGCAGGTTGATCGTAACTATGAAATTAGCATTCAAACACATCGCACTGCTTCTGTTGGCGGTAATGGCAGTCGGCATTTTTGCCGGCTGTCAGCCGAGCGAGCAGGACAGCACCGCGGCGAAAAAAGCCGAGTGGGTCGACTATGTTGCGCAGACGACGCTCGACATGAACAGCGACACGCTCAAGCAGGA
>CAZTEJ010000224.1:0-1142 GCA_964612605.1 uncultured Clostridium sp. | reverse complement strand
CCTTAAATTGCAATATCAAATAAGACAGTCTGAAAAAAATTCCTCAGGCGAAGCGAAACCGAAGCTTTTTCGAGGGAAGCGGTTGATCCAATCCTGGACTCTCTGGACAGCGTCGGGGGAGACGCTGTCCAGAGAGCGCCCCTTGGGGAAGAAGCGTCGAACGAGCGAATTCTGCTTTTCGTTCAGGCCGCGTTCGTAGGACGAGTAGGGGTGCGCGTAGTAAATGTCGGTATCAGGCAGAAGCTGCGGGAGCGCGGCAAACTCGCTGCCATTGTCGCAGGTAATGGAACGGAACGCCGCGTTGAAACGGTCGCCATAAATTGCACGAAGCTGCTGAATCCCCTGCGCAACGCCTTCGGTGCTGCGGCTTGGGATTTTCATGATATGGCGGTACTTTGTTTTACGCTCATCCACTGTCAGCAAAACTGCGGCGGATTCCCGCTTTCCAACGACCGTATCGATCTCCCAGTGACCGAATTCCCCGCGATCGTTCACCGCCTCCGGACGTTCCTCGATGCTCTTTCCAAACGGACGCCTGTTCTGCCGACCGTGCCGAACCGTCTGCCTGCGTTTCACTTTCAGCAGCAGGTCGATGTTGCGCACCTTCAGCAGCCGTTGGTCGATGTAATTGTAGAGCGTCCTGGCGCACACCGTCGCCTTGAACCTGCCGCTGCGCCGGGCCTCTCCGCAGATCGTCTCCGGCCCACGCTTTTCCTCCAGTATTTGCTGCTCCGCATAGGCCACGAATTCATGGGCTTTCGCAAGCTTCATCGGCGGACGGCTGTTCTTTCTATGCTCTTCGTACACGCGCTGCCCCGCATCCCCGAAGTATTGGGTGTACTGACGCAGCTGTGTGTCCAGTTGGACGACCGTTCCACGCTTGAGCTCGTTGTACAGCGTTGACCTCGCAATGCCCACCTCTCGGGCAATTTGCGCCTTCGACACCTTCATCCGCATCAATACTTCGATCTGCGCACGTTTTTCACTCGTCAGGTGTTGGAATTCACGCCGCTTTGTGCTATACTTCTTTTGAGCCATGGCGAACCTCCTGGTCTTTGGTTGGTGGTACTTCCATTTTACCTCAGGTTCGCTTCGGCTCATTTCCTTTTTTCTCTGTCCTATTTCATTTTACAATCAACCGT
>CAZTEJ010000223.1:0-1144 GCA_964612605.1 uncultured Clostridium sp. | reverse complement strand
CCTGTTTGAAGAATACCTGCCTGTTGTGCGTGATCACCGTTCCGATCTCGACGATTCTTGCGCTGTTGATCGCTGTTGCGCTCAACTCCATCAAGGCGTTGCAGAAATTCCTGCAGACCGTTTTCTTCCTGCCTTACGTGACGAACGCGATCGCCATTGGCATGGTTTTCAACGCCATGTTTAATATCATCAATGTCAACCCCAGCAATCTGCTCGACTCGGGCAGCTTGGGCCTTGTCAATACGGTGATTATGAAGTTCGGCCTTGAACCGATCAACTGGATCAACCAAGGCTCCAGTTATTGGGCGAATATCGCCGTTTTGGTGATGTACATTGTTTGGAACGCCCTCCCGTTTAAAATTCTCGTGCTTCTTGGCGGACTGCAGGGCATCAACAAGCAGTACTACGAGGCGGCAAAGGTCGACGGTACCCCCCGTTGGAGAGTGCTGTGGCGGATCACCGTCCCGCTGCTGTCCCCGATGCTTGCCTACGTCATTATCACGAGCTTCATCGGCGGCTTTAAGGAATACACCAGTATCGTCGGTATTTTCGGCGAATCGATGGGTGCTCCCGCCGCATCCGGCACGCTAAATACGATGGTCGGATACATTTACGACGCACTGGAAACCGGCTCGCAGGGGCGTGCAAGTGCTGCAGCATTGATTTTGTTTGCGATCATTTTGGCTGTTACCATGTTCAACAACCACGTGATCAAGAAACATGTCCATTATTAAGGAGGGGTCTGTTATGTCAAATTCGAATAAAGGCGTCATGCAGGCCAGAGACATGAAAAAAGTCTCCACCACGGCGCGTATCAACTACGTCGCATCGAAAACCGGCGTGTATGCGTTCCTGCTGATCATGGCACTTGTAATGCTGTTCCCGTTCTACTGGATGATCATTTCCTCGCTAAAGACCGAGACGGAATATAACCAGTCCGTTCCGTCGCTTTGGCCTACTGTCATCGTGTTCCAAAACTATGTCAGCGCGTTTAACACCGGCAATATCGGCCAACTCTTTGCCAACACGGTCTATGTCGGTGTGATCTCCACCGCGCTGTCTCTGGTCATTACCGTCTTGTCCGCTTTCGCGTTTGCCCGCTTGGAGTTCAAGGGCAGAGACGCGATTTTCGGACTGCTGATGG
>CAZTEJ010000222.1:0-1149 GCA_964612605.1 uncultured Clostridium sp. | reverse complement strand
TGCTGGTTCTGACAGGCAGTGTGTGGTATGCCTTACGGAAAAAGGGGAATAAAAAGGCATAACAGGCTGTAGGAGCTGCAGGGGATGAAAGGAAAGGCGGGGAAGCAGACCTGCATCCTGTAATCCCGTCATGAAAAAGCATCTGCCGAAGCAGTTATGATAATTATGGGACTTGTGGTGTTCTGTGTGATAAAGGGGAAACAAAAAGAGCCACCGGATAAAATAAGAACAAAAGTATAAAAGAGCATTAAAAAACATAAGAGACTGTTGCATTAAGAAGTATATTTTGAAACTGAAATGACATTCTGTGTCCGTAAAGTAAACCGGAACGAAAGTGAAAGAAGCTTACGGACACAGGAGACAGAGTTTTCAAAAATCTTAGTGTGGCGGTCTTTTTTTGTATACTGTTATCAGCTTTTCAGACTGTGCTGGATAAAGCTGTCAGCAACATTTTATTATCCGATAGTGCAAAATGACGAATTTGCGGAAAAATAGTTGACGAACCGATAAAACAGGTGTAGTATTATAATCAATAAACGACAAAACGAACACATAAAGGGATTCTGTCAGCATATCTGGAGCGAATCTGTTACCCCATCATTGTTTGACTTTCCCTTTAATGCAAATGAATAGGGAAGGAGACAGGAATGGGACAACAGGATTTGTACCAGAGCGACTTTTACGAGGATAAAGGCCGTTTTGCAGATGTATTTAACGCAGTATTATTTCAGGGAAAAGAGGTCATGAAGCCGGAGGAGCTGGAACCGGAGGACAGTGTCATAACCCATATCTTACCGGAAGGGCAAGGCAAAAAGGTCATCTGTGACAAGATACGGCGGTGGAAGGGAAAAAGCGTATCCATCTGCGTGCTGGAAAACCAGACTTCGGTAGACTATGGAATGGTGCTTCGCGTCATGCAGTCGGAAGCCCTGGGCTATGAGAAACAGCGGAAGGAACAGCACCGCAGGAATAAGAAAAAGGGGCACAGGTATCATAAGGCAGAGTACATAAGCAGGATGAAAAAAGACCAGAAATTTGCCCCCATCATCACAGTGGTACTGTATCTTGGAAAGGATAAAATCTGGGACGGTGCAAAAAGCCTGCATGAACTGTTAGACATGGATGAGGAAGTAAAGCCCTTTGTGAATG
>CAZTEJ010000221.1:0-1157 GCA_964612605.1 uncultured Clostridium sp. | reverse complement strand
GAAGCAGTAGTTGAATTTGATGACGCACTAATGGAAAAATACCTTGAAGGTGGCGAAATTACAGTTGCAGAACTAAAAACTGCAATTAGACAAGCAACCCTAGCAGTAGAGTTCTTCCCAGTACTATGCGCAGACGCATTAGGAAACAAAGGAACACATCCATTACTAGATGCAGTTATAGATTACTTACCAGCACCTACTGATATTGAAGCAATAGAATGTACAGACAAAGATGGAAACGATATCAAAAGACATCCATCAGATACAGAACCATTCACTGCACTTGCTTTCAAAATAATGACAGATCCATTTGTAGGACGTTTATCATTCTTCAGAGTTTACTCAGGAGTATTAAAATCAGGTTCATACGTTCTTAACTCAACCAAAGGAACAAAAGAAAGAATCGGACGTATTCTACAAATGCATGCAAATCAAAGAAAAGAAATAACAGAAGTATATGCAGGAGAAATCGCTGCAGCTGTAGGTTTGAAAAATACAACAACAGCAGATACACTATGTGATGAAAAATCATTCGCAATTATGAAAGGAATGGAATTCCCAGAACCAGTTATTGATATAGCAATAGAAGCAAAATCAAAAAATGATCAAGACAAAATGGCTATAGCAATTCAAAAACTAGTAGAAGAAGATCCAACCCTAAGAGTAAAAACCGATGTTGAAACCGGACAAACCGTATTATCAGGAATGGGAGAATTACACTTAGATATCATAATAGATAGAATGAGAAGAGAATTTGGAGTAGAAGTTAACCAAGGAAGACCACAAGTTGCTTACCGTGAAACAATCACAGTACCTGCAGATTGCGAAGGAAAATACATTAAACAATCAGGTGGACGTGGACAATACGGACACGTATGGGTTAAATTTGAACCAAATCCAGGAAAAGGTTATGAATTTGTTGATGCAATCGTTGGTGGTGTAGTTCCACGTGAATACATTCCAGTAACAGACAAAGGATTACAAGAAGCAATGGCAGGTGGAATCCTTGCAGGATACCCAGTAGTTGATGTAAAAGCAACCCTATTTGACGGTTCATACCACGATGTAGACTCATCAGAAATGGCCTTCAAAATTGCAGCATCAATGGCTTTAAAAGCAGCTAAAGAAAAATGTAAAGCAGTACTTTTAGAACCAAT
>CAZTEJ010000220.1:0-1161 GCA_964612605.1 uncultured Clostridium sp. | reverse complement strand
GTATGAAAAAAGCACCGTGCATTTTCAGCACGATGCTTTTAACAACTTATGTGGTTTATAAAGCGAGTAATTTTCTCACCGTTTCCGGATCTGTAACTTCAAACTCCCAACGATCCGGGGAAAGTTTTGCGGCGCATACGCCGTACAAATCAAACGGCACGTACACATCCTTTTTGTTGGGTAAGTACATTGTCATATCAAAAGCAGTAAGCCCACGGAGCACATCATCGGTTATGGTTTCATCCATTTCCGGGTTAGGGCATACAACAACAGAAAAATATGTTTTCTTTTGCTGTATCGTGTTTGCGCCGATAGTTGGCACCTCTGCGATGTTCTCGTATATTTCAATGTCCGGCTCCGCTTTGCCTACTTTCAAACGCTTATGGTGCGAAACAGCGTATATTTCGCAGTCCTTGCCGTTTATGGTTTTTGTAAGTCTTTTGCGAAACATAACTTAAACCTCCTCAATATCGGCGTGGTACTTGCACGCTAAACATTTTTGGCGCTGTTCCTCATCCCACTTAATGCCCTCCGGCAGACAAGTGGGCTTAACCATTCTATCCGCAACATCGCAGACGATGAGGCAGTCTGTGCCGTTTATTTCATCGCCCTTAACCGGGCAGTGTACTGTTTTCATTGGAACACCTCCATAATTCTTTTGGTTAGCGGATCATAATCCGCACTTGAGTAAGATGTCTTTATTTTTTGCGTTTCTTGATCGACGTACGCAGCTCCATCAAGAGAATAATAATTCACGCTATAACCATCCCAACGCTTACGGGTAATTGAGCATTTTGCTGATTTTATGTAATCAACGGCTTGCTCAAGCGTGCAACCGTGGCGTGCGGCGTGGCTGTCATTGAAAACGATCCCCACCGTGTCAATGGTCTTTGGCGGTACTCTTATTGAGCCGGTAACGCCCGTTGCCTTAATGGCTTTGTACGCCTTGTAATCAGCGGCAGTTGCCTCCGGCACACGCCCCTTGTATGAATATAAGCCGCAAAGTTCTTTGTAGGTTTCGGGGCTATCGTATTTAAGCGTTTGAAACGCCTCAAAGGTTTTAGGAGCATCGGCACCCAAACGGCTTTGGTATGCCTCAAACTGTGCCTTATCGGCACTTTTATTATACTCCATTTTTCGCATTTTGTCAACGGTACCGGC
>CAZTEJ010000219.1:0-1164 GCA_964612605.1 uncultured Clostridium sp. | reverse complement strand
AGATCCTCGACACGTTGACCGAGCGCGAGGCGGACGTTCTGCGCATGCGTTTCGGTATGTACGACGGCCGCACACACACGCTTGAGGAGGTCGGACAGATCTTCGGTGTGACGCGTGAGCGTATCCGCCAGATCGAAAACAAGGCCATTCGCAAGCTCCGTCACCCCAGCCGCGCAAAAAAAATCAAAGATTTCTATTGCTGATAATGACCCGGGACGGCCACACGGCCGCCCCGGGATTTGTTGTCGTGGGTGCAAGGCGTCAGTAACGTATGAGGCTAAAAATGCGAACTGCGGGACGACCGAACGGCCGTCCCGCAGTTTTCGTTATTCTTCCCGCAATCTTGCGTCTTTGATCATGTGCTTGGGGCAAACCGTTGCGCACAGGCCACAAGCGTCGCATTTGCTGTAATCGATGACGGCCAGATTGCGGTCGACCGAGATCGCGCCCTTTGGACAGATCTTCATGCACATACCGCATCCGACGCACCCCTTTGCGCAGCCACGCACCGTCACCGAGCCTTTGGCGTGGGACGAACAGGCGATCATAACGTCGCGCCCGTACTCGACCTGCACGATCAGGTTACGCGGGCAGGCCGCCGCACAACTCATGCAGCCGACACATTTTTCGAAATCGACCTTCGCCACGCCGTCGACGATGGAGATGGCGCCGTATTTGCATTGCTTGACGCAGTTGCCGAACCCGAGGCAACCGAATTTGCAGATAGACGGGCCGCGGCCGCCGACTTTCGACGCGGCCAAGCAGTCGTCGAGTCCTTCGTAAATGCCTTTCATTTTCTGGCCGAGCGGCTTGCCGTCCTTATCCGTCTGGCGATAGCCGCTGCAACGCACCATGGCGACCTTGCGCGTAACTTTTTCGGCCTTGACGCCCATGACGGCGGCCATTTTCTCCGCTGCCTCATTGCCGCCGGAGGCGCATTTTCCGATGGGCGCTTCGCCGTTCAGCACAGCCTGCGCGTAACCGGAGCAACCGGCGTAGCCGCACCCACCGCAGTTCGCGCCGGGCAGCGCCTCGTTGAGTTGCTCCAGACGCGGGTCCTCTTCCACGTGGAATACCTTTGCCGCCGCGCCGAGCACCAGTCCGAATATCAATCCGAGGCCGCCCAAAACGGCGATCGCGATCACAATTGTCATGTTACGCCCT
>CAZTEJ010000218.1:0-1182 GCA_964612605.1 uncultured Clostridium sp. | reverse complement strand
CATGGTAGTGCTGGAGCTCATCTGACACAAGCAATAAGCAATAACAAAGAAAGCCCGAGAAGCAATTCCCGGGCTTTTTTGTGCGTAGAGAAGGGAAAAAGAGGAAGTAAGACTGGAACGAGACTGGGGGGCGGCGGCGAAGGGCTGCGCCCTTCTTTTGCGATAGAGGGAGGGCGTTGCCCTCCCTCTATCGCAATGGTTCGGTAGAGAAAGGCTATGCCTTTCTCTACCGAACCCGCCGCCCCGGAGAGCTTTTCGCCAAATCCAGCACAAAGCCATTGAATCCCTTAGAAAATCATGCTATATTGAAAGCAAGAAATTGGGAGCAGGAGGGAAACCATGGACTATCAGCAGAAGGCGCAGCCCTTTATTGAGGAGGCATTCAGACAGGGAGCAGTGAGTGCCGTGGCCTTTTCCATTGAGGATATTGTCTTTGACAGCCGGGCACTGCTCAAGTGCCGTTTCGGCTGCCCGGAGTGGGGGAAGAATTACACCTGTCCCTCCGGCACGGGAATCTCCATGGAGCAGTACCGGGAGATGTTCAGCCGATACCGCTGGGGGCTGATCATCGGCACCCACGACCCTCTGGCTGGGCAGGAGATTTCCTACAAGTTGGAGGCAATGGCCTATCACGAGGGCTACTATTGGGCCATATCCCTCAGCGATTGTTCCCTTTGCAAGACCTGTGGTGCCGCCACCAACACTCCTTGTCCCCACCCGGAGAGGGCTCGGCCGGGGTTCCACAGCGTGGGGGTGGATGTGTTTGCCACGGTAAAGAAGTTTAATCTGCCCCTGTACACCCTGTCCAACGATGGCAGTCAGCTGCCCAACTGGTATGCTGCCCTGTTTGTGGAGTAAGGAGAAACCCGTGAAGAAGAAAAAGCAGTGGAAGCGCATACTCATTGCCGGGAGCGTTCTTCTGGTGCTGCTGGGTGGATGCCTGTGGTACGCCCTGTGGCAGTCAGCTCAGACTTCTGCACAAGAGGCAGCCTTTTCCGTGGAAATGTCCCCAATACAGGCGGGATGTCTCAACGTGTATATGCTGGATGTGGGGCAGGGGGATTCCCTGCTGCTGGTTTCTCCGGAGGGGCAGACCATGCTGGTGGACACGGGGAGTCCTGAGCAGGGAGAGACTGTGCTTGCGTCCTTGCAGGCACTGGGCGTGGAGGAGCTGGACATTCT
>CAZTEJ010000217.1:0-1185 GCA_964612605.1 uncultured Clostridium sp. | reverse complement strand
CGCAGATCTTCTGGGCGATCTTCTCCTGGGTGCTGTTCTGGGTCAGCTCGTATTCGTTGCCCCAGTGGATATAGATGACGGAAGCTTCCGCCCCATCGGCCATCATCTCGTCATAGACCCCCTGGAGCTCCTCATAGAATCCATTCAGGTTGCCGGTGAAGAAGTAGTTCATCAGGGCGGGATTTTCCATGGGGTTGTCTCCGTTGAGCCGGGGCTTGCCTTCCAGCATGGAGGTGGTGAAGGTGTAGCAGACCATGCCGATCTGGATGCCGTTGACATCCACCACCTGGTAGCGCTTGTCTTCTTCCGTTTTCCGGGAGCCGATGTAGCTCAGACCCTGTTCTTCGATCTTCTCCATGGTGCGCTGCAAGCCGGGCATTTTGCAGTCGTAAATGTGGTTATTGGCCGTCAGCAGCATGTCGAAGCCCGCATCTTTCACGCTGGTGAGCAGCTCGTCGGGGCAGTTGAAATGGGGGTTACCCTGGTAGGGGTAGTCGTCACCGCTGAGGGTGGTTTCCAGATTGGCAATGGCGTAGTCATAGCCCTGGGTATAGCTTTCCAGATACCGGAAGATGGAATGGAAATCGTAAGTGCCGTCGCCATTGTTGTTGACGGAGTTGCTGGCCTCCTGGAACAGCTGCTTGTGCATCAGCAAGTCGCCGATGACCCCCACGGTGGCCGTGGTGGTGGGAGGCAGGGTCTCCTGGGTGGTGGGTTCTGCCGTCTCTTCTTCCTCTGGCAGAGTCTCCTCCTGCCGGGTGGGCAGCTGGATGGTGGTGCCGGGGCGGGTCACGTCGGTGCCGTCATCCACCAGGTCGATGCACAGGTAGATCATCCCGGCAGTGGCCAGGATCATCAGGAATATCAGCACCGTCAAAACGGTCTTTACAGGGGATCTGCGGGGCTTTCGGGCCATGGGCTACCTCCTTCGAAAAACGCATCCGTCAGATAGTGGACGGAGTGGACTTTTTCCCCCTGGCTCAGGTAGATCCGGGGGACACGGCGGCTGATGCCGCAGACAAATTCATAGTTAAAGCTGTCCGCCGCTGCGGAAATTTCCTCCATGGTGATGGTCTCGCTTCCGTCGGTGCCCACCAGGGTCACCCGGTCGCCTTCGGTGACGCCGGGGATGTCCGTCACGTCCACCATCATCTGATCCATGCAAATTCTACCCAAAATGGGGGC
>CAZTEJ010000216.1:0-1199 GCA_964612605.1 uncultured Clostridium sp. | reverse complement strand
AGAAGAAATCCTACAAGTCAAAGAAAAAGGTCAACAATGCCCCATCCGAATGGGTTATCTTTGAGAATACCCACGAAGCCATTATTGACCAGGAAACCTTTGAAATTGTTCAGAATATCCGCAACGGCAGACGCAGGCTTACCCCAATGGGTGAAATGCCGGTATTGTCTGGGATGCTGTTTTGTGCCGACTGCGGTGCAAAATTGTACCAAGTCCGAGCCAGAGGATGGACACACGAACAGGAGCATTTCGTCTGCGCCACTTATCGCAAGCAGAAAGGAAAATGCACCTCCCACCAGATACGCAATGTGCAGGTGGAGCAGATCCTGCTGACGGAGATAAATCGGATGCTCGCCTTTGTGCGTGAACGGGAGGGCGAATTTGTGGAACTGCTCACCAAGAAAAACGAGCGTGACCTTAATCGGCAGTTCCGTGAATGCAGCCGGGAATTGGAACAGGCCACACAGCGTAGCGCCAAACTGGACAGCATAATCCAACGGCTCTACGAGGATAACCTCGATGGTAAAATATCCGACGAGCGTTTTGCTAAGATGACCGCCACCTACGAACAGGAGCAGAAAGACCTCCAAGCACGGGTGGCAGTGCTGCGTGAGACCCTTTCCAAAGCCAAGGCACAGCGGCTTAACATCGATTCTTTCCTGGCACAGGTCAAAAAGTACACCGAGGTCAAGGAACTGGATGCGGAGATCATCAGGGCATTGGTAGAACGCATCGATGTGTTCAAGCCGGAGAAAGTTCCGGGTACCAGAACGAAAAAGCAGACCATCCTCATTCATTGGAACTTCATCGGAGCAGTCGAACTTCCCCAGGAACAGAAAAAATCGGCATAGCCGGATTTCTCCAAACTATGCCGATATTTTTCCAAGGAATTAAATCCCTTAGTGAGACACCCTTTCGCCGCTCCCTATGAATTCGGTGGAATTAGTCAATGTAGTTCACGGTACACAGCGCATCAACCGCCGGTGCTTCCAGCTCAGCAGACACGGTCATCGTGCCGTCGCGCAGCGCGTCAACCGCCTTGTTGTACTCGTCCATGGTGAAGGTTTTGAAGCCCCAGGAGCTTTCCGCAGTCGGGATACCGACATAGTCGCCCGCCTGCAGGTTCAGGGTTTCGATCTTGCCGCCGATGGTGTCCCACTCACCCGCGTAGTACTTCGCCAGCGCATTCTCCGTCGCAG
>CAZTEJ010000215.1:0-1202 GCA_964612605.1 uncultured Clostridium sp. | reverse complement strand
AGCCTTTAACGGTTCTTTTTTTATAGATTAAATAATGGTGCATTGTAAAACGGTGGTTCCTAGGTCAACACACTGTTTTTGCAGTGACATTGTAAACATTTTGTGTTGTTAAGAGCCTATGTGGGGCTCTTTTTTTATGCCAAATATTGTCTAACGTATTCAACGTTTTTTACGCATGTACGCAAGTTGTTTGTGTCAGCAGCAATATCGTTTTTGATGCTGCAAAGTATATTTTTATTTAACTCAAAAGTATTGTATTGTTACTTTTTGATTGAATTTTTTGTGTAGTTGTAAAAACTTTGAAAGAAACTTATTGAAAAAAATATTTAAGTGTGCTATATTATTTAATGCCAAACAAAACTAAATATATATAATCGAATGAGCAGAACCAAGGGTATATTCTACCCTTTTTATGGCAATGCTCCCATATCATAATTTGTGCAAAACGCAAATTCCATATGGGAGTAATTTGCTCATTCCGTATTAGTTTTGTTTGGCGACAACGGAGTTTGCGTTTTCAGTGCGACAACTCTGGTTGGCGCACTTTTTTTATTACGAAAACGGTGCGACTATCACAAAAGGAGCATCGAATATGGCAGGAAATGCAAGTTTGCAAAGAGCAAACAAGGAAAAGAACGACGAGTTTTACACGCGTCTAGAAGACATTGAGAAAGAATTATGCAACTACAGACAACATTTTGAAGGCAAAACAGTGTTTTGCAACTGCGACGATCCGTACGAAAGTAATTTCTTTAAGTATTTTGCGGCAAATTTCAATTTTTTGAAGTTAAAAAAGTTGATTGCGACTTGCTACGACGATTCGCCCATTGCATTCACGCAAACTGCATTGTTTTCCGAACTGGAATATTCTTTCAAGAATGCCATTCGCCATGCGTACAAAATTGAAATCAACAAAGTAGAAGACTACAACAACGATGGAGCTGTGGATTTGTCTGACGTTCGATTGTTGCTCAAATCGGACAAAAACAGTCTGTCTTTGCTGAAAGGTAACGGCGATTTTCGTTCGGAAGAGTGTATTGAGTTACTCAAAGAAGCCGATATTGTTGTTACAAATCCGCCGTTTTCGTTGTTTCGAGAATATGTCGGGCAATTGGTGCATTATGACAAAAAGTTTTTGATTTTGGGTAATCAAAATGCAATCACTTACAAAGAAATCTTTCCGCTGATTAAGTCTAATGAGT
>CAZTEJ010000214.1:0-1207 GCA_964612605.1 uncultured Clostridium sp. | reverse complement strand
TACTTTTAAACGAATCGATACAGTCAACGACTCCGACAGAGTGCGTATACATAGCTACAGAGCTTACCAAGATATTCCGTTGCGTGGGGGTAAGAGGTGTATACGCCACACACCTATTGGAGCTTGCAAAGAATTTAGACAAGATAAACGATGAAGTTGAGGGTGACACAAAGTTGGTGAGCATCATCACAACAGTTGACACGTCCAAGGACAACCAACGGCTTTACAGAATAGTAAGAGCCGAGCCGCAGGAATTCGGATATGCAAGAACCATATACGAAAAATTCGGTGTATCGTTCGACGAAATCAAAAAGCGTCAGGAATCGCTCAAATAAAAAACAAAAACAGCTCACGGCGAAACAAGTCGTGAGCTGTTAAATTATATATCCGAGCGTTTTGCCCAATTGATCGGCGGGACAGAGTTTTGCATAAGGAAAAGATTAGTTTTAGAAAAAGGTTTAGAGCCGAAGAAGCCGCCGTAAGCGGACAGGGGACTCGGATGAACCGACTCAAAAACGGCATGTATCGGATTAGTTATCAGCTGTTTTTTACTTCTTGCATTTGAACCCCAGAGTATAAACGCAACCGGCTGAGATTTAGCATTAAGTATACGGATGATTTCATCGGTGAGTATTTCCCAACCTTTTCCCTTATGAGAATTAGCCTGTGATTTTCTGACGGTAAGCGAAGTATTCAAAAGCAAGACGCCCTGTTTAGCCCAGCCCGTTAAATCGCCGTTATCACTGTAAGGCACGCCGACATCGCTCTCAAGTTCTTTATAGATATTGACAAGCGAAGGCGGAAGTTTTGTTCCCGATTTAACGGAAAAAGCAAGACCGTGAGCCTGTCCCGGTTCATGATAAGGATCTTGACCGAGAATTACGGCTTTTGTTTCGGAACAAGGTGTAAGTTTAAGTGCGTTAAAGATATCATACATATCGGGGTAGACAGTATGAGCCGTATACTCACGCTTTAGAAATTCACGGAGTTTAAGGTAATACTCCTTAGCAAATTCATCGGCAAGGAGTTTATCCCAATCGTTACCTATATTAACCATACAATCACCCGAAAATCGGCAACAGTGCATAGAATACCATAGATAGTACCAAGCATATAACAAGCACCAATACAGCGACACGCATAAACAAAGATTTTTTCATAATAATCAACCATTCGGCCGCTTAGCGTCCGCACAAATAGAAATGAA
>CAZTEJ010000213.1:0-1223 GCA_964612605.1 uncultured Clostridium sp. | reverse complement strand
CCATGCCCCACCAGCCGTCCCAATATCCCTTGGGCAGGAAACCGTCATCCCACGCCGTACCGACTTCGTATATCTTATCCACGCCATGCGTTTCATAGTACAGTCCCGTGTCGCCGAACGCCGCGCTCGAGCCGAGCATGAACGCCTGATAATAGCCGTTTTCGCGCAGGATATCCGTCAGCGTCGTCAGGCCGGGCAAGAATGTGCCGTCCTCGCTCGTTTCATTCGGCGAAACGATGGGAACAAGCGGCACGCCGCTCGTCTGCGACACGAGCGAACCGATCGTCCACGTTGCGCCCGTGTTGGCGCGGAAACCGCCCACGCCGTCGTTTTGCGAGAAATTGATATTGTCCTTTGCCAGTTCATACAGCTCGGGAATGAGATTATTTTCTACCCCGCCGCCCAATTCCTCGGACAAAAAGCTCGTTTCCATTGATTCGAGTATGATATACACCAGATTTTTCTTCTGCTCGGGGAAAGTGATCTGTACCTCGTTCGGGTCGACGTAGTAGCTTTCATACACGTGGCTGTTGTGCCCGCTATTCACCAGATAATCCACCAGTTCCGCGTCAAACGCCGAGAAAACAATGGCCGCCGCGCTCAAAACGCACACCGGCACGGTGATGAGCCAACGTTTCAGCTGCGTTTTGCGGCGCAAGACGACGATCAGCACCGCGCACGCCGCGCCGATGAGTACCGCCGGGAGCAGACCCTGCCAAAGGTATTGCAGCATGAGCGTGCTCGATGTTCCCGTTAGGTCGGACGTGAGCGTAAAGAGGATCGAATCGAAATTGATGCGGCCGTAGGTTGCGATATACCACCGATCCGCAAAGAAGATGATCATTGCCAAGAGAAACAGGGCGATCATTGCGATCCGCCAGACGATTTCTCTTCTTTTTTGCGATTTCATAGGCGCCTCCGCGAGTATATTTTCGTTAGTATACCTTGAAACTTCGGAAAAATCAATTTCAAATGTGTGAACATCGGCAAAATTCCCGAAAAGCGCGAAAATTTCGGTTGAGAAAAGGCGAATGTTCTGCTACAATAAATAGGATATCTGTGAAACGGGAGTGTACCGATATGAAAGAAGAACGCCGCCGTCCAAACGGCGAACCGCATAAAAACGAACGAAACGAACGGCGCGTGCGCACGGCGTACGAAGTCCGCCCCGAGCCGAAAGAAGAGGTCGAAGGGCAGCTTGAGGGGCGCAATGCCCTGCAAGA
>CAZTEJ010000212.1:0-1230 GCA_964612605.1 uncultured Clostridium sp. | reverse complement strand
GACACGACGAACGTGAACAAACGCTGAACCAGTTGCTTGTGGAAATGGACGGTTTCGAAACAAACACAAGCATCATCATTATGGCGGCAACCAACCGCGCGGACATTTTGGACCCGGCATTGTTGCGCCCCGGCCGTTTCGACAGACAAATTTACGTTAACCGTCCCGACGTTCGCGGACGCGAAGCAATTTTGAAAGTGCACGCACGCAAAAAGCCCATCGGGCCGGACGTGAACTTCCGCACAGTGGCAAGAATCACGGCAGGTTTCACCGGTGCCGACTTGGAAAACCTTTTGAACGAAGCTGCAATTTTGGCAGTGCGTTCGGGCAGAAAAGTTATCACCATGGCGGACGTTAACGAAGGTATCAACAAGGTTGTGATGGGCCCGCAAAAGAAATCTCGTTTGGTTACCGAACCGGACAAGAGAATAACGGCTTATCACGAAGCGGGACACGCCATTTTGGCCGGTTGCTTGAAGTACTGTGACCCCGTTCACGAAGTTACTATTATCCCTCGCGGAATGGCGGCAGGCTACACGATGACTCGCCCCGAAAACGACAACAACCACGTTTCCAAACAACAGCTGTTGGACGACATCACCATGACGTTGGGCGGACGCGTTGCGGAAGAATTGGTTATCAAGAACGTTTGCACGGGCGCAAGCGGAGATATCAAGGCGCTGACGGAAAAAGCTCACCAAATGGTGACGGAATGGGGTATGAGCGACAGAATCGGCCCCGTGTTCTACGGCAGCGAAGGGGAAATTTTCGTAGGAAGAAACTACCAAACGGAAAAGGGATATTCCGACGAAATTGCCAACATTATCGACGAAGAAGTGCGTGAAATTGTGGAAAGTTGCCACAAGCGCGCAACGCAACTGTTGACGGAAAAAATCGACGTGTTGCACAACATGGCAAGAGTACTTGTGGAAAAGGAAACAATCCACACCGAAGAAGTTGCAATGCTTATGGAAGGCAAAACGGCCGACGAAGTGATTGAATTCATGGATAACCGCGAAGCCGCCGAACAACCCAAAACAATTCAATAGTTGAATAACAAAGAAAACAACAACGCCCTTGAATGAAAAATTCAAGGGCGTTGTTTTGCGTTGGAAGGGGAATGACTGCTACGCAGTAGAGTGAAAAGGTAATAGTGAAAAGTGAATAGGTAAGGATGGAAAGTTGTATAGTAAAACTGGACACATCGAAGAGTGAAAGATATAATACATT
>CAZTEJ010000211.1:0-1238 GCA_964612605.1 uncultured Clostridium sp. | reverse complement strand
ACGGGTTAAATGGGAGGATAAACCAAATGAACGAATTACCCAAACGAAAACAAATTCGGTTAAAAAATTACGATTATTCACAAAACGGATATTATTTTATAACAATATGCACCCATAACCGACAAAATTTATTCGGCATTATTGGCGGCGGAAAAATGAATTTAAATGATGTTGGTAATATTGTTGATTTTACATGGAATGATTTGCAAAATCACAATGATATAAAATTACATCAATATGTTATTATGCCCGACCATATACACGGCATTATCGAAATATGCCCTTGTAGGGAACGGTCCGTGACCGTTCCGCAATCCGTGACCGTTCCGCAATCCGCGACCGTTCCGCAGTCCGTGACCGTTCCGTCAACATCGAATTATCATCACGGAATACCCGAAATAATTCGTCAATTCAAAACATTTTCATCAAAAAGAATAAACGAATTTTTGAAACGGAACGGTTGTGAACCGTTCCCTACGGGTGCATTGTGGCAAAAATCGTATTACGAACATATTATCCGTAACGAAAATGATTATATACAAACGGTGGAATATATTTTGAACAATCCCTTGAATTTTGAATTGGAAAGGAGCGAAACAAAATGAGCGAAT
The DNA here is from genome assembly GCA_964612605.1 of uncultured Clostridium sp. Classification (GTDB taxonomy): domain Bacteria; phylum Bacillota_I; class Bacilli_A; order RF39; family UBA660; genus CAG-533. The sequence continues at coordinate 627 of CAZTEJ010000211.1, read as the reverse complement.
TTAATATAATAATGTCAACCAACGAAAGCACGGTTGTTGCAGAATATACTCCCGAACATAAAAAGTCGGACGCATATCAATCGGAAGCCGCACTTGAAAAAGAGTTTATCCGATTACTTTCGGAGCAAGGCTATGAATATATCACTATACACAATGAAAAACAGCTTATTGATAACTTACGCCGACAGCTCGAAAAACTGAATAACTATACCTTTACCGACAGCGAATGGGATAGATTTTTCACTACCTCTATTGCAAGCACGAATGACGGAATTTTGGAGAAAACACGCAAAATCCAAGAGGACTATATACAGGTGCTTGTCCGTGATGACGGAACACAGAAAAATATATATCTGCTTGACAAGAAGAAAATACATAACAACTCTATGCAGGTTATCAATCAATATGAGGAAAACGAGGGAACGCACAACACTCGCTATGATGTAACCGTGCTTGTCAACGGACTTCCGCTTGTTCATATTGAATTGAAACGCAGAGGTGTTGCTATTCGTGAAGCCTTTAATCAGATTAAACGCTACCAAAGAGACAGTTTTTGGGCATCTTCGGGGTTGTATGAGTATGTGCAGATTTTCGTAATCTCAAACGGCACAAATACAAAGTATTATT
>CAZTEJ010000210.1:0-1246 GCA_964612605.1 uncultured Clostridium sp. | reverse complement strand
CCGGTGACGGCAAAGCCGGTGCTTTTCCGGTGGTCGTAATACTTGAAGTCCCAGTCTCCCACCAACGGGCCGAACCAGTCGTATTCCGGTGGAATGGCCATGGTATAGCCGCTGAGCAACGCAGAATCAAAAGTATCCATAGAATCGTCCTCCCATTATTTTGTAGTATCCATGATCCGGTTCAGAAAGCCGGTTTCCAGCTGGGACATGGCGCACTGGGGTTTGTAGACCAAAGCATCCTGATAGCAGAAGCCATCGTTGCAGGGCAGTTGCGCCAGACCATAGCGGTGCAGAAAGGCTTCCGGCAACGGCTCCGACCAGGTATAGCTTCCCGGCATGGTTTGCAGCATTTGAAACTGTGCCAGCTGGTCAATGATATAAATGGTTCTCTGCCCTTTCTGACTGGGACAGAAAATATCCCGGTGAAGAATTTCTGTGCGGTTTTCCAAATCCTGCCGGGTTAAAAACGCATTTTGGGTCAGGGGATCGTTTTCGGAAAGCAATATCTGAAATTCCACCTGTCTCAGAGGAGTCAGCCGCAGGTCACGGCTCTGGGTCTGTTCTTCAAAATAGGCCTGATATTCGGTGGCGTAGCGGATCACGGCAATGTCCACATCGCAGTTATTCAAAAATTCCAGCCCCTGCCGGGGATGACATTCCCGGATGACGGCCTCCAGGGGTTCTGCCGGAGAGACACTTTGCAGGTATTGCCGGGTCAGATCCAGATAGAACTGGGAACGGGGCAGGCAGACCCGGAACCGGCTGGCCAGATTGTGGTTCGGCCCCAGCCGCTCCATAAATTCCATTTCCCGCAGCATGATTTTGGCGTGTTGCAGAAAAATCTCGCCTTTCTCCGTAGGCTGCACGCCCCGGCGTGTCCGCTGGAAGATGGCAAAGCCAACGGCTTCTTCCGTCTCCCGAAGCAGACGGCTCAAATTGGGCTGACTCATGTATAGATTTTCCGCCGCCTGAGAAATGGAGCGGGTGCGTTCGATCTCCGTCAGGTAGAAAAGCTGCTGGGTGTTCATAACCATGGCATCCAAGTCCTTTGTCAAAAGAAAATGCGGCAGTCTGAAAAACAGACTGCCGCAAACGTTTTTATGCAACACAACCAAGCAGGAGAATACCCCTGCTTTTTCCCTGTATGATCCTTGTAGTTCTTCTGACTCGTATCTCAGGCGATGTATGCTCCTGCCTTCTCAGGTTTCCCCAATGACCGGCTTCCGCCGACGCAGCATACCTCTCG
>CAZTEJ010000209.1:0-1250 GCA_964612605.1 uncultured Clostridium sp. | reverse complement strand
CTGTTTTGCATAATATCTCCGTAATTTTTCGATTTATGCCGCGCAAACCTGCACGACGGATGTGACTGTACTGTATTTTACCACATTTTATGCAAAAATGCAATAGTTTCTCGTAATTTTTTTGTTATCCCCCCTCTAAGGCAGAGCCTTAGAGGGGAGATCCGCGTCAGAATCTGAATATTTTCAGCGCGTTGTAGTTGCTCGCCGGCATATATTCGGTGCTAAGATCAAGCACGTCTCTGCCATCGTTCAGCAAAACACTCGCCATCGGAGGTTCATAGGACATTTTTTCGTCTTTTTTGATCGTTATTTTGTCGTTCATTTTTTAACCCTCCGATTACTTATTGTAGGTCTGCGACTCTGTGCAATAATCGTACAATCTGCTTACAAGAATCTTAAGCAAATCGTTGTTACTACTTTCCAATACGCTGTAGCAGTAGGACATTGCCGAACACTTAAAGATGAGTTCTTCGCCCGTCGTTTTATTACTAGCCTTGAACACTATTTCCTTATCAAGATCATACGCCTTGATGTTTGCACATTCGATCCTGCCGTTCTCGTATGTTACCTCTTGACCATTAACCGTAAAGGTGATATCATCGAGGTTGACACCTTCCGCAAAATCGAAATATGCTCTGAGTGCTGTTTCAGAACCAATAAGAAGATTGAAGCCCTTAAATGTTCCGATAGCCGTGCCACTTACGGGACTCGCTTTGTAACCTGCAAGTTCGCTCGCCTCATATTTTCCCTCGTTTATATCGTCACCGAGGTTTATGTTCGCAAGGTCATTTGCAAGACCGGGTTCTTTCTTATCAAAATATTTTTGCGATGCCGCGCCGTAGTTGAGCAGCGCCTTTGCGAAGGTGACATGCTCATCATTGTAGTTATTCTCAGGATCTATGATGTACTCGGCATAAGCTCTGATCGATTTTTCGTGCGTTCTGACAACATTTCCGTTAAGATATGCCTTTGCCGTGATGGTCTTGTTCATCTCGTAAGCCCAGACCGGAACAACGAACAAATAATAACCATCACTTGTTTTTGTAAGCTTGGACGCCTCTATTGTCAATTCGGTGTCACGAACTCCGGTGAATGTGATGTAACCTTTTTCAATAAATTCATCCGAAAGTCTTGTGTAGAAGTTCATGGTGATAGTGCCGTTAAGCGTCAGGGTGTAGCCGGCAAAGTATACATCCTTAACTCTGTCGCAGACGTCGCAGAGACCCTTTTTGTCGTAGCTTTCCGCGTGC
>CAZTEJ010000208.1:0-1251 GCA_964612605.1 uncultured Clostridium sp. | reverse complement strand
TCCCACTCTTTCGTGGGTGGTTATCTTGAGGTTTTATGCCCTGCATTTTCGGGCTTATTTTTGTTTTAATTATTCGTATTATCCTCTTTCGATTTGGCTGTCGTTTTTTCTGTTACGCTTTTGTTACGCTTCGGGGTGTCCTCCACCTCAATGCCTCGGCTGCGGAGTAGCGCGATGGCTGCCTCGTTGTAAAAGTCCGATCTGCTGTATGCAGTCTCAGTCTCGGCCGCGTATTCTTCGACGTGTTCGTCGATGATCTCGATGATGTTGTTTGGTGCGTGTACGGTGATTGGCGTTCGTCTGCTTCCGCCTTTCATCGGTCTGCCGTATGCCATGTGCCGTTTCCTCCTTTCGTTTTCGCCGTTGGTTTATTATAACACAAAGCGGCGGCTTTTTCAATAGTTTTCTTTTGTTTTGAGAGTTTCACGTGAAACCTCATTTTTTGAGAATTGCATCGCATGAAAAATCATCTTTCAGTCTGCGTCCGCAAACAGGGCAGAAGTTTCGGGGAAGTTCCCGGCTTCCGAAACGGTCGCGGCTCACGACTGTGATTTCGCTGGCGGTCATGTGCGTGTCTCCGAATTCGTCGGTCTGCTCTTTGCACCAGTAGCACCCTTTTTCTCTGCGTTCTTCTTCGTCCTCCAGCTCTGCGAGGTGCTGGCATACCTTGTTGAAAAAGTCGCAGTTGTCGTCTGCGCATCCTCCGCCGAGGCACGGCTCCTCAAAGCAAGGCGGGAAGTACGCACTTTCTTTATCCTTCTTGGTCAGTCTTTCCATTCTGCGTGTCCTCCTTCATGTGTTTCTTCATGCATCGTTCCGAGCCTCTGCAGATTGCCTTCGTGCAATGACTGCAGACCTCGTATTCGCGAGCTTGCTTTTCGGCTCTTGCGTTCGCTCTGGTCTTCGGTCTCGGTTTGTCGCCTGCAGGCGGTCGCACCTTGACGAGACCTGTTTCGTCAAATAGGTTATTCTTCATCGGTTGCCTCCTTCAGTTCGCACCGTGCCGGATCGGCATAGGTTACGCTGTGTCCGCATTTGTCGAGCAGTTGAACGAAGGGCGACCGTCTGCCTTTGTCGTCGTAGCTGTAGCCCACCTGGTTAATGCGCAGGTATTCGATGTGGTTATGGATTACCGGCACACAAAGCTCGGCGGCGCGGTCTGCTTCTTTTGGTGTCATTGTCAGTCCTCCTTTCCCTCGGCTCCATTTTGTATTCCTTGCCGGTGGTGTCGTCGTGAATGGTCACGGTGTA
>CAZTEJ010000207.1:0-1255 GCA_964612605.1 uncultured Clostridium sp. | reverse complement strand
CTTCTGTCATATCCTCCGGGGACGGCGGGATATACCTTGCATTCTTTAACGTACTGCCTTGTCCGCCAATCCAGTTTTGGGAATAGCGGAACTCACCGGGGCTTTTTTCCTGCCCACGGACACCGGACATCAATACCGCATGAGTCTCCTTTATCAGGCGATTACAAAGAGGCAGCTCTTGCAAACGGTTGATTGCAAATTCGGTCGCTTTGATATAGTTCACAACATCCGCAACATTGCGGTTCGTGTTTGCTTCAATCAACGGGTCAAGAACATCCTCCAATGTAGCCTGAGTACCCTCGATCTGAGAGGACATCAGTGCCTCTTTGCGAACATACATAGACACAAAAAGCTCAACATTGGGAATGCGAGTAGCTACGCTTTCCAAAACAGCAAGCTGAGAGTTTGCTTTGATCAAAAGTGCGATCAGTTCGTCCGAAAGCTCTATGGTGGGATCCGGAGGGAGCGGACATGGGACAAAAGATTGATACGCCAATTAGTATGCGCCTTTTATTTCAACTTATCAATCCATTTTGAAATAAAAGAATGAAATTGCATCGCTTATTTCATTTTCTGCGAATAAAGATGCGTATATACGCCAAACACACAACATCCGCTTTAACATGCTCAAGAGCATAGTCTGTTAATCCAGTTTCGGCATCTTCTTGAATTGGGATTATATGATAACTGATCCTATCGACTGAGATAAGGATTTGTTGGGTAACATCCCGAACCCTTTAACATTTTGGTTGTAAATTAACCATTCAAAAAATCGGTAATGATGTCCTGCGAGGCATCATAATCAATTCCAAAATCAAAATCCTCCACGATGGCTTCAAGTGCTCTGCCCTCGTATTGAGTTACGCCACGAGAGTTTCGCCCTGCCCAATGTTTAATAATTCTTGTACCAGACAGAATTTGACGATTGAACATCGAACACAGCCGAGTTTGAATTGTTCTATCTTCATCAATGGCAACGACATAGACTAGGTATACACTCTTTTCTTCCGAGAGAAATGAGAGCAGTTTATCAATGTTATAGCCTTTCGGATTGCTGGATAAGAACAAAACTTTTGTCTTAATATCCGTTTCAGTGAGGTACTGCTCAAACTCTCGTTCATAATCCCCCAGTTCATCGGCTGTAAAAATCTCGGGTAGAGCCTGTTTTGTGCGCAGACAACGCATCAGAGTTGCTTTTAGATCGTCCTCAGCGGTAATCAAGTATTCAATAATTCGTCCACGCAAATTAACATTA
>CAZTEJ010000206.1:0-1257 GCA_964612605.1 uncultured Clostridium sp. | reverse complement strand
GGCATTTGAAGAAATTGACGATATATGTCGCATCGCGCGGGTGCTCGCCGCCGATAAACACCATGCCGTCGCCGCCGGAGAACGCGCTGTCCGTCCAGATATAGCGGTCGGACATTTCGTTCGGCGTTTCCTGCGCGCTGCGCAGAAAATCGGGATGGTATTCGCTGGTGTGGCCGGGCACGAGATCGAGCAGGACGTGCATTCCCATGCCGTGCGCCGTTTCGAACAACCGCACGAGATCTGCCTCGGTGCCGTAGCGCGGGGCGACCTTTTTGTGATTCGTCACGTCGTAGCCCGCGTCTTGGAACGGGGATTCGTAAATGGGGTTGAGCCACAGGGCATTGCACCCGAGGCTTTTGACGTAGGGCAGTTTTTCGGTGATGCCGTTCAGGTCACCGATGCCGTCGCCGTTGCTGTCGTAAAACGATTGGGGGTAGATCTCGTAAAATACTGCGTTTTTCAGCCAATTCGCGGGCATATTCATTCCTCCGTTTTCTCCCAAGGGAAAGGCTTTCCCTTGAGGACTGTGTTTTTGACGTAATCGTACATTGCTTTTTCGCCGCGCTCTTTCAACACGGTCAAAATGTAGACCAGCTCCCGATGGGTCTCGGGGTGTAAAAGATGCTGCTCGCGGCTGCTTTCCAAATAGGTGAGCGCCGAAGCGTCGGTGTAGTTTTTCCCTTGGTAGGTCTTGCACGCGGCGATCCGATCCATGACCATTTCGGCCAGATATTTGCGCGGCATGGGCACGGAAACGTATTGCCCCGTGGTCATATCCATGTCCGTCCAGTATTCCCAATGATGGCGATTGCGCCCCTTGTGGTGCATCCATGCCTCGCTGTACCCTTTTTCCTTGCGCTCGGCGGCGTTGGGACTGCACGTGCCCTGATAAAACTTTGCCCCGACGCGAAACTCCGTCGGCGAATACTTGGATAGATCATGCGTCAAGCCTCGCCAATACAGTCCCACGCGAAAACAGCCCTTGCAAACAAGATGACGGTGATGGGTGATGGTGACGAAATGTTTCCATGCTTTCAAACTGCATCCGACCTTTCTGCGCCTATTATAGCGAAAGGGCACACAAAAAGCAAGGAAAAACTTATGCGTCCGTCTTCGACATGATCGCAAATTTTCTGCTTGACAGACGCGCAATTCGATGATACAATAAGCCTTGCGTTGGTGCACAGGCACCCGTGACACAGACGGGCCTTTAGCTCAGTTGGTTAGAGCCTCCGGCTCATAACCGGATCGTCCCGG
>CAZTEJ010000205.1:0-1262 GCA_964612605.1 uncultured Clostridium sp. | reverse complement strand
CAGTTTTGATACCACTGGGCTACTATAGTTAAATCGCTTGTTATTGTTTTACTAAAGTCTACGGTATTTCCATTTAAATCTTTTAGGCTATCGAATTGGTAGTTTGTTCTTGTGAATTTGCTTTTTGTTACTACAGAACTTAATGTTGTACCGTAACTTATGCCTGTTATGGTTTGATTACTTGTACTTCCGTTATAACTTCCTCCGTTTGGTTTAATTATTACTTTGAATGTTAGTTTGTAGTTATTTTCTTTGCTTATATATTCTTCGAATATATTTTTTACGTGTAGATAAACATTTATACTGCTTTTGCTTGTTACATTACTATCTAATTCTTTTAGATTTAAACTCATACTTGTATCTGTATCTAGTTTGTCTACTTTATTCCATGTTGTACAGTCTTCTACTTTGCTTGATAAGCTTATACAGTATTCTAGTTTCATATCTGATTTACCACTGGTATCTCCAACATTATATGTTAAGGTTGGAGTGTAAATATCACTTCCGGTTTTTTCAATGGTATATTTATTTATTTTTGGTTTACTTGGATTAACTGTTATGGTTCTGCTTGCTTCTCTAACGTTATCGTTAGTATCTGTTATATCGCTTGCATCTGTTGTGTAAACGTATTTTATTTTATAACTACCTATTTTATCTGATTTTAAATTTGTACATTTACTTCCGTCTTCCATGTAGGCTATTATACTTTTTTCTTTTGCTAAATCATATACTCTTTTTCCGGTATTTGAATTTATTAATTGTAGGATTGATGTATTTAAACCTATGTAGCATAGATCTTCATCGGTACTTCCATAATCTACTTTATAGTCTTGTGCGTAAAGATAGTTTTCTTCTTCTACTTCGGTGTATGGGTATTCTACTTCTAGTTCTTTATCTTCTGTTAACCATACTTTTATTTTTTCATCATCTTGTGGTTGTTCTTTTGTATCTGGATTTTTTAATCCTTCTGGAATGTATCCTTCGTCTTTTAAGTCTTTAATTGGTATTATTTCAAATGATGTGTCTGTATTTAAATCATTTATTATGTTTGATTTATTATTAACGTATAATAAGGCACTTTCTTTGATTTTTTCTACATATTCTTGATAGTTTTTTTCTTCATTATTTTTAAATATTTTATTTAATGAAACTCCTATTGTTACTCCTAGTATTGTTAGTAAACTTAATGTTACTATCATTTCTACTAGTGTAAATCCTTTATTATTTCTCATATCATCACCATAATAAATATATCATATAAA
>CAZTEJ010000204.1:0-1266 GCA_964612605.1 uncultured Clostridium sp. | reverse complement strand
ACCACCCGGCAAGTGTCCGGGCCGGTCATCACCATGGAGCCTTTCAGGGAGTGCCCGCCCAGGCAGTTGGTGGAGATCCCCAGCTCAATGGCATCGATGGCGGTGGACAGGTTGTTGGTGTAGACCTGGATGCCGGAGAATTTGGCGATGTGGGGCAGCAAATAGGTCACGGAGGAGGATCCGTCCAGCAAAATGGTCTGCCCGTCCTGCAAAAGGGTGGCGGCTTTCTTGGCGATGAGCCGCTTTTCCCGGGTGTTTTTCAGCTTACGGTTGGAAAAACTGGCCACGCCGGAGGTGGCTTCCGGCAAAGTGACGCCCCCATGGGTGCGGTGGACGAGACCGTTGTTTTCCAGAAACGTCAGATCCCGGCGAATGCTGGACGGGGAGGCAAAGGTCTGGGCGGCAAGATCTGTGACGGTGATGTAGCTGGACTGCTTGAGAATGGCCAGGATGTTTTCCTGGCGTTCCGTTGTGCGCATAACTGGATCCCCCAATGCAAGGATGTTTCCTACCAGTATACCATATTTTTTCAAAAAGTACAGACAAAGGAGTGTTTTCTGTGATTATCGACGGCAAACAATATGCGGGGGACTGCACCTGCGGCCGAAGCCATGCCATGACCACCGCCTTTTGCGTTGTGGAACCGGGCTGCCTGGCGAAGCTGGACGAGTACCTGGAAAAGTTCGGCCTGCGGGGCTGCGGTGTGGCGGTCTATGACGAAAATACCTACCGGGCCAAGGGCATGCTCCACCCGAAGGCAGCAAAAGAAGTGGTGCTTCCTGCCCAGGGACTGCATGCGGACAACCATGGAGTGGCCCTGGCTCTGGCGCAGATCCCGGAAAACTGTGACTATTTGATGGCGCTGGGCTCCGGCACCATCCACGACATCACCCGCTACTGCGCCCATGAAAAGGGGATCCCCTTCGTCTCCTGCCCCACGGCGGCCAGTGTGGATGGCTTCTGCTCTTCCGTGGCGGCGATGACCTGGGACGGGTTCAAAAAGACCTGGACGGCGGTGGCCCCTACCCTGGTGGTGGCGGATCTGAACGTCATTTCCCAGGCCCCGGGATTCCTCAGCCGCTCCGGTTTCGGCGACATGGTGGGGAAATTCGTGGCGTTAACGGAATGGAAAATCGGCCACATCCTGACGGGAGAGTATTTTTGCCCGGAAATCTACCAAATGACCCTGGATGCGACCCAGGCTGTGCTGGACAGCGTGGACGGTCTGGTGGCTGGGCAGACGGAAAGCTATGAAAAGCTGATGTA
>CAZTEJ010000203.1:0-1267 GCA_964612605.1 uncultured Clostridium sp. | reverse complement strand
GATGATACCTCTGTATAGATATTCAGCTGAAACGGCGAAGTATGACGGCGAACTTGACGTTTGGCGCGAGAGCAAAAAAGAGAATATCCGCTGTAAGGAGTTCCTCGACAAGCAGGTCTCCGAAAAATTCGACGGATACCGTCTTCCCTCGGAGTGCGCCGAGCTTACAATAAAAGAGTTCGGCTACGACCGCACGATGTGGGTTATTGCAAATACGATCCAAGAGCGCAAAGGTGACGGCAGATTTCACAGCAGAAATACCGAGTGGGCAAAGCGTTTTAATATTCCCGACGCCGATAGAAAATACGAGTTTGCGCTGAACTCGCATAGCTGTCTGGTGGACGGCGCAGCGGACGATATCCGAAAAATGTATGCGGAATTAAATCTGTTTTCGGGAGAACATATCGTCCGGTCGGACGAGCCGCAGAACTACACAAATAAGCTGCTTATTCTTCGGGATACCTCTCTGAAAGAGGAATATCGGACGCCGGAAAATCAGTTGTTTTTTGCGACTGGCGGGTTCGGCTGCTCCTCTACTGCGAGCGGTCGCAAGGTGTTCGGACATTTCCTGTCGGACGGCGAAAAAGCGGAATTCTGCCGCCAAGACTTCATCGGCATTGCCGCCGATGAGCATATCCCCGATTGGGCGAGGGAGAAGCTCGCGGCGATGTCCGAGGATAACGAGCCATCACAGGACAATTCGCCCGAAATTAAGATGTAATACCGCCTGTTGCCCTTTGTTGCGGCGCATCCTGCGCCGCTTTGGGACAACTGCAGCAACGTCCTTGTTGCTGCAGAATTATCCGCGGTTTTTGCATAAATAAAATTATTTTTGGAGGACATTTTTATGAGAAACTTTTTCAAGAACGCAAAGGCAAAGGTTCAGGCAAAGGCAATTCGCGCAGAAGCGCTTATTCAGGCAAGACGTGCGGAGAATTTCGTTGACAGCGGTATCAAGATTTTGATTGCGGTCGTTATCGGCGCGCTGCTGCTCGGCGGTCTGTACGCGCTGTTCGGAGATACCATTATGCCCACCGTGACCGAAAAGGTGGAAGAAATGTTTGATTTCAAGGGATAATGGAAAAGCTCGGAATGTGGCTTCTGGTGCTGATCGCGGTCGTGTTTCTGGCGCGACCGCAAGGCACGGCAGCCGTTGAAGAACCACAGGAAATTATTTCAAGCACGGAATGTGCCGATGAAGAATCAGATGACGAAGCAATCATTTTATTAGTCGTTATAATCGTGATCGTTATCGGCGCAGCCGCAA
>CAZTEJ010000202.1:0-1267 GCA_964612605.1 uncultured Clostridium sp. | reverse complement strand
AAGTGTGGTACAATAATAATGGTGATAAAATTGATTATAAATTCAGTTATAAAAAACGAAGCTGCAAGAAACGGTAATATGATACGGCAATATGAGGAAATGCTTAATAAATTGCCGAAAGGTTCACTTATCTGCCGCAAAAATGAATATTATTATTTGAAGTACAGAAAAGACGGCAAGGTGTGTGATGATTATATCGGTAAAGACGTTGAAATTGTGAAAGATATACGAGAAAAACTGGAACAGAGAAAACATTATGAAAAAATGCTTTCGGAATTAAAAAAGGAACAAAAAACAATAAATAAGATATTGGAGGGACTTAAATGATTTTATATCACGGAAGTACAGACCTTGTAGATAAGCCTGAAATCCGCAAAAGTGACGTTTATTTGGATTTCGGAGTCGGCTTTTATACCACTACTTCTTTTGAACAGGCGGAGCGTTGGGCAAGGATAAAAATGCGAAGAAAAAACGTTAATTTGGGATATGTTGCGGTATATGAGTTTGATATTGAAAAGGCTGAAAAAGAATTGCGTGTAAAACGATTTGAAAATGCAGACGAAGAATGGCTTTCGTTTGTTGTAAATAATCGCAAAGGAAATATTTCGGAAGAAAAAGCGGATTTGCATATAGGACCTGTAGCGGATGATAATGTATATCAATCCATAAGATTGTTTGAAACGGGAGCTTACGATGCGGAATATACCGTTAAAAAACTAAAGACAGAAGTTTTACACGATCAATGGACATTGCACAGCGAAGAAATTTTGAAATATTTAACCTTTGTTGAAGCAAAGGAAATCAGATAGGAGGTATTTTGAATGGGAAAAGAACAATTTGAGGCAATTATGCCTTATATAAGTGCAGATTTGATTGCGTATATAGCAAAAAACAAAAATATTTCCGAGGACGAAGCAATAAAAAAGCTGTATGCCTCAAAATTGTATGAAGCTCTTGAAAATGAGGATACAAAGGTATGGCAGTACAGCACACAGATGTTATACAGCTTAATTGAGCAAGAAGAACAAACAGGGGATATTGTTTTTCCCGATGTGTAAGGAGAAAGTAAAATGAGTAAAGAAATGAAATTTGCTGTTTTTTGTCTTGAAAGTTATAAGACACATAAAAATCTAAAGGGACACGAGGTACTGAATATTTTTGAGCATTACGGAGTTTTTGATTATATTCGTGAATTTTATGATGTCTTGCATACTACCGGATATAACTATATCAATAACGACATTGATATTTATTTGAGTTCGAGAGG
>CAZTEJ010000201.1:0-1268 GCA_964612605.1 uncultured Clostridium sp. | reverse complement strand
TGCATTCTTCCAGAAATTTTTCCGGGGATAAGCTGGAACGGATTTTGATATGCGCGCGTTTTCGGTACGGTATCTCTTGCAAAAACAGGCTCGCGACGCCGTTTTCCGTGTCAAAAACGGGAATATCTTTCATGTGCATTCTCCTCTCGTTTCGTTTCGGTTATCGTATCACATTTGCGCGTGCAAGGCAATCACCCACGCGCAAAAAATCGTGTTGCGTGTCGATTGCCCATTAGCATTTGTGCATTATGACGGAAAAATGTGCATTTTCCGCTTTCGGTTCTGACCGCATAGAACAAATCTGCTTTGAAAAAGGCGTTTTCTTCGAAAAAACGCTTGCATTCTTGCAAAAATAATGTATAATATCAGTGAATATATCCTTTCGGGAAGGAGGTCAACAACATGAAAAAGATCATCTGCAAGAAGGAGTATGACTCCGAAACCGCCACCCTCATCAAAAAGTGCACGCACGGTTACTACGGCGACCCCGCAGGCTACGAGGAAATTCTGTTCCAGAACGAAGGCGGTCTGTATTTCGTCTACACCCGCGGCGGCGATGCTTCTCCCTGCCCCGGCGAGGACATTCAGCGTTTGGCCAAGAACAAGGTCAACGAATGGATCGAAACTCACTAAGATACATCCCATAGCGGGGGCAATCGCCCCTGCCGTCACAATTCGCTCCCCTTTTCGGAAACAGGCACGGCCGTCGGCCGTGCCTGTTTTCCTTAGGTTTTGTTTCCTTGTTTCGGGAAAAATTCGTCGACGAAGTCGACCTTTTCCACGCAAAACGTCTTTCCGTTGAGGTACGCCAACCCCTCCGCGTCCGTCGTGAACGCGAAAGTCAGCTTGTACGAATAAAGTGCCTGATACGTACGGTCAAAGCACTTGTCGAGTTTTCCGTATTTCCCGTCGCCGAGCAGAGGGTGCCCCGCGTGCGCAAACTGCGCACGGATCTGGTGCGTGCGCCCCGTAATGAGCTCACATTCGACGAGCGACAGACCGTTTCGGCTCTCGAGCACCTTATAGTCGGTTTGGCAGGTCTTACTGCCCGGTTGCGGCTTATCCGACACAAAAACGCGGTTTTTCTTCGCATCTTTGAAAAGATACCCCCGCAGGCTTCCCTCTTTCGGCTTCGGCGTACCCTCGACGATCGCCAGATAGCGCTTGTCGAGCTCGCGATCACGGATCTTTTGGTTCATGACGCGCAGCGCCTCCGCCGTCTTTGCCGCAATGACGATCCCGCCCGTATTGCGGTCGATACGGTTGCA
>CAZTEJ010000200.1:0-1273 GCA_964612605.1 uncultured Clostridium sp. | reverse complement strand
GTTTTGTGAGTTCCATAGTAGTTTTCTCCTTTTTTTATTTGCCGCAATCCAAGAGTCGTGTCGGAGTTGTCATCGCTCCTAGAAAACGGTAGTTATCAATTTATTAGTCGTTATTGCTCGGTTTTGTTACGACTTCTTCGGGTTTTTCAAGCAAAGCTTTTCTGGAAAGAGTGATACGTTTGTGTTCAGCATCGAATTCCAACACTTCTACTTCTACTTCGTCACCGACGTTCAACACCTTGGTGATATCGTCGATCCAATCCCAAGAGTAGTTGGATACGTGAAGCAAACCGTCGATGTGCTTATCCAATTCGATGAAAGCGCCGTAAGGCATCAATCTTGCAACTTTTCCCTTAACAACGGTTCCTACAGGGAATTTTTCTTCCGCAAGTTCCCAAGGTTTGGGTTGAAGTTGTTTGTAGCCCAAGGACACTCTGTTGTGTTCTCTATCCAAAGCCAACACTACGAATTCGTAGGTTTGACCGATTTCCAAAACTTCCGCAGGAGCGTTTACGCGTTCCCAAGCAAGGTCGGACGTGTGAGCCAAGCAATCGAATCCGCGAACGTCAACGAATGCGCCGAAGCTTGCAAAACGAAGAACTTTGCCTTCAACGATTTCAGCTTCTTCGATGTTGTTCCAGAATTCATCTTCTTTTGCTTTCTTTTCAGCAAGCAAAATTGTTTTTTGGCTTGCATAAATAACGTGTTTTTTGTCGTCAACTTTATCAGCCGAGGAAACAAGACGCAAAGTTTTTCCAACGTATTTTTCAAGATCTTTGACGAAACCGATTTTGATTTGAGAAGCGTGAACCACTACCGTGTAACTTCCCAAACGGCCGGTGAGACAGCTTTTGCCAACTCTTGTCATAACGACGGAGAATTCTTTTCCTTCCTTGATGCCGTCAACAAGTTCGTCATCCTTGTACTTTTCTTCGATAGCCTTTCTGGAAAGTGTGATTCCGCTTTCCGTAGAAATGATGGAGCAAACAAGGTTAGTTCCTTCCTTCAAGCCGGCTTTGAATTCGGCAAAATCGCCTTCCAAAACAAGTTCTTCGTTGGGAATGAACGCTTCTGTTTTCCAACCGGGAATACGAACGTACACGCCGTCTGCGCTTACTTGCACAACATGGCATTTAACTTCGTGTCCAACTTTGTAGCGACCTTCGCGCATGTTGGAAACTGCAGCAGCAAGCATTGCTTCGTCTTTGTCCATTACTTTTTCTTCTGTGGTGTGTGAATCCTCAGATACAACTTCCGTTGCCACAACTTCGTT
>CAZTEJ010000199.1:0-1274 GCA_964612605.1 uncultured Clostridium sp. | reverse complement strand
AAAGCGTGTCGTACTGGTTATCGCCCCCGCGATCGTAGCGCATGGAGGATTTTTGTGTGACGAGCTTGGCATCGGAAAGCGTCAGCGGCAAGATACCGTTTTCCGGCCGACCGGCGGAGAAAAGCACCTCTACGGCGTTCATTGCCTTGCGGATATCGCCGCCGCACGCGCCGGCGATATATTCGAGCGCCCCCGCCTCGGGCTCTGCCTTGAGCGCGTTGCGCTTTTCCAGAAAGGCAACGGCGCGGTCGATGGCTTTTAAGGCGGCGGCATCGTCGAGCTGTTTGAACTCGAAAATGGTCGAACGGCTTAAAATGGCGTTGAAAACGTAAAAATACGGGTTTTCGGTGGTCGAAGTGATGAGCGTGATCTTCCCGTTTTCAATATAGTCGAGCAAAACCTGCTGCTGTTTTTTATTAAACGACTGGATTTCGTCCAGATACAGCAAAATGCCGTTCGGTGCCATGAACGTATCGAGCTCCGCCACGATCTGCTTGATGTCGGCGGTGGAGGCGGTGGTGGCATTGAGCTTGTATAGCGTGCGGTTGGTCTGCTTGGCGATGATGTTGGCGACCGTCGTCTTACCCGTACCGCTCGGACCGTAAAAAACCATGTTGGGGATATTCCCCGACTCGACCAAGCGCCGCAGAATGCCGTCTTTCCCCAGAATATGCTCCTGCCCGTATACCTCGTCCAATGTGGTCGGCCGCAGCAGGTCTGCCAAAGGCTGATACATGGCAAATCCCCTCTCGAAAATATGTTTACATTATCATAGCATTGTTTTTCCGTGCCGTCAAGAACGCTTTTGCGCAGATTTACAAGAAAACACTTGCATTTCCCGTCCGAGTGTGATAAAATCCGCTTGATAGGAAAAGGCGACGAACGGGTCGTCCGATATCGGGTGCGTTCCCACAGCGAGAGCGGGTCGGTGCAAGCCGCTCGGGACGGGATATCGGGCTTTCCCCCGGGAGCTTCCGGCTGAAATCGCAGTAGGATCGGACGGTTGACCTTCGTTACGGGTCTGCGGCGTGTTTGCGCCAATAAGTGCGCCCTTGCGGCGAATTGCGGGTGGTACCGCGGAAGGAATGTCCTTTCGTCCCGATTGTGGGATGAGAGGATTTTTTATTTTTATATAACCTTTTAGGAGGAATATGATATGAAACAGCAATTGGAAAATATCCGACAGGCCGCTTTGGAGGCGCTCAACGCCGCCAAGACCCCTGCCGCATTGGAAGAACTGCGCGTGCGTCTGCTCGGCAAAAAGGGCGAGCTGA
>CAZTEJ010000198.1:0-1289 GCA_964612605.1 uncultured Clostridium sp. | reverse complement strand
GTAACAAGAATCGACGGCGAAGTAACCGACTTCGACACAAGTCTTGACAACGATACAACCGCAACAATCGAAGACACTCCCGACATTGAGGAGGATACAAACCTTCGCGGTACCGCTACAGTAGCCGACGACAGAACATATCCGACGCTTGAACAGCTTGCCGCACCGGAGGACGCTTTAAGCATACCCGACATTTATGACAAGGCATCCCCGTCGGTAGTCGGAGTCAGCTGTACCTTAAGAAGCGGCACGGCTACAGGCACGGGAATAATCATCAGCACCGACGGCTACATCATCACCAACGCGCACGTAATAGAAGATGCGCAGACGGTTATGATAGTCGATGCCGATTCAAACCAATATGAAGCCGAAATTATCGGCTACGATTCACAGACGGACTTAGCCGTACTCAAGATAGAAGCGGATGGGCTTACAGCCTGTGAGTTCGGCATTTCAAGCGACATTCGCATAGGCGAGTTGGTAGTGGCGATAGGCAATCCTTTAGGCTTTGACCTATACGGCACGCTCACGACAGGCGTTATCTCGGGACTCAACCGCACGCTCACCATCGGCGACTACGAGATGAATCTACTTCAGACCAACGCATCCATCAACAACGGCAACTCGGGCGGCCCGTTAATCGACGCATACGGCAGAGTAATCGGAATTACATCGGCCAAAGTTGCATCCATCTACGGCGAAGGACTCGGATTTGCTATTCCGATAGACGAGGCAATGCCGATAATCGAGGATTTAATCCACTACGGATATGTCACCGGCAGACCGCAGATAGGCATATCGGGTGAGGACATCACCTCTCTTATGAGTATGTACTACCGCTTACCGCAGGGTGTATATGTCAGATTCATCAACCCCGACTCCTGCGCCGAAAAGGCGGGAATCAAGGCGGGCGACATAATCATCGGTGCGGACGGCGAGACGATAACCTGCATGGACGAGTTAAACGAGATAAAATCGAGATTCTCCGCAGGCGACTCAATGGTAATCACGGTATACCGTGACGGAGTAAGCATGGACATCGAGCTTACTCTTGACGAGGCAACAGCCTCCGAATAATGACATCCACTTACAACTAATGTTGTGTTTTCAATTTTCCCTCGGAAGACAGTCGGCTTAACAGTCGGCTGTTTTTCGTTACCGACAAATTAAGTCGGACTCCTCCCGCACCCCACTACGGGGATGTGTTTGTCGTCCGACGACAGGGGCGCAGCCCGCCCGTGCCTAAAGGCACGGGCGGGCTGCGCCCCGCGTTCCGATCGGTCGGCGAA
>CAZTEJ010000197.1:0-1294 GCA_964612605.1 uncultured Clostridium sp. | reverse complement strand
CAGATATGTAGTTTGACAATTTCATAGAATGTTTTTACCAGCTGAAGATTTGTAATCACAGGTCGCGGCCAGATGGACTGAGCCTGTGGTGAAAGAGGAAAGCCGTGTGTATTGGGCGTACATGCGGTTACTCGCCCGGAGCTGTAACGGATGAGTCTGTTTCCAAAGCAGTCAGCGGCAAGGCGTAAGACAGCGCGTTGTCGTGAGCTGTGTGGTCGAAAGATCGCCATTGCGGGGGTAACCAATCCCCTGTGAGAAGGTAGGAAACGGGCGCGGATGCGGAAGCATCCATAGTCCCAGTCAGAAGAATCGCTTATCTTCGCCTGTACGGAAGCTGTCTGGATATGTTCCATGTAGTACAGAAGGCGGTAAAAACATGTGGTTGATAGCACGATGAACCTATCGTACCCACAAGGCACGGGCGCCAGTTTGTTTCCAAAAAACAGATTGGTGCTTTTTTTATTTGCCATTAACCAGATTATCCCATTTCTGGGGGGGTAGTCTGTAAATCGGTACGACAGGAGGCACAGTATGTATAACGAAGAACGGCAGTTGACCGAACAGCGGCAGCAGACCGTAGAAGCACAACCCTCAGAGGGGCGCAGACGGCTGATCCTGCGCCGCGTGGAGCGAATGATCGCGCGGCAGAACACGCAGTTTATCATCGACCACCAGAATGACACCCCTGAGCAGCTCAGTGAATATCTGAAAGGCTGCATGGAGCAGCTTGGCCACACGCCAGCGCGCGTGGAGGTCATCGGCGGCGACTACATTGAGTACCGCTTCGGAAGCTGGTACAAAGCGCTGCGCAGCTTTTACAGCGGAAGCATGCGCGCGGCAAAAAATCCGCCCGCGTTTGAAAACCGACAGATCGTGCGTACCCTTTATGAAGCGGAGGATGCACGGCTGCGGGAGCTGGAGGCCACCTGTGGCGAGGAGGTGCCGACATGAGACCGGGTCGAACCCATGAGGAAAATATGGAGGCACTCCGAAAGGTTCTGAATGAACGGGTGCGCATCGTGCTTTCTCAGAAAAATATTGAATTCACCCTTGCCCATCAGACGGATACGCTCGATCAACTCGCCGCGTATTTACAAAATTGCGAACGAGAGCTTGGACACGTTCCGACGCGGACGGAGATCATCGGCGGTGAGTTTTTGGAACTGCGGTTCGGGTCATGGGCAGGCGCACTGCAATACAGCGGTTTTACGAACTGCACGAGAGCCATTGTGGATACGCCTGCGCCGGAGCATACTGCGCTCTATCGGGAGGAATACGCCCTGCAATGGGAACT
>CAZTEJ010000196.1:0-1300 GCA_964612605.1 uncultured Clostridium sp. | reverse complement strand
GGGAAAAATCTTGTAGTTTTTCGGGAATGTGGTATAATAGGAAAAATGTGTTTTGCAAAAGGAGCCATTCCTATGAACGATACCATCCGAATCCAGGGTGCCCGGGAAAACAACCTGAAAAATGTGGACTTGACCATCCCCCGGGACAAGCTGGTGGTGTTTACCGGGCTGTCCGGTTCCGGAAAATCCAGCCTGGCTTTTGATACCATTTACGCCGAAGGCCAGCGGCGGTATGTGGAGAGCCTTTCTTCCTACGCCCGGCAGTTCCTGGGCCAGATGGACAAGCCCGATGTGGACGCCATCGACGGCCTGTCCCCCGCCATTTCCATCGACCAGAAGACCACCTCCAAAAACCCCCGCTCCACCGTGGGCACGGTGACGGAAATTTACGACTATCTGCGCCTTCTTTGGGCCAGAGTGGGCACCCCCCACTGCCCCAAGTGCGGACGGGAGATCGCCCGGCAGACCATCGACCAGATCGTGGATCGGGTGGAGGCTCTGGGGGAGGGCACCCGGTTTTATGTGCTGTCCCCCATCGTCCGGGGGAAAAAGGGCGAACATAAGAAGATTTTCGAAGATGCCAAGAAATCCGGCTTTTCCCGGGTGCGCTGCGACGGAATCCTCTATGATCTGACGGAAGAAATTTCCCTGGAAAAGAACAAAAAGCACCAGATCGACCTGGTGGTAGACCGGCTGGTGCTGAAAGAAGGCCTGCGCCGCCGCCTGACCGACTCCATCGAGACCGCCTGCAACCATTCCGGCGGGCTTGTGACCATCCAGCTGCCTCAAAGCGGGGAGGAGCTGAGCTTTTCCCAGAACTACGCCTGCGAAGATTGCGGCATCAGCCTGACAGAGCTGGAACCCAGGATGTTCTCCTTCAATAACCCCGCCGGTGCCTGCCCCAGCTGCACCGGCCTGGGCTTTCAGCTCATCGCCGACGAGGATCTGGTGATCCCGGACAAGAGCAAGTCCATTTTTGAAGGGGCCATCCAGGCCAGCGGCTGGCAGAGTGCCCGGACGGATTCCATTTTCCGGATGTATTTTGAAGCACTGGCGCAGAAATATCACTTTTCCCTCACCGCCCCCGTATCGGAACTGTCCGACGAGGTGATGGACATCATCCTTTACGGCACCCGGGGCGAAAAGCTGCGGATGACCTACAACCGGGGCACCGGCATGGGCGTGCTGGAGCAGCCCTTTGAGGGCATCCTCAACAACATCTCCCGCCGCTACCGGGAAACCCAGTCCGATGCCGCCCGGAAAGAACTGGAGGAATGCATGGCCACCGCCCCCTGCCCCC
>CAZTEJ010000195.1:0-1302 GCA_964612605.1 uncultured Clostridium sp. | reverse complement strand
GCTGGTAATCGAATAATCCCCCCTGCCATTGCAGGGTGACAGCGAGGAGGATGGTGCTGATTGGATAATTTTAAGATAATCTACCGCATACTGAAGCATTTGGAAATGTCGATGGACTGCGAAGTGCTGGACACGGAAGCAATCAGCCACTTCCGTCTTGGCATCACAAGGGAACGGTGGGAACAACTGCTTATCATGATGCAGGATGAGGGCTATATCCGTGGCATCGTGACCACACAGAGCCTGAGTGACAGCTACCGACGGATTGCAGAGCCGATTACACCGTCCATTACGATTAAGGGGCTTGAATACCTTGCCGAGAATAGCCTTATGAAGAAAGCGGCGAACTTGGTCAATGGAGTTAAGGAAATACTGTAACTGAATAATTTATGCCTACCACAAGGGTGGTAGGACAGCCGAAGGGCTACTGACACACTTAACTGTGTGCCGGTAGCCCTATTTTTATTTTCGAGGTGACAACATGGACTATAAACGCATAGCGGACAGTATCGGGGTAGCTATCGCTAAGAAGCCGACCGATATAGCAGCCTACACCGACCTGTTCTCCCTGTTGCGGAGTTGGGAGGAACAGGACTTCAAGGAAGCACACGCACGGAATAAGCAGCTTATGACAGCCTGTGCGGAGAAACTGCGTGAGGTCAGAGGTAAGGATGTGGAGCAGTTCTATCAGCAGTGGCGAAAGTGCCTGCTGTTTGAAGCACCGCATGATTTTGATTGCTACTTGCAGTATATGGAACTGGACAGAGAAGCAAAGAAGCGGTTTTACCTACCCCGGCGGCGTGTTCTGCGACCGATCGTGCAGGACTTGCAAGACCTGTGCGTGGAAGATAAGCTGGACTTGCTGGCGATTAGCTTACCGCCCGGCAGCGGCAAGACCACGCTCGCTCTGTTCCTACTGTCATTCCTTGCAGGGCGTGACCCGAACAACCCGATTTTGACAGGTAGCCACTCTAACGCATTCGTCCGTGGGTGCTATGACGAAATCCTCCGTTTGGTTGACCCACAAGGCGAATACCTGTGGCATGATATATTCCCCGGCGTGAAAGTGTCCGGCACGAACGCAAAGGATTGCCGCATTGACTTCGACAAGCGGCAGAGATTTGAAACACTGGAATTTACCTCTATCGGTACCGGTAACGCCGGCCTGTACCGTGCTGCCACGCTTCTGTACTGTGATGACCTTGTAAGCGGTATCGAGGTAGCATTGAGCAAAGACCGTCTGGACAAGCTGTGGGAGGTCTACACCACGGACTTGCGGCAGAGAAAGATCGGAGATCACTG
>CAZTEJ010000194.1:0-1303 GCA_964612605.1 uncultured Clostridium sp. | reverse complement strand
GTGTTAATGAAGAAAATATAATTTATATCAATTTTGAATCTTTAAAATATGATTTCATAAAGAATGCAAAAGATTTATATAATTATATTGAATCATTAAAAACAAATAAAAATAAGTACTATGTTTTTTTAGATGAAATACAAAAAGTTGAAGAGTTCGAAAAAGGAATTAATTCTTTAAGAATAACTAACAATTACAGTATTTTTATCACTGGTTCAAATAGCAGAATGACTTTACTTGAATTATCAACTGACTTGTCAGGTAGATATGTCAGTTTTAGAATAAATCCATTATCATTTAAAGAAATTGTTGAATTAACAAATACAAAAGAAAAAGATTATGAAAAATTATTATATGATGTCTTCAAATGGGGTGGACTTCCTCAGAGATTTTCATTTACTAATGATGAAGATAAAATAAGTTATCTATCAAGTGTATATGATTCTATCATCTTAAAAGATATAGTAGAAAGGCTTGGAATAAAAGATATAGCATCTTTTAATAAAATCCTTCAATATATATTAGATACTGAATCAAGAGAGTTTTCAAGAGATAATATTACAGAGTATTTAAAGAAAGAATATCATGAAATAGCTAATGATACTTTGTATAATTATTTAGAAGCATTTTCAACAACTTTTATTATGAATAAAGTATATAGATATGATATTCATGGCAAAAATATTCTAAAAACATTAAACAAATATTATACTAATGATTTAGGAATTAAACAAATTAAGACAAATAATGAAGAAATAAATTATTCAGTAGCTCTAGAAAACATTGTTTATAATGATCTTATAGGAAAAGATTATAAAGTATTTATTGGAAAAACAAAAAAGGGTGAAATCGACTTTATTGCTTCAAAAACTAACACTTTTAAATATATTCAAGTATGTTATGATTTATCAGACGAAAATACTAGAAAGAGGGAATTTAGTGCTTTTGATGATATAGAAGATTCCGAAAAATACATAATTACTTTATCTAAAGAAGATTATTCAACTAATGATGTTAAACAAATAAATATTTTTGATTTTTTAATGAATGATAACTTTTAATTTTATAATCAGTATTAGATAACATTTTTTCTTAATATTCTTTCAGAATTATATATAAAACCATTAAAAATCAAGTTTTTTAAAGAAATATCACATTTCTTATTGCATTTTCTAACTATTTTGTGGTAAATTTTATTTGTAAGGTACAAAGGCCTTATAAAATAATTATTATAGGAGGATGTCAAACATGACAAAACAAGAATTAGTAGAATTTATTGCTACTGAAGCAAATATGAGTAAAG
>CAZTEJ010000193.1:0-1315 GCA_964612605.1 uncultured Clostridium sp. | reverse complement strand
CGTTCATGGCTGATCGTGCCGCTGATGTCGTCCTCATAAATACGCTTGAAAATACGGTCAAGATCAGCAATTCGTTTCCTTGCCTGTTCCAATTCTTTTTTCTTCTGTTTCACTGCTTTTTCCGCTTCTTCAAATCTCTGCTGATACACCATGTTTTGAAACCCCTGTATATCATCAAAGAACATTGCCGTTACATCAAAAATTCGCTGTCGGACAAACAATTTCAATGTTTCTTCTCTGATAAAATGTGCTGAGCAGGTTCCGGTATTGCTCTTATAGTTAGAGCAAACATAGTGTTCCTGTTTTGGAGAAAAGCTGTTTGTCGTGCAAAAATAGAGCTTTTCGCCGCAATCCGCACAATAGAGTAAGCCCGAAAACAATCCCTGCCGCCCTGTCTTTGTGGGGCGGCGTTTGTTTGCCCGAAGCTCCTGCACACGCTCAAATACCTGTTCTTCAATAATAGCAGGCTGCGTGTTGGGAAAGATACGGTAATTTTCCGGTGCATTTTGCAAACGCTTTTTCAGCTTGTGAGATTTGGAATAGGTCTTGAAGTTGACCGTACACCCTGTATATTCCGGTCGCTCCAAAATCCCAGCTATGGATTTTGCACTCCATTGATACGGCTTGTCCGGCATAGCCTTTCCGTCACGCTTTGCAAAGTAGGCTTTGACCGTCAAAACCCTATCGGCTGTCAGCACCTTTGCAATCTGCATGGGTCCTTTTCCTGCAACACACAAATCAAAAATCCTTTTTACCACAGCGGCGGCTTCATCGTCCACGATCCATTGTTTCTTATTGTTCGGGTCTTTCGTATAACCGTAGGGTGGATTGCTGCACAAGTGTTCCCCAGCGTTTCCCTTTGCCCGCATGACCGCACGGATTTTCTTGCTTGTATCTCGTGCGTAAAAATCGTTAAATAAGTTGCGGAAAGGTGTAAAATCGTTATCGCCTTTGTCGCTGTCTACACCGTCATTGATTGCGATATAACGAATATCACGCTCCGCAAAGAAACTTTCGGTATAGTAGCCGACTTTCAGATAATCACGCCCCATGCGTGACATATCCTTGACGATGACCGTTGTGACCTTTCCGGCTTCTGCAAGGCGTATCATTTCATTCCAACCGGGGCGGTCGAACGTGACACCTGAAACGCCGTCGTCAATGAAAAAAGTAGGATTGGAAAAACCGTTGTCCGTTGCGTATTTCAAAAGGATTTTTCTTTGATTGGCTATGCTGTTGCTCTCCCCATCGAGTGCGTCCTCTTGAGAAAGTCTTGCGTATAAAGCAGTTATATTGTCGGGATAAGTATTCGTTG
>CAZTEJ010000192.1:0-1329 GCA_964612605.1 uncultured Clostridium sp. | reverse complement strand
AAGTATGGGGCGAAGACTATGTGGGAGAAACCCGGACACTGGATATGCACATCCGAACCCTGCGGCAAAAGCTGGGAGATTATGGGAAATACATTGAAACCGTGCGCAATGTGGGTTACCGACTGGAGGCAAGACCATGACCGTGAAAATCTTTCGCTCCATCATGCTGGCAGTGATCGGCGTACTGCTGGCAAGCCTGCTGATTATTTTGGGGTGCCTGTACGATTATTTTGGCGGTGTCCAGAAAAACCAGCTATGGGCAGAATTGGATATGGCTGCTGCTGGGGTAGAAAGCTCCGGTATGGCGTATTTCGATGCCATGACCCCGGAAAGCAGCCGCCTGACATGGATTGCCGCCGATGGAAGTGTTCTGTATGATGCGCAGGCAGATCAGGACAACATGGAAAACCATGCTGACCGTGCCGAAGTGCAGGAGGCTCTTGCCTCCGGGAAAGGCAGCAGCGAACGCTATTCCAGCACGCTTTTGGAAAAAACCGTTTACTGTGCCAAGCGGCTGAATGACGGTAGCGTTCTGCGAATTTCCATTAGTCATGCCACGGTGGTCATGCTGATCGTGGGAATGGTACAACCGATTTGCGTGGTATTGCTGGTAGCACTGATTTTGGCATTTTTGATGGCAAACCGACTGTCCAAGCGTATTGTAGAACCCCTGAACGCTCTTGACCTTGACCATCCGCTGGACAACCAGACCTATGACGAAATTGCTCCGCTCCTGCGGCGCATCAGCCAGCAGAGTGGCCAGATCAACACGCAGGTAAGGCAACTGAAACAAAAACAGGACGAATTTGACCAAATCACCGCCAGTATGGCAGAAGGTCTGGTGCTGTTGGACAGCAAGGGCAACATTTTGAGTATCAACCCTGCCGCAAAAGAATTGTTTCATGCAGGAGAATTTATAGTAGGTCGGGATTTTCTGACGGTAGAACGAAATCCTGAAATCAGCGAAGCCATTACAAAAGCTACCAAAACCGGACGTAGCGAGATCACGTTGCAACGGGACGGCCGAATTTATCAAATCGACATCAGCCGCATTGAATCCGGTGAAAAGGTTGTCGGTGTGGTGCTACTGGCCTTCGACGTGACGGAAAAGGCGGAAGCGGAGCAAACCCGCCGGGAGTTTACTGCCAATGTGTCCCACGAGCTGAAAACCCCTCTGACCGCCATTCTGGGCAGCAGTGAACTTTTGCAAACCGGCATGGTCAAGCCGGAAGATACCCCGCGTTTTGTGACCCATATCCACGAGGAAGCGGCCAGACTTCTGACACTGGTGGAGGACATCATCCGTCTTTCCCAACTGGACGAGGGCGT
>CAZTEJ010000191.1:0-1330 GCA_964612605.1 uncultured Clostridium sp. | reverse complement strand
GAGCCTGATAGCCTTGAGTCGCGACCTATTGCCACGCGTGCCTTGTCAATGCCCTGTTTACTTAGCCAAGTCGCAAAGCCGTGCCCGATGTTTCGGCAGACCTCTTCGCTTAGGTTTATGTGCTGTCCTTCTATGCCCTCAAGTGCGATTCCTCGTATGTCACTTTCATTGCAAAGCTTTAAATAATCCATAATGCCCCTCCTTGTTGTTTTGTCTAATATAAGAATAACACAACTGCTTATCTATTTCAAGAGGAAAATACGCATTTGCCGACTTCCGCTTTGCCTTTTACTTGATAACCTGACGCCTTTAAGCTATAATGCTTATGTAAAAACTTTTTGCGTGCAATATTTTATTTTTAAATCCGTCTTATATAGTGACAAGATAGTGAGAAAGGGGTAGTCCCGTGACAGATGTTCAAATAATCAATCTTTATTGGCAAAGAAACGAACTTGCTATAGCCGAGTCAAATAATAAATACGGTGCATATTGCTTTGCTGTCGCCGATAGAATTTTAATTAACCGTCAAGATTCCGATGAATGTGTTAATTCCACTTGGTTTAAAGCTTGGAATGTCATCCCTCCGCAAAAACCCGATGTTTTAAAACTCTTCTTTGCTAAGATAACCCGCAATTTAGCTATAAATAAGTATCGCCAATCAAAAGCTCTGTCCCGTGGGGCAGGGGAGTTTGCCTCTTCACTGGATGAACTTTCCGAGTGCGTCCCCGATAAGAATAGCGTGGAACAGCAGATAGATAAAATCGCGCTTAATCAGTCGGTAAATGAGTTCTTGGAAACTCTCTCAGATCGTGACTGCTGTGTTTTCCTGCGTAGATATTTCTATTCGGATAGTATCAAAGAAATAGCCGAGTACTGTAATTTGACCGAATCGAATACGCTCTCTATTCTTCACCGTACACGCAAAAAACTTAAAATACATCTTGAAAAGGACGGATATATAGTATGAACGAACTTGATATTATCGAGGCTATAGCTTACTGTGATGAAGCCCTTTTGCAAAAGGCGGATACCAGCCAATATAAACATAACCGCGTGCCTAAGTATTTTGCTTGGGTGGCGTGCGTGGCACTCGTAGTCGCCCTGTCACTTGTAATCCCTCGTATTGCGAATAAACTCCCCGTTGACAACGATGCCCCCACACCGTATGTCACCGATACCCCAACCGATGAAACCGCTAAAATTCTTGACGGACTTGATTATGTCATTGATAAAGAGTATTCACCCGAACTCTTTGTAACCGATATGAATATTTCAATTAACCCCGCAACAGGCGGTGCTAATTCGTATGATGTATTCTGTGCCGAGTATG
>CAZTEJ010000190.1:0-1331 GCA_964612605.1 uncultured Clostridium sp. | reverse complement strand
TTACCGATATTGTAAGAAGAAATCATATCCGCAAGGTCGATCAATTTGAGCGTGTTGTTCGGTACGTCTTTGATAATGTGGGTAATACTTTTTCTGCGGCCTCGATTGCAAAATACCTGAAAAGCGAACAGCGGACGTTGGATAACGAAACGGTATATAACTATTTGAGTAAGCTGGAAAGCGCTTATATTCTCCACCGTTGCAGTCGATATGATATCAAGGGTAAGGAAATTTTGAAAACACAGGAAAAGTTCTATCTTTCTGACCCCGCTCTGCGGTACAGCGTCTTGGGCTACAATGCGGACAGTGCAGCAGCTATGCTGGAAAATATCGTATATCTGGAACTGCTGCGCCGGGGTTATGATGTGTGTGTCGGCAAACTGGATGGATACGAGATCGATTTTATCGCTACCCGTCAGGAAGAAAAGATTTATGTGCAGGTGGCGCAGGAGATCGCAAGCGAAGAAACCCGCCAGCGGGAGTACGGCAGACTTCTGGCAATCGATGACAACTATCCCAAGTATGTCCTTCTGAACGATGATTATGCCGGAGGAAATTATCAGGGGATTAAGACAATTCATATTGCGGATTTCCTGCTCAGTAGTGATTTTTAATTTGATTTTGAAAAACGGGAGTGCAGCATTCGGTTCGTCCGATGGTTGCACTCCCGTTCCTTTTTGTTTTTCTTGAAGTGGGGTACAAGTTGTACCCCGTTTCGATTATTCCTGTATCAGCCAAAACACCGTCAGCGGCACATACTAGGTGGGGGATATTAAGCACTTACGGTATCTGATGAACCAAACAACAGATAACCTCGGAAACGAAAAATGGGGCAACGATCAACACTGGCCGTTGCCCCGCTTTTGGGTAGGAACTCAGAATAATTGTGTTGCTGTGTAGTTGGGTAAAGCTACTGTTTGACTGGTATCCGGTGTGGGATGCGTTACGCCGCTGGTTGTTTTCTGACCACCTTGCACATTGGTCAGATACCATGCTGCCAGCCATGCCTCATAATGGGTCTTGGTAATCAGAAGTAGCTCAGCAAGAGCGTCCCATGTCATGCTGACGGAAACGTGATTTTCCGGATTCTTTCCGAACCTGGGAACGATCAATCCTTTGGCATCCCGATCTCCGGGGCCACTGTCAGCAATGAACAGAAAGTCAGATTTTTGCCCTGCTACCAGTTTGGCCACACGAGAAAGGCTTTTGCCGTCGGATCGGGATCTCCCATACTGGCGCAGCTTTTCGGCAGAGGTTCCGCCCAGCCACTCCTGAATTGGTTTGTTATTTCCAGTTTTCTTCCGTTCTTGCCAGATATAGCGCAATTCGCC
>CAZTEJ010000189.1:0-1331 GCA_964612605.1 uncultured Clostridium sp. | reverse complement strand
TTATGTATCGTTTTCTTCCGTATTTGTTGTGTTTTTCATGTTTGCTAATTTATTTTGCAAATCATTTGCCTGTATTGTTTCAACTATCTTAGATATGTATTCTTCATCGTTTTCCGGGAAACAGTATTTTGTAATAATTTGAGCCAATCCGAGAATGGAAATTAAAAATGTAACGCAGATAGAAATTAAGCTGGCGACCCCCGAAACGTCAATAGAAGAAGAACTAAACCCAAAATATAATAAAAGGAATAAAAGGGTAATAGAGAATAATCCAATAATAGAAGAGCAAAGTATCAGCAAGACTTTTCTATATATCTTTTGCGTTTTTACTTTTTCACAATACGATGTTACGTATTGCCTCAACAACTTAGTTATTTCGCAATCTCGAGCTTTCTGTTCTCTGGTTTGATAACTATCAACAAATTGTGCATCACCAGTAACTACACCATCTAACATATCTTCAGATGTTGTTTTAGATTGTAAATCTTCAAATGAGGTTTCTGGCTGATTCCTTTTGCCGTTGTTAGACTTTACCACGTTAGCAAACCTCTCCGATTCTTCTTATTATACTTTCGCGCGGGGTCTTGAAGACAGCTTGCAAGGTGTCAATTATATCCGCTGTACCCAAACCACGTTCCTTTAATTGAGTATAGTGCTTCACAAAACTACGCTGAGGCATGAGTATGCACGCCGCAAAATAGTCCGCTTCATTTTCTCGTTCATCTTTACCCTTGACATGGTCTCTGTGCCTAACAGTTCCTTGTGTTTCTAAATAGTAATGTGCGAGTTCATGAGCAACAATAAATCTTTTCTCTTCCATTGTTCGATCAAAATTAACACCAATTATCAAATTATCTCTGTCCATGAAACCATCGCGTATAAAGGGTAATTTTTTTGATTCGCCAACTCTAAACCCAGCGGATGTTGCCAGTTTTGTAATATCAACATACGTAATTGATTCGGCATTGTATCCGAACTTGCTCAAAAGTTCCTCTGCTTGTTTTGCGATTTCTATTTTCTCCATTGGGCTTAATCCCTTTCTTCTCATGTAATGCACCCCATATAACATAAACATAATATTTTATATTATACACGAGTGTGTCTGTCGATTTTTAGCATACTACGGGAACTAATTAAAATAAATATAACCTTTCTGGTCGCGCAAGGCATAAAAGCATAATATATATTGACATTTTGTTAATGCTAATCTTCCTAATTACAAACACAAAAAAGGAAAACCCTCGACAAAATCCGCCGAGGGTTTGTAAAAAAATGCTCCCTCGACAAGCACTGTGGAGCACGCTTGCATAAACAGTGTTAATGCAGTACAC
>CAZTEJ010000188.1:0-1369 GCA_964612605.1 uncultured Clostridium sp. | reverse complement strand
TGAAGAACTCAAGGCTAAGCTCGAAGAAGCAGGCGCAACTGTTGAAATCAAGTAATATGCTTGGTATTAAAGTCCCTCGTACAACGGGGGACTTTTTTATGTGCCATGTGCCTGCGGTCCCATCTCCGTTGCTTGGAAATTCGCATTAGCGAATTTAAATGCTTGCTGGAAAACTACCACATATGAATTGGTTGGCGCAAGCATTAGGCGCAACTGTTGAAATCAAGTAATATGCTTGGTATTAAAGTCCCTCGTACAACGGGGGACTTTTTTATGTGCCATGCGCCTGAAAACGCCGTTGGCGTTTTCCTGACTGAGTATTGAATCCCCCACAATGTTGTGGGGGATTTTGTTTTATACATCGGTAATATCGGCGGGAAAATCCCCGCCGTTTTTATGCCAATCTTATTGCGACTAACTCTGCATTTACCGTGTCGGTGGTACTGCCCGATGCCGTGGTAGCTCCGCTTAAGGAAACAGCCTCTGTCTCCAAGTTTACAAGTGTCATAACCGCACCTTGTGAAACGGTTACAATTACCGCACCCGACATAACATCCGCGGCCGTGCCTGTTGTAAATGTTCCGCCGGATATTGCCGCACCGTTGATATATACCGCAAAGCGTGCCGCCGATAATGCTACCGCTCTGACATAGATAACATAGGTGCCTGCTTTTGTGAATGTTATAGTGCTTTCGCCCGCCGTGTGCGTAAGAACACCGCTGCTTGGGCCGTTTACGCCGAATGTCACCGCTCCCTGTGAGGCTACCGTCTGTGCCGTTAGGTTGTAAAAATATGCGTAATCAGCCGTGCTTGTAGTGCTTTGAGTGGGTATGCAGCAAAATGTCTGATTGCAGGAACATCCGCAACTGCCGCTGTCCGATGAAATACTGCCGCAACCGAAATTGTGAATTGCCATGCCTTTTCCTCCTTGCTGTTATTCGGGATTATCTCCCGATATACTATATGCCTATTTGTCCTTACGGGTGACTCTGCCATTAAAAGAATGATTTTGCTCTTGCATTATCTTTATAATAGTATTAAAATAATACTATCACATTTCAGGAGATGCTTATGTTATTAGGTTTAATTTTGCTCCCGCTTTCGGGAGTTGCTCAAGGTTCGTTCGGCCTCGGCCACAAAAGATATGACCCCCTTTCGTGGGAGTGCTTCTGGGGCCTTTACTGTGCTTTCTGCTGTCTGCTCACGGCACTTGTCACATTTATATTTGTCCCTGATTTCGGCGGTGTGCTGTCCTCGGTAGATTTTCGGGATGCACTGCTCCCCGTACTCTGCGGTGTCGGTTGGGGCGTGTCCACTATCGCCTTTTCAAAGGCCGTTTTAAGCCTCGGCATATCCCTTTGCTTCGGTA
>CAZTEJ010000187.1:0-1372 GCA_964612605.1 uncultured Clostridium sp. | reverse complement strand
GGATCTACCAGCTGCCAGTGAAAAAACGATACCTCTACGTCTTCGCCCTGGATCGCTTCGTGGAGATCTAAAAATAAAAAGCCCTCTCCCTGGGGAGAGGGTGCCCCGAAGGGGCGGGTGTGGGAGAATATTCAATAAAGCTTGTTTGGCTATGTTTTTCCCACATCAGCGAATAAAACGACATTTTTTGACACAAAAAGGCCGGAACCAATGGTTCCGGCCTTTTGCATATTACAGGAAGATGCCCTGGAAGCACTGGGCGGCCAGATACAGTCCGAAGGCACCCAGCACCGGGGCGGCCTTAGCGGCGGGGCCGGTGGAAAGGCGATTCACCAGGCTGTCAAACAGCCAGGCGGTGGCGGTGAAGATCACACCACCGGAAAGACCGTACCCAACCATGGAAATGGGGGCAATGAAGCCCACGGCCCAGGGAAGCAGGGCGCTGCTCAAAGCGGAGAACAGGAAAATGGCCAGGTAATTTCGCTTGGCATCCGGGGCCAGGAAATACTCCAACACCAGCACCAGGCAGGAAAGCCCCACCAGGTTGGGGATGTTCCACTGGGGCAGGATGGTCAGGGGATAGATCAGCCGGGCGATGAGACAGCCCAGCAGCGTTGCGGTCAATGCCAGGGTATGGAGAACGCTCAGCAGATGATTCTTGTTTTTCATGGCTCAACCTCCCCAACTGGTGGCGCTGGACACCACATCCGCACCGGTGACATAGCCAATGGCAGAATTGATGCAGCGGATCACGGCTTTGCTGGTCACCGTTGCGCCGGTGAGAGCGTCCACCTCCATGGCGTCGGCGGATACTTCTCCGGTGGCACCGGAAAATGCGTCAGCACCGTTTGTTTTTACGGAAAACTCTCCGGATTTGTTCAAAAACTGGGCAAGAAAGTCCGTGTCCGTCAAGGCGTTGTTGCCAAGGCCCGGGGTCTCGTGGGCATCGGCCACCAGAAGGCCGGTGACCTTGCCGTCATTTGCCACGCCAACAAGCATGGTGATGTTCCCGGCATAACCGTAGGTGGTAGTCTCGATGACATAGCCGGTCTGCCCCTTGTGGACGGAGACAATATTGCTGTCTTCCCCGGAGTAGGGTTCTGCGGTGAACTGGGTGCTGCCGGGGAGCAGGGTCTCCATCATCTTCTGATGGGTCTGGGCAGCTCTTTCGTTGGCAAAGCCGTTCAGCCCCAGGGCGGCGGCCAGCAGCACTGCCAGGCACAGCACCAGGGTCAGCGCAGGGAGGGTATATTCTTTTTTCATTTTCCTGCGCCTCCTTTTTTGGTGCCGAACCGACGGACGGGGGCATGGCGGTCGATGACCCACACCAGGGCGTTCATAATGAGAATGGCGTAAGTCACGCCCTCGGGGA
>CAZTEJ010000186.1:0-1387 GCA_964612605.1 uncultured Clostridium sp. | reverse complement strand
AAGCCTCTTTGACGATGACGAAGCCGTCGACGAGGTTGGCTTCGACTAAGCTGCCCTCAATCTCCAAGCTGCGCTCCATCAGGTCGGTCAAAATGACCTTGCCGTCGCGGCATTCGATGCGCATGACGTTGCGCATGGCGACGCAGTCGGCATCTTTTGTGTTTTTATAAACGGTGGAAAGGCACATGCGGCTACCTCTTACTGCAAGCTCGCCAGAACCGCGGTCAGGCGCAGATTTCCCTTTTCGTAGTCGGAAACGGCGGCCATGACCTGCTCGTATGCGGCGTGATTGCCGGCGATCTCCAACTGCTTGGCAAGCTCGGCAAGTTCGTTGGCGTGGGCGGCGTTGTGCTCGGCCATATATTTCATCAGCGCGGCCAACTCCTCCATCGGCGTGTGCTCGCACTTGGTAGCGCAGCTGTCACAGACATGGTCGCAGTCGTGGCTGTGCGCGTGCGCGGCGCCGTCGGCGTGGATATGCGCGTGCTCGTGCGGATGGCCGTGCTCATGCTCGTGGATGTGGGTATGGCTGTGGGTATGGGTCACGCCGTCGTGCGTGTGCTCATGCGTATGCGTATGCTCGTGCTCGTGGCTGTGTTCGTGTTCGTGATCGATGTGCATAAAAACACTCCTTTTGCTTTTTTCTTTATTATACCCGCAAGTGTGCACAATGTCAAAACATTTATTTTCCGACGGATATCCCCTGCGGGGGCTTGCGAAAAGGGAGAAAAGCGTGTATAATGAGCAAAATGTGAAAAGGAGGGATCCGCGTGGAGGAACACGAGCATGAACACAGCCATCCGCACGAGCACGAGCATGAACACGATCACGCCTATATGCACGCACACGGGATCGCCCACAGTCACGGTCACGTTCACGAAAATCAAAAGGCGGTCGTAAACCGCCTTGCCCGCGCGATCGGCCATCTGGAAAAGGTCAAGCGCATGGTCGAGGAGGGGTACGACTGTTCGGAGGTACTCGTCCAACTTGCGGCGGTGCGCTCGGCGCTGGAAAACACAGGCAAGGTGATCTTGCAGGATCACATGCGCCATTGCATGGTCGACGCGGTGGCGGCGGGCGATGAAAAGGCAATCGACGAACTGTGCGAGGCGATCGACAAGTTTATGAAATAAAAAAGGAAAAAGTTCGGAAAAATCGAAAATTTCTCTTTACTTTTCGGAAAACCTGTGGTAGAATAGGCAAGCTGACTATGAGTCGGAAAATGCCCACAGCTCGGTTTCGGGACACACCGACCCCTTACTGAGCGTGCGGTAAATTATGAAAAAGGTGGAAAACAACATGATTCTCAAGGAAAAGAAGACCCAAGTTATTCTCGACAATGCGACCCACGAGGGCGATACCGGTTCTCCCGAAGTCCAAGTCGCCA
>CAZTEJ010000185.1:0-1388 GCA_964612605.1 uncultured Clostridium sp. | reverse complement strand
CCTTCCACCAGGACGCTGGGGGAGCCGAAGGCGGTCATGCCCATGGCGTTGGGCAGCTTGCAATTATCTGCCAGAGCCACGATGTTTTTCAGCAGCTCGTAGAAGTTGCCTGCCACGGTGAAGGATTTGACGAATTTGATCTTTTCGCCGTTTTCGATCATGTAGCCTTCGCTTTGCAGGGAGAAGTCACCGGAAACGGAATCGGCACCGGCGTGCAGGCCGCCCAGATCGGTAATATAGACGCCGTTGCCCGCCTTTTTCAGCAGGGCTTCCTCGGTTTCGGTGCCGTTTTCCAGGTACATGGTAAAGGGACGGACACCCACGGCGGCATTGTAGCCTGCTTTGGAAGCGTTGCCGGTGGTCTTCTTTCCGGCCACGGCGGCGGTTTTCAGATTGTACAGCAGGGTGTTGAGCACACCGTTTTCAATGATGTTCTTCTTATGGGTGGGGCTGCCCTCGGCATCGAATGGGGCGGGTTCCGGATTGTCCTGATGGAAAGGATCGTCCACCAGGGTCACCATAGGAGCCGCAATAACCTCACCCTCTTTTCCTGCCAGCTGGGACAGACCCTTCTGGGCTGCTTCGGAATTGAAGATGGAGCTGTAGACCTGGAGCAGACTGCACATGGCATCGGGGTTGAAGATCACGGGATACTGGCCGGTGGGAGCCACATCGCCGCCCAGCTTGACCTTGGCGGTATCGATGGCCTTCTTCACCATGGTATCCACGTCCATTTTGGACAGGTCCCCCAGCTTGATCTGGTAATCGTTGGACATAGCCTTTCCGTCAGACACCACACCTACGGCCACCAGGCCGGCATAGCTGCTGCTGCGGTGGAGATCCAGGCCCTTGGAATTGTAGATGGCCACTTCCTCTGCGCCCCGGATGATCTGGCTCTGGCAGCCGTCCACCGCCATGGGATCGGCGGCGTAGAGTTTTTCCGTGGTAGCCAGTGCGGTGGCGATCATTTCTTCGGTGGTGGGGGCAGGGTAGCTTCTGTCCGGGAGGGTCTCATAGGTCTGGCCCCCTTCGCCCAGAAATACCTGTTCTTCGGTTTCCAGGTTTCTGGCATTGTCCACAGCCTTGGAAACCACTGCTTTGGCCTGGGTTTCGCTCAGGTCTTCCGTAGAGGCATAGCCCATCTTTCCGTCCACAATGCAACGGAAGCACACGCCGCCGGACAGGGAGGAAGAAAAGTCATTGATCTCATGCTGGAAGGTGCCCACTTCGGTGGAGGAACTGGTCTGGTAGTACAGCTCATATTCCCCGATGCCCTGTGCGGCACATTCGGCAATGACACAGGTTTTGAATTCATTGAAAGTCATAGCGTTTCCCTCCTTATCTGCCGCCGACGGTGATGGTGGACACCCGGATCAGGGGCTGGCCTA
>CAZTEJ010000184.1:0-1411 GCA_964612605.1 uncultured Clostridium sp. | reverse complement strand
TTCGGGGAGAACCAGCTATATCCGGGTTCGATTGGAATTTCTCCGCTAGCCACAGTTCATCCGCCACCTTTTCAACGGGGGTCGGTTCGGTCCTCCATGGAGCTTTACCTCCACTTCAACCTGACCATGGCTAGGTCACCCGGTTTCGGGTCTATTGCATACAACTTATCGCCCTTGTCAGACTCGCTCTCGCTTCGGCTCCATACCTTAAGTACTTAACCTTGCTGCATACAATAACTCGCCGGACCATTCTACAAAAGGTACCATATCACACATTGACGTGCTCTATGTGCTTGTAAGCATAAGGTTTCAGGTTCTTTTCACTCCCCTCCCGGGGTTCTTTTCACCTTTCCTTCACAGTACTATACGCTATCGGTCATTGGGTAGTATTTAGGCTTGGAGGGTGGTCCCCCCATCTTCCCACGGGATTCCTCGTGTCCCGCGGTACTCTGGATACAGCTCGCTGACTCGTCTTGTCGTGTACGTGACTTTCACACTCTTTGGTACGTCTTCCCATACGTTTCTACTAAAACTCGTCAATACTAAATGCTGTCCTAAACCCCAAAGGTATTGCTACCTTTGGTTTGGCCTCTTTCGCTTTCGCTCGCCACTACTTACGAAATCTCGGTTGATTTCTCTTCCTCGCCCTACTTAGATGTTTCAGTTCAGGCGGTTCCCCTCATATACCTATGTATTCAGTATATGATGCATGGACTTCTCCATGCGGATTGCTCCATTCGGACATCTGCGGATCAATGCTTGCTTACAGCTACCCGCAGCTTTTCGCAGTTAACCACGTCCTTCTTCGGCTCCCAATGCCAAGGCATTCACTCTGCGCTCTTTATTGCTTTACCATTTGTTTTCTTGGTTCAATTTTCGCGTTCTCATGAATTAGAATTACTTTTTGTAGTTTTTTACCCGACTTAAAATATTTCTATTTTTTGTCGTTCCATCTACTTACTCGTAGTTTCTCATTTGCATTTTGCTTTCTTCTATTCTCTTTTCAAGTTGCCTTCTGTTCCTTTTAAGAACAGATCTTAAAAGATAAATCCTTTTATCTTCTAAGATACATTCTTAATCGAACTATCTCTTTTTTCGTTCCTATTTAAACGATTGGTGGGCACAAATGGACTCGAACCATCGACCTCACGCTTATCAGGCGTGCGCTCTAACCACCTGAGCTATGCGCCCGTTTTGGTGGAGATGAGGAGGATCGAACTCCTGACCCCCTGCTTGCAAAGCAGGTGCTCTCCCAGCTGAGCTACACCCCCATTTTCCTTAGGTATCTTCAAAATTGAACAATGCTTATCTTCTACTCCGCTTTCCCTTGCTGACCGGAGTTATGGCTCTTTCGCCATTCTCCTTAGAAAGGAGGTGATCCAGCCGCACCTTCCGATACGGCTACCTTGTT
>CAZTEJ010000183.1:0-1414 GCA_964612605.1 uncultured Clostridium sp. | reverse complement strand
CCTGCAAGAAAATAGGACGGGCAACGCCGTCCTATTTCTCCCTCGGAAGCCGCTGGTTTTTGCACCGAAATCACCGTAGTCGCAAGCCTGTTTTCTCCAGCTATTGCAAGGGTTTTCGGCGTTTTTTGCTTTGTGCTAAAATGTGTGCCTTTCCTCTTTCCAGTGCATTTTTCGCCATCGGCACACCTCTCGCAATTGCCCCAATTTTGCTCGTTTTGCCTCTCTTGGGTGCTTGCCCGACCTCGTTCTTAAAATCGCCACACGGGGCGACACGGTGGCTCACAGGCGGTCATTCCGTACCTTTGTTCTCGTCGGAAGTACCCACGGCAGAGACTACTGGAGATTTCGGCTTCTTCGCCTTGGGAGGAGTCGACACGACTCCCGAACGCATATCCAGAAATTCTCGGACGCCCACGGGGACGGTCTTGGCATAGAGATTGTCGAGAGTTTTTTCGAGTTCGCCCTCAACCGTCTGCCCACGCTGTTCAAGATACATCTTCAGCGCGGAGAGTTTTTCATCGTCGAAAGATACGCTGATGGTTGTTTTCTTCATAGCAATCATTCCTTTTACATTTATTGTGTTATTGCTTCCGCTTCGGGCGGCTCTGTTTCTTCGGGCGGCGGTTCGGGTTCTATATGCTCATCGCGCATTTTCTGAACGGCAGAGGTAAAATCCGAAGCGAGGATGTTCGTGCCGAAGGCTGCGTTGACCTTGGCAATGAGATCATTGTCGCTCTGTCCCTCCGAAAAGCATCCGACAAGCTTATCCGTAAATCCTTCCTCCGTTCCACGGGTGAAGAGTGCAAGCGAATATATCGCCTGCGCCTCTTTGACATTGAGGTGGCTATATCCTGCGGACAGCATCTTTTCCTCAATCTCAGTCATCACGACCGATGCCGAGGATTGGTTTTCCATGATCATCTCTTGCAATCGGTCTATATTCAAATCCACACCTCCCGTAAAAATTCCGAGTAGTGCTATGATCGGCATGGCGATAATCACCACCACGCCGATCACAATTCCGACTGCCTTTTTGAGTGCTTTCGGGTTGGTCAGAATATAGGTGGCGACCTTTTTCGCCACCGCCGCAACGGTTGCGGACATTACCGCCCACCTGCCTTTCCGAACAGTGCCGCCTTATAGTCGGGAGCTTTCACCTGAAGCAAGTACCTCTCATTTCCGCAACGGTAGAGGCAAGTGCCTCGTTCGGGATATTTGATCAGCTCGAACTCGCTGGGTTCGACTTGCAGGGCATCCATATATTCTTTGGGGTTGATCTGTCCGGCGTTGAACAGGAAATGGTGGGTGGGAATAGAAAACAGAGGTTTCGTGAACTCTCGAATGCTCGGAATGAGGAAATCCTCAATGTTCTGGGATGCCAGCACCACAGAGGAATTTTTCTTGCGGACACGCT
>CAZTEJ010000182.1:0-1423 GCA_964612605.1 uncultured Clostridium sp. | reverse complement strand
ACTACGTCTACCATTCCATCACACCGGCATCGGTGCTTAGATAGTATATACCATTGCGCGCAAAAACGCAAGCAAAATTTTCGCATTTTTGCCTTTTGGCGCAAAATTTTTCCTTACGTCGCCGGATCAGCACGAAAAACGACGATCGGCGTCGGCGCAAAACGCCGATCTGCGCGACGGTTGGTATCGATCAATACCAACGCGTCAACGCGGCGGGCGCATGGACATAGCGCTCGTGCTGTTTTGCCTCGGGTCTTGCATGGACACCCGAAACCAAGCCGAGCATCGCAAAGAGCGACATCATGGAGCTGCCGCCGTAGCTGATAAACGGCAACGTCAGGCCAATGACCGGCAAAACGCCGACATTCATGCCCACATTCATCAGCGTTTGGAAGATCAGGGTCGCCGCGACGCCGAAGCAGATCATGCGCCGCAGAAAATCGGGAGAGCGCATGCCCACGCGAATGCAGCGGTAAATAATCAAAAAGATCAGCGTCAGCGTCAGCATACAGCCGAGAAAGCCCAATTCTTCGCCGATGGCGGAGAAAATGAAGTCGGTGTGCTGCGCGGGCAGGACGTCAGGCATCTGTGTGCGCGTACCGTTAAACAGACCTTGTCCCGTCAGGCCGCCGCCGTTGAGCGAAAGCTGCGCGCGCACGGTCTGGAAGCGTTCTTTCAAGCCATCGGGGTCGATGCTCGGATCGAACAGGACGAGGATCCGATTTTTCATATAGTCGTATTTTTCGGGCAAAAGGTTCCACACGACGGGTACCGCCACGGTCAAGCCGCCCGCAGCCGTCGCGAACCATCCCCAATGAACGCCGCCGCACAGCGCCATCATAATAAAAATGAAGACGAAGATCAGCGAAACGCCCGCGTCGCCCGAAACGATGAAATTGAGTCCGGCGATCAGTCCGAGGTGGAATACCATGTGCATGACCGAGGGGATCTTGGAAATGCCGTTTTGGTGCGATGCCATGACGGACGACAAGACCAACACGAACGTGATCTTACAAAACTCGGCCGGTTGGATCGCCATCGGGAAACCCGGGATGACGAGCCAGCTCGTATTACCGGAATTATAGTCCTCGCCGAACGGCGTTTTCAGCAAAAGCAAGAGAAAACAGTTGAAAACGACGAGCGCCATGCGATGCTCGGAGATAAAATCGGCATCCACCGCCGACATCAGTATGTACATTACGATCCCGAGCAGGATCGCGATGACCTGAATGAACACATAGCGCACCGAACCCGTATTGTTCGTGGCGCTGGCGACGATCAGGCAGCCGTATGCGGAGGTGAGCAGCGCGATGAACAGCAACACCAAATCACCCTTTTTCAAAAATGACAGCACTTCGGACACATACGGGGTATAGCGAAGTTTTTCCCAAAGCCTGCGCATCGGCTCACCTCCTTTGTGGGA
>CAZTEJ010000181.1:0-1424 GCA_964612605.1 uncultured Clostridium sp. | reverse complement strand
GCCACCGCCGCAACGGCCCCCGCCGCCGCAAGCCCACCGAACCCAAAGAAACCGGCAACGGCTGACCATATTCTCTTCCTGCGGGGCGGGGCTGACAGCCCGCCCCGCAGTTTTTACACTGTATACCCTAGACAGAAAGGACGCATCGTTATGCTCTGCCTTGATCTATCCAACATCTGGGCCCAGGCCTCCCTGCCTGATCTGCTGGCCCTGGAACCGGAACTGAGCCAGGCCCACCAGAAGCTTCTGGGTCTGGAAGAAGGGGGGACGCCCCCGGCCTGGCTGGATGCCCCCCTCTGGGAGCCTGACGAGAGCCAGGAGAGGATTTTCAGCTGTGCCCGACAGATTCGGGAGCAGTCCCAGGTCTGCCTGGTGCTTTCCCCCCGGGGACTGTGCCTGGGTGCCGAAGGGGTCATCCAGGCCCTGTGCCCCCGGCAGGATGGTTTTTCCCTGATCTTTGCCGGGGATAGCCTGAGTACATACGCCCACAACGCCCTGCTGGAAACCCTGGAAGGGAAGGAGTTTTCCCTGATCCTGGTGTCCCCGGAGGGGAAGGAGCCGGAATTTGCCGCCGCCCTTCGTTCCTTCCGCTGGATGCTGGAGCGCAAACACGGCACCGAAGCCGCCGCCCGGCGGATTTATGCCGTTACAAATGCCGATTCCGGTCTTGGCCAGACCGTCCGGGAGCAGGGCTGGGAACTGTTTGACTTTGCCGGGGAAGGGGCCTTTGACTGCCTGAGCCCCCGCTGGCTGCTGCCCATGGCCGTGGCCGGGGTGGATGTTACGGCCTTCCGGGCCGGGGCCGCCGCCATCCGGGAGGAGGTCAGCACCTTGTCCTTCGAAAATCCCCTGTGGCTCCATGTGGGCGTGCGCAGCCTTCTGGGAAGCGGGGGCAGGGGACGGGAACTGCTTGTCACCTGCGAGCCTGCCCTGACCGGATTTTTGGACTGGTACTGTCATCTCTTTTCCCGGGATCTGGTAAGCGCCGGCGGGGTGCTCCTGCCCCGGGACGGGTTGGGAAAAACCGGGTGCTTTGCCACGGCTTTGTCCTTTGAGCCCCCGGAAAAGCCGGTATTTCTGGATGCGGACTGGAAAAATCGGGACGGGATGGGGCATCTTGAAGGAAAGCCCCTGGACTATCTGGAGTCTGCCCTTTGGGAAGCCGCCGCCAGCCAGGCCGACCGGGGCTGCCCGATGCTAAACCTCAGCTGTGGCCCTCTCAACGCCGAGACCCTGGGAACCCTCTGCGCCTTCTTCTCCCTGAGCCGGGAACTTTCCGGATTTGTGCAGGGAATACCCCTCTTTTCGGAGGAACCCTGGCGGCAAAGCCTGATGGAACTGCTGGGTCTGGTGGAAGAAGAAAGCCCGAAAGAAAATTGATTGTGAATTTTGCAAAATAGGGTTGCAAAATTCTCCATAAGCTG
>CAZTEJ010000180.1:0-1435 GCA_964612605.1 uncultured Clostridium sp. | reverse complement strand
ACGGCATAACCGGCGGCTATGATGCCAGCACCTTCGGTTCCATGGACGGCTGCACAAGAGCACAGATTGTCACGTTCCTCTACAGGGATATGGCGTAAATCTATAAAAAAGCTGAGGTTCAAACGAGCCTCAGCTTTTTTGCAACGCGGTTCTGTATGAAAACCAGACATTCAGCTTTGAATATCTGGTTTTTTATGCATTTGGAGCTAAGTGTCTGTACAGGGGCAAATGCTTAAAATGCTATATTATGGTCATGTTATAGTCACGTTCCTGTACCGCGATATGGCACAGTAAAATGATATGAAATTAGGCATACACAATTTGCGAAGCAAAAATGTTAAGATTTGTGGAATACATGGAACTTTTAAGATTTCCACACGTCAAAGCTTTCAGAAGACCCCGACATAAACAGCTTCGCAATATTGGAAAGGAGAATGTGAAATGAAACACAAAAAATTATTGATAAGTCTTCTGCTAATCGCTTTGATATGCACCATGCTGCCGGTCTCGGCTTTTGCGGAAGAAGAATCTACTCCGTTTAGCGGCAAGGTCGGCGACAACGCATACTATAACTATGACAAAGAGACGGGTATCGTTACAATAAGCGGCACAGGCGGAACCTATGACTATGAGATACTGGGCGTGCCCTCACTTGCCCCTTTCAGCCCTCTGAATTTTATAGAGGAAGGGATGTATAAAATAAATGCATTGGTGGTCGAGGATGGTATCACCGAGCTGAACGCCTGTCTACTTTGTGATGTCAGCTTAAAATATATTGAGATCGCGGCAAGCGTTGAATACATGTCTCCGTTGATGCTGTTTGGCTGCGACAATATTAAAGCGATTTTCTTTTATGGCGATGCCCCCGAAGGAATGGCATATAGTATGCTCGGAAAAGCAACAGTCTATCATTTGCCTGATGCCGAGGGCTGGGACGAGATCTCCTACAGCGAGGTGAAGACCTTCTGCGGAGTACCGCTGACGGATGTGTCGGGGACGGCATACTACGCAAAGCCCGTTGCCTGGGCGTATGAAAACAATATTGCCGGTGGCTACGAGGATATGTCTTTCCAACCCATGAACGTCTGCACCCGTGCGCAGATAGTGACCTTCATCTGGCGCGCGCATGGCTGCCCCGAACCTGCGGGCACGGCCAAGAGCTTTAACGATGTGCTCGAAGGGACTTACTACTACAAGGCAGTGCTCTGGGCAGCGGAAAAGGGCATCACCGGCGGCTTTGATGACGGCGGCTTCCACCCTGATGAGCTCGTTACCCGCGCGCAGGCCATGACCTTCATGTGGCGCGCTGAGGGCAAGCCCGCAGTACCTGCCGGAACAGTCAACACCTTCACAGATGTTCCCGAGACTGCGTATTACCATGACGCGGTTCTCTGGGCAGTAGCAAACGGCATCACCAGCGGCTATGACAGCACGA
>CAZTEJ010000179.1:0-1447 GCA_964612605.1 uncultured Clostridium sp. | reverse complement strand
AATATCAGTCGTCGGAGGGATAGTCATTTTCACGACAGGGGCATTGAGTACCCCCCCCGCACATTTTAAACACTGTTGTGCATTTTGCACAATAAGGTGTGTGCAAGTTTAGGCTGTATGACAGAGCATATCGCCACGCACTTGCACACGAATTATACCATTGTCGGGAGCAAAAATCAATAGATTTTGTAATATTATTTAATATTTTCGCTTGGGGCGAGCCGTCTTGAACATAGGGTGCCGCCGATGGCGGGCGGCAGTCGTTCAAGGTGGCGAGCCGTGTGATTATGCGTAAAGGATTACTCTGTTCTGAGAGCGACAACGGGGTCTTTCTTTGCGGCAAGGCGTGAGGGGAAGAGGCCTGCGATAAGAGTAAGAACCATACTTATCAGAACGAGTATGACAGCGCCCTGCCACGGGAGAATAGCCGAGAGGATTTCGATTCCCGTAAGAGCGTGCAAAATAATATTAATGGGAACAAGGAGCAGCAGAGTAATACCTATGCCGAGTGCGCCGGCTGTAAATCCGACAATAAGTGTTTCGGCATTAAAGACTCTTGAAACATCCTTTTTAGAAGCGCCGACTGCACGCAAAATACCGATTTCCTTAGTTCTCTCAAGAACGGAGATATAGGTGATAATACCTATCATAATGGATGACACGACAAGAGAGATAGCGACGAACGCGATAAGGACATAGCTGATTGCGCTGATAATCGTAGTAATAGAGGACATCAAAATCTTGACATAATCGGTATAAGATATCTTATCTTCATCATCGACAGAATCATTATACTCTGCGATAAGGTCGCTTATCTCATCCTTATTTTCAAAGGTCGATGCGTAAATATTGATAGCGGTAGGTGTGGCGATATCGCTGTAACCGAGTTTATCAAGAACCTCATCATAAGTTAAATCGCTTCTTGTAGATGGTACATAGTTATCGAACACCGTTTGATACTGTGTATCATCAAGTTGCATATCATCAAGCATAGCGGCGATTTGTTCCGTTGTAAGAGAAGCAAGCTGTGTCTGAACGCCCGCTGCGTATTCGGACGAAACATACTCTGCGGCTATCATATTGACATACTCCGACTTAGCCGATTCATCCATAGTTGCGATATACTGCGAAATGGTTTCTTCATCCATACCCGTCTGCTGAGCGACAGCCTGAATGAGCATCTGATTTATCATTTCTTCGGGAGTCTGTGAAATAAACTGTGTAACGCCCGCTGTGAGGTACTCCTGTGAAGGAACGCTTGCAAGCTGAACATAAACGGAAGCCTTTTCGTTCTCGGAAAGGGAGTTAATATAGTTATCGACAGATTCCACCGTTTCTTCCCATGTTATCTCTTCGCCTTCCTTGCGGAATTTAAGGCCGGAGATAACATCCGTTTCGGGGTCTTGCATCTGTGCCTTGACAATATCGCTGTCGCCTGTTCTTTCGA
>CAZTEJ010000178.1:0-1461 GCA_964612605.1 uncultured Clostridium sp. | reverse complement strand
CCACCGCCACCCCAAAGGTTATGGCGGAGAAGTTTTTGAAGCTGTACGAAATCAATCCGGAGCTGATCGGCTGGATAAAGGCCGGGGACGAGATTGACGGCCCCGTGGTGTACCGGGACAATTCCTACTATCTGCACCGGGACTTTTACGGAAAGCAGAGCGGCCACGGTACTTTGATGCTGGACGAGGAGAACTGGAACTATGAGGGGGACATCTATCGGGTTCTCTATGGCCACCAGTTCGACGATGGCACCATGTTCTCCGGACTGAAACGATATAAGGAGCTCAGCTACCTGCAAACCTACCCGCTGGTGGAGTTCCACACCTTGTATGAGCAGGAGCCGGGGCAGTATGTGATTTTCTCCGTCTTTGATGCTTCCGTAAGTAAGGCGGAACAGAGTTATATCCACCTGCGTTGCTTTGATGAGTACCGTAAGAGCGTGGAGTTTCGGGAGGAGTTTCTGGCGGATTTGCAGGAACGCTCCTGGTACGAGATTCCCGTGGAGGTGTCCAGCGATGACCAGATTCTGTGCATGGTAACCTGTAGCTATAACGACCGCAACGGTAGACTCATGGTCTTTTCCCGGAAGCTCCGGGAAGGGGAAACCGCCGACGCCCTCACCGCCCTCATGACCCGGGCGGAGGAGAAGTAAGGGGATGGGAACTGAACTACAGCGAAAACACAATAAGCAGCTGGTAGCATTGGCGAAGCATCTGCGGAGGGAAATGACGAAGGAGGAGAAGCACCTTTGGTATGATTTTCTTCGGGTGTACCCAGTGCGCTTTTCCAGACAAAAAGTGTTGGGGAAGTATGTTGCGGATTTTTACAGTGCGGAGGCCAATTTGGTGATTGAGCTGGATGGTTCTCAACATTATGAAGCCGGGAACACTGAAAGGGATGCGGAGCGAACGGCGTTTTTGGAACGATATGGGCTAAGGGTGCTGCGCATTCCCAATAATGAGGTGAATCGAAACTTTCAGGGCGTGTGCGAGTATATTGACTTTATTGTGAAGCAGATTCTTAACGATAGACAAAGTTAGCGAAAGGCTCTTTTGGCGCAAGGCTCCCTTGTGTAAAGGGAGCTGTCGCACCGATGCGCAGAGCATCGGGGTGACTGAGGGATTGTCGCTGATTTTGAGCAGAAAAGTTTTTATCGCAGAAACAACAATCCCTCAGTCTTGCTCACTGCGTTCGCAATCCAGCTCCCTTTACACAAGGGAGCCTTCAACATAGCAAGCTGCTTGCCTTGCTAAAAGCTGAGTAAAGCATCTAAGCATCTTTTATGTTGTTTGGCTCCCCTTGGTGTGCTTGTGTAGTCCTGGTTGGGAGCTGTCGCACCGATGCGCAGAGCATCGGGGTGACTGAGGGATTGTCAAAAAATACGCCAGCACAAATAGCATCTACAGAAAAAGACCTCCATCCCTGCCACGGGAACGGAGGTCTTTCTCGAAGGAAAACAA
>CAZTEJ010000177.1:0-1461 GCA_964612605.1 uncultured Clostridium sp. | reverse complement strand
CCTGTGCCGACAAGCGCATTGAGATTGCCGAGCATTTGAAGTATCTCCCTATGGGATACTTCAACCAAAACAGCCTTGGCTATATTACTTCGGTGGCTACCAACAGTATGGAAGCGCTGGCGGATGTGGCGACCCGTGTTGTCATGATGGTAACGCAGGGCATTTTGACTACGGCTGTTGTCGTGCTGATGATCTGTGCCTTTGATCTGCGGATTGGCG
Source organism: uncultured Clostridium sp. (assembly GCA_964612605.1). Taxonomy (GTDB): domain Bacteria; phylum Bacillota_I; class Bacilli_A; order RF39; family UBA660; genus CAG-533. The sequence goes on along the minus strand of CAZTEJ010000177.1, from coordinate 1,242 downwards.
GCATTGCTATTGCGGGTGTCCTGCTTTTCTTTGCTGTCAACAGCTACTTGCAGAAGAAAGCCAAAGAAATTGCACCGATAAAGGACGCTTCTGACCGTAGTTTGGTGGAAAAGGTGCTGGAGTACATCCAGGGCATTGCAGAGGTCAAGGCCTACAACCTGGCCGGCGAAAAGAGCAAGGCGCTGAATCAGGCTATCGACGAAAACACAGCGGCAAACATCAAATCGGAGATTACCTTTGTTCCCATCATGTTCCTGCAAAGCCTGACAGCAAAGCTGATCGGCGTGATTGTTGCGGGTGCATCCGTTGCATTCTACCTGAACGGCAGTATGGAACTGTTGAACGCAGTGGTTATGGTCATCGCCGCCTTCATCCTGTTCGGTGCACTGGACAGTGCAGGCAGTTACTCGGCATTGCTCAGAAGTGTTGATCTGAATGTGAGCAAGGCAAATTCCGTGCTGGAACTTCCCACGATGGACATTGACGGAAAGGATATTACCCCGAATAACTTTGATATTGACGTGGAGAATGTGGAGTTTTCCTACGACAAGCGAAAGATCATCGACGGCGTTTCCGTCCATATTCCGCAGAAAACCACTACTGCCATCGTGGGTCCCTCCGGTGGTGGCAAAACGACCCTCTGTCATCTGCTTTCCCGATTCTGGGATGTGGACAAGGGTTGCGTGAAGCTGGGTGGTGTAGATGTAAAGGAATACAGCATGGATTCTCTTATGCGGAATTTCAGCTTTGTGTTCCAGAGCGTCTACCTGTTCCAGGATACCATTGCCAACAACATCCGTTTCGGTCAGCCGGACGCACCGATGGAAAAGGTCATCGAAGCGGCGAAAAAAGCCTGCTGCCACGATTTTATCATGGCACTGCCCGATGGCTATGAAACCATCATCGGTGAAGGCGGTGCAAACCTTTCCGGCGGCGAAAAACAGCGTATTTCTATTGCCAGAGCCATTATGAAGGATGCTCCCATCATTATTCTGGACGAAGCAACCGCCAATGTTGACCCGGAAAGCGAGCAGGAGCTGACCAGTGCGATTGAAGCATTGACCAAAGAGAAAACCATTATCATGATCGCCCATCGGCTGAAAACCGTCCGTCACGCTGACAATATTCTCGTCATCGACGGCGGCAAGATCGCCCAGAGCGGTACCCACGAACAGCTCATGCAGCAAGGCGGCATCTATCGCCGCTTCGTGGAATCCAGAGAACTGGCAGTTGGGTGGAAAG
>CAZTEJ010000176.1:0-1491 GCA_964612605.1 uncultured Clostridium sp. | reverse complement strand
ATCTAAAGCAGGAACTCTCTGCGACTCTCCAACTGACAGTAAGTTTACGCTATCCTTTTTGCGAATAAAACTTGACATGCGGAAATTGGTATAATATAATACCTAAATGTGTGACAGTGTTTCTATGCGCGGAACCAAAGCCCCGGTGATGCGCTGAAAGATAGAAAACAAGCCGTTCTGAGGAGACTTAAGACGTAGCCGGACATCTGCGTGTTAAGCCGGAAACAGAACAAAAAGTCCGGAGCTGCTGAAACTGTTCCGGCAAAACAGTCGAAGAAAAAGTAATATGGAGGTAATATCATGAAAACTTTTATGGCAAGTCCTGCTACAATCGATAGAAAATGGTATGTAGTAGATGCTACAGATATGACTCTTGGCCGCCTCGCATCGGAGGTCGCTAAGGTTCTGAGAGGAAAGAATAAGCCTATCTTTACTCCTCACATTGATACCGGAGATTATGTTATCGTAATCAATGCAGAGAAGGTTACGGTAACCGGAAAGAAGCTGGATCAGAAGGTTTACCATCATCATTCCGATTATGTTGGCGGTATGAAGGAAACCACCCTGCGCGAAAAGCTGAGCAAAAAGCCTGAAGAGGTAGTTGAGCTTGCAGTTAAGGGAATGCTTCCCAAGGGACCTTTAGGAAGACAGATGTATACTAAGCTCTTTGTTTATGCAGGACCTGAGCATAAGCACGAAGCTCAGAAGCCTGAAGTGCTGACATTCTAAAGGATAGGAGGAAAATAAATCATGGCTAAGACGGAAAAGTACTACGGTACAGGAAGAAGAAAGAAATCCATTGCAAGAGTATATTTGGTACCCGGTAAAGGCAATGTTACCATCAATAAGAGAAGCATGGATGAGTACTTCGGATTGGAGACTCTGAAGGTTGTTGTTCGTCAGCCTCTTGTAGCTACGGAGACTGCTGAGAAGTTTGACGTAATCGTAAATGTACGTGGCGGTGGATACACCGGTCAGGCTGGCGCTATCAGACATGGTATCGCAAGAGCACTGCTTCAGGCAGATGCTGATTTCAGACCCGTTCTGAAGAAGGCAGGTTATCTGACCAGAGACCCTCGTATGAAGGAGAGAAAGAAGTACGGCTTGAAGGCTGCACGTCGTGCTCCACAGTTCTCAAAGAGATAATTCAAAAGAGAATACGAATTTCACAAAAGCCCTCAAAGCCTTAGGTTTTAGGTCACAAGGAAGTATTTGTGCGAAAACGGTGTAGCCCTCACAACAAGGACTATGCCGTTTTTTCCTGCTCATTGTTTTCCGTATCGTCTGTTTGCAGTTCAGTAGGCAAGTGGATTTCTCCCACAAAGTTAAAGACAATATCCACTTTCTGAAAACGCTTGCCGTTTCTCTTTTCCGGTGCATGGATAACGATTTTCTTGATAAATTCATTTACGATTGTCGGTGTCAGTTCCGTTATTCCCACATACTTACGGATAATTGCGGTGAAGCTGTCAAAGTCGCTTTTATTCTGCT
>CAZTEJ010000175.1:0-1493 GCA_964612605.1 uncultured Clostridium sp. | reverse complement strand
AGTATGACATCGTGCAGAAGTCCGGTTCCTGGTTCTCCATGGGCGACGAGCGCATTGGCCAGGGCGCCAATTCCGTGAAGGAATACCTGATGAACAATCCCGAAATCGCCGCTTCCGTGGAAGCCCAGGTGCGGGAAAAGCTGATGAGTGCCAGCTTGGCCGCACCCAAGGCCCCTGCCAAGGTGGCCGAGAAGGCAGTAGCCGTCAGCGCTGACGACTTCGACGATGAGGATTGATGCCCTAAAAACCACCCCCGACCGGATGGGCAGGTACTGGGTCACCTTTTCTGACGGAACCCGGAAAGGGCTTTACCGGCAGACAGTGGAGGATTTTGGCCTCTATGCCGGAAAAGAACTATCTGACGAAGAATTTGCCCGGCTGGAAGCTGCCGCCGGGCAGATGTCCGCCAAAATGCGGGCGGTTCGCATCGTTTCGGCCACCAACGTATCGAAAAAGGATCTGGAAAGCCGCCTGGTGCGCAAGGGGGAAGACCCGGCACAGGCCAAAGAAGCGGTACAGTGGATGGAGGACATGCGCCTGGTGGACGACCGGAACACCGCCGAACAGGTGGTACATTCCTGCATTGCCAAAGGTTATGGCCTTCAGCGTGCCAGACAGGCTCTTTACGAAAAACGGATCCCCAAAGAATACTGGGACGAGACTCTGGAAGACTACCCCGATCAGGAAGAAAAGATCGAAGCCTTCCTTCGCTCCCGGCTGGACAGGGACTCCGATGACAAACAAATCAAACGGGCAGTGGATGCCCTGCTTCGCCGGGGGCACAGCTATGGCACCATCCGGCGGGTACTGAACGATCTTTCCTTCGAAACAGAAGATTATCTGGAGGAATTCTGAAATTATGGCAAATATTGGTTTTATTTCCCTTGGCTGCGCCAAGAATCAGGTGGACTGCGAGCGAATGATGTATCGGGTCCAGGAGGCGGGTCACACCGTCAAAGCGGATATCGTTGGTTCCGACGTGGTGGTCATCAACACCTGCGGATTCATCGATTCGGCAAAATCGGAGGCCATTGACTTTATTTTGCAGACCGCTGCACTGAAAGCAGAGGGCCTGGTGGGCAAAATTCTGGTCACCGGCTGCCTGTCCCAGCGGTATCAGCAGGAGATCATGACGGAAATGCCGGAAGTGGACGGCATCTTGGGCACCGGAAGCTACACCGAGATCGTCCCCGCCATCGAAAAGCTGCTGGCCGGAGAAACGGTTTCGGACTTCGGCTCCATCGATGCCCCGGAGCAGGAGACCGGCCGCATCGTCACCACCCCCGAACATTATGCCTTCATCAAGATCGCAGAAGGTTGTGACAACCGTTGCGCTTATTGCATCATTCCCTATCTGCGGGGCAAGTATCGCAGCCGCAGTCTGGACGATGTGCTCTACGAAGCCCGGATGCTGGCCGCTTCCGGCGTGAAGGAGCTGATCGTGGTGGCCCAGGACACCAGCCGGTATGGCACCGACCTGCCCGGCCACAAGC
>CAZTEJ010000174.1:0-1495 GCA_964612605.1 uncultured Clostridium sp. | reverse complement strand
CCACTTCTTCTCATTCCATATATAATTTTTATTAATGATTCAGTATGATAAAAACTTCTAATTTTAGATAAATATTTTTCCCTGATTAACATTATAAATCACCTCAATTACATTATACTATTATATACATTTTTTGTAAAGTTATTCCAGTATGATGGAATAACTTTTATATTAAAACTATAATTAAGATAATGGTTTGACAATCTTCAGCTTTTTCATTATAATAAATTTACTAAGAAAGTAATTGCTTAATATGATTGATAAAGAAAGAATACTAAAAGAAATGAATACATCTGAAGGTCAAGAAATGATGAGAAAATGGATTGATGAATATTTGAAAAAAGTTAATTCTAAAAAGATTAAAATTCAAGAAATGTTATCTAATACTGATTATATAAATTGGCTTGATAGGTTTACTATTGAACACTCAAATTTTTCTGATGATGATTGGTTATATTTTCCTGATGAAATTTCTATGGAAGATGCAGAACAAGTTGATAATTTAAATTTATTGTATGATGGAATAGAAAGATATGCGAGTAATAATTGTATTTATCCAACTAAATGTGATTTTGGAAATATTTATAAAATAAAATTTGGAAATACTGGTTTTGAAATAGGAATATTAGTTGGGCAAGGAACGTTATTTTTCTGTAATAGAGTTCAAGTTGAAAATCAAAATGATTTTATTGATTTTAACGATATTATTAAAAATATGCAAAATGATTTAGATCAAGTTAAAGTATTAAAGAAGAACTAATATATAATTTTTTTGCTAGGGTTATATAGTCTTATTAAACGGGTGTTGCTCGTTTTTTTGTTTAATGAATTATATTTGTATTTTATGTATAAATAATTTTTTTATAATAAAAAATAATCTATTTCTAGATTAGGTTATTTATTAAACTCGAAAAGTTCGAGTATCCTATTCAATCTTGGTGCTTGTGGTGGGACTCGAACCCACACGTTATCGCTAACACTGGATTTTGAGTCCAGCGCGTCTACCAATTCCGCCACACAAGCAAAACTACAAATATATTATATCATATATTTCTATATTTGTATCATTTTTTTAATCTTCTTTGTAAATTGTTGCATATAATTCTTGATTATTATTGGTTTCTTCTTTATTTAGTTTAGGTAAATCATTGATTGTTGCAAGTCCAAAGTAATCTAAAAACATATTTGTAACTTCATATAAGTTTGGTTTTCCAGGTAATTCTGATTTTCCTGTTACTTTTATTAAATCTTTTGCTAGTAATTTACGTATAATAAATACTGAGGAAACTCCTCTTAATTCGTCTATTTCTATTCTGGTTATGGGACCATTATATGCGATTATAGCAAGTGTTTCTAGTGCTGCGGGGGATAAGGTATTACTTTCCGGTTTTCTTACTAATTTCTCATATATTTCTTTATGTTCTGGTTTAGTAGTTAGTTTAAATGAATCTCCTAAATAACTTATTCTTATTCCTCTATCATCTTCTTCATAATT
>CAZTEJ010000173.1:0-1503 GCA_964612605.1 uncultured Clostridium sp. | reverse complement strand
TTTATACGAACCACCCACCGTGTCCAGATTTTCGATATTTTCGAGATCGGACAAAGAAAGTTCAAGTTCGCTGTTCTTGCCGGTGTAGTTGCAGACAATCTTGCCACGAGGTCCATTGGGCGTATCGTAGACATATACAGCTTTTACAAAGGTGTCAATCATCCGTTCCATGGTTTTTCGATCTTCGGTATCGCCGTTACGCCACGAATCAAGCCAAAATTGGATATGTTCCCTTGGCGTGTCTACCATCATGGATTTTTCCATGCAGATATTTTCTTCAAGAGTTCTTCGCTCCTGCTCCAGCTCTTCCAAACGGTCTTTTGTGGTATCAGTGAAAATGCCCTGCTCAATCGCACGCATAATGTTCTTTAGGGACTTTTTCACTTCCTCGAGTTCTTGCTCATAAGTAGCGAGCAAGGACTCTGTGCGAGTCTTGGCGGCAAATTCTTCATACCCATCCAGTAACCATTCGATAACATGATCGTCCATAAGACTCTCTTTGATCTTCTCAACCACACGCCGCTCAAGGTAATCCCTCTGAATGTTTTTCTTATCGCAGGTTTTCTCCAAGCGGTGCTTTTGGCAAGAGTAGTAGTAATGCTTATCGCCGGTTCTGCTGGTGCCGCTGATCCCCACCATCGGTGAGCCACAATGACCGCAGAACAATTTGCCTGTCAACAGATAATCACTATTCATACGATGACGCCCCACGGGATTAGGCTTCGTCTTGAGCCGCTCCTGTGCTGCGTAGAACACCTCCTTGCTTATGATGGCCGGAACACCGTTTTCTTTGCGGATACCGGAATAGGAATACACGCCTATGTATGTTTCGTTGGAAAGGATACGGTGGAAGCTGTTCTTGTTCCATGGATTGCCCCGTTTTGTGCGAATACCCCTTCCGTTCAGGTCACGGCCAATATCCGCAAAACTTTCCTCATGCAAAAACCGCTTGAAAATCTCACGAACAATTTCCGCTTTCTCCGGATCGATTTCATAATAACCATCTTTGCTCCGGCGATAACCGAAAGGCAGTGAGCCGTTGACCATGCACTTTGCCGCATTATCCATCAGACCACGCCGGATGTCCTCAGACATTGCATCGGAGTAGAACTGATTGACATTCATCATTGACCGGGCGGCAAAGCGGCCAGCGGCGGTATCGTCAAAATCTTCCTCCACATACAGAACCCGGACACCCATATCCTGTAATCGGGTTTCGTTTATCATCGACTCGAGCATATTACGCCCCATGCGGTTTGACTTCCATGCTATGACATATTTAACTCCCAGCTTGGGTATTTCCCGTAGCATTTTCTGGAACTCTTTCCGTTTATCGGTACGCCCCGAAACGGCACGATCTGCATAGATGCTTGCTATTCGGATTCCGTATTCCGCTGCAAGCTCCTGATCCTTTGCAATCTGCTGCTCAATGCTGATATCTCGTTGGGAGTGGCTACTATATCGGGCATAGATGACACCGACAGCTTCAGCTTCAATCTTCTT
>CAZTEJ010000172.1:0-1505 GCA_964612605.1 uncultured Clostridium sp. | reverse complement strand
GACGGCCCCTTTGCCCTGGCCGTGGCCATTTCCCAGGAAATCGATGACAACATCACTTCCCAGATCTTCTGGTTCAGTTCCGGGGCTCTGGTGGACGACAGCAGCAATTCCATGTCCTCCGGCGGCAACCAGGATCTGTTCCTGAACACCCTGAACTACCTGTGCGGCAGCGGGGAAAGCAGCATTTCCATCCACGCCAAGTCCCTGGATCAGGAATATCTGACCCTGGACAGCAGCACCGCCTCGGCCCTGACCACCCTGGTGCTGGCGGTCATCCCCGCCGGTTGCCTGGCGCTGGGTATTTTCATCTGGGTAAGGAGGAAGCGCAAATGAACCGTGGCAAAAAGCTTTTGATCTTGGGGATCACCCTGCTGGCCCTGTGCGGCGGCACCTGGCTGGCATCCCTGATAACGGTGGATCCCAGCGCCCAGGAAGATGTGGTTTCTACCACCACCATCTTCACGCTGGATGTCGACGCCGTCACCTCCGTGCAGTGGGAATACAGTGAAGAACTGGCCTTTGACAAAGAGGACGGCACCTGGGTCTACCGGGAAAACAGCAAATTCCCGGTGGAAAGCGCCTATCTGGATGCCATTTTTGAAACCCTTTCTTCGGTGGATTCCTACAAAACCATTGAAAACATCGAAAATTGGGACACCTACGGTTTGGAGATTCCCGTATGCACCATTTCCATCACAGCCGGTGAAACCTACGACCTGGCCATCGGCATTGAGACCACCATGGGCGGCCAGCGGTATTTCAGCATCGGCGACGGGAAGGCCTATCTGGTGGACAGCGCCATTTTGGAGCCCTTCCAGTATGACCTGTACGATCTTCTGGCCGCCCAGGAGCTGCCCCAGGTGGAGCAGGTCACGGCCATGACCGTCAAGACTCCCGAGGGAAGCTACACCCTTTCCTATGATCCGGAAAGCGGCCGCACCTATTCCGACGATTATGTGTGGTTCTGGGAAGACACCGCCCTGGATCCTACCAAGGCCCAGTCCCTCATCCGCAGCGTCACCAATCTGAATCTGGCCCAGTGCGAAAACTACGATGCCCAGGATCTGGCCGCCTACGGTCTGGATGACCCGGAACTGGCCATTTCCATCTGGGACAACAGTTCCCTTGCCTACACCCTGTCCGTCAGCGCTGCCGACGATGGCCGCTGCTATGTGCTGCTTCCGGGAACCACCATGGTCTACTCCGTGGATGACAGCTTCCGCCAGAGCCTGCGCTACACCTCCACCGCCGATCTGCTGCCTGCGGATGTGCTGCGGATGGATTGGGACACGGTGGACACCGTCACCATAACCCTGGATGACACAGACTATGATTTCACCCGGCAGGAGACAGAAACCACCGATGACGAAGGCAATGTCACCACGGAGGTTCAGTGGCTCCTGGATGGGGAAGAAACGGCCCTTTCGGACATTCTGACCACCCTCACCGACCTTTCTTCCTCCGGCTACGCCACCGGCATGACCCCGGAGGGCACGCCCCAGGTC
>CAZTEJ010000171.1:0-1507 GCA_964612605.1 uncultured Clostridium sp. | reverse complement strand
AGGCCGCCGGTTTCCTGACCCGCGACCCCAGAATGAAGGAAAGAAAGAAGTACGGCCTCAAAGCCGCCCGTCGCGCGCCTCAGTTCTCCAAGCGCTGATTTCGCCTGTATTTCCAACGCAATACGATCCAAAATCCCGGAAAATCTCGATTTTCCGGGATTTTTCTGTATTATTTTGTTTGGTAGTGTTTTGCTAAATTTCGTCAATTTTGACCGTTTTTGAAACAATTTTTACCTGTTAATGATAGGACAACCGCCCGATTTTGCCCCATTTTTGCCCCCAATCTGTTAATCAATAGGACAACCAGAGATCGGTTTTTAGTGGATGTAACACATATCTCGCTACTTCGTCAGTTTGTAGGAACCTGTATAAACATACAATTTGCTTATCTTGAAACAGTTTGATAGAATCTGTCATAACTGGATAGATTTTATCTGTTTTGTAGATTTGCAAGGAATGCGAATGGGTGCTATGCTGTGATTAAAAGGAGGCTTTTACAGTGAAAAAACAAAAATTTTACCTATCCATAACCAGTGATGAAGTCCGAACCATTCTTTTTTCTCTGATTCATTTCAAAAACAAGCTACAACAGCAAGGGCGTTATACTGACTGCGTGGATGAACTAATCCTAAAAATATCTTCCCTTTAATTAGCTAAATTCCATAACTATACTACATAGGCCGCTTATTCCGTAAAACGAATAGGCGGCTTTTTTGATGCCCATACATAGCCGCTTGCTTCGCCGTGGGCGGCTAAATCTTTGAAAGGAGGAATCAACCTACTATGGCGAAAACAAAAGTGATTTCCGTAGCCAACCAAAAAGGCGGCGTAGGGAAAAGCACCAGTGTCTACTGCATCGGTGCAGGACTGGCTCTACAAGGAAAGAAGGTGTTGCTTCTGGATGTAGACCCCCAGGGCGATCTGAGTAAGATGCTGGGTCAGCGAAAGCCCCATGAACTACCTCATACCCTCGGAGATGTGATGAACGATGTGGTGTCCGGTAAGGAAATTGCCGAACACACGGAAATTTTGCACCACCATGAAGGCTTTGACTATGTTCCGGGCAACCGTGTTCTGTCTGCGGTGGAAGTGGGGCTGGTGAATGTTATGAGCCGGGAAACGGTGCTTCGGCAATATCTGGACAGTGTGAAGAAGGACTATGATTATGTACTGCTGGATTGCCGCCCCTCTCTGGGAATGTTGGTCATCAATGCACTGGCAGCATCAGATTATGTGCTTATTCCCGTGCAGGCGGATTATCTGGCTGCAGAGGATATGACGGAGCTGATCGGCACTGTCCAGCAGGTCAAGCGGCAGATCAATCCCAAACTGAAAATTGGCGGCGTATTTCTCACCATGGCCAACGAAACGAATTTTCGCAGGGATACCGTTCGGGCTGTGAAAGAAAACTTCGGAAAACATTTGCCCGTTATGGATGCGGTTATCCCGGCTACCGTGCGGCTGGCAGAGGTCAGCACGGCAAACAAAAGCATTTTCCGGCACGAAC
>CAZTEJ010000170.1:0-1509 GCA_964612605.1 uncultured Clostridium sp. | reverse complement strand
AGTACATTCCATTTCTATATCGAGTTTTAACAAAAGGCGGCAAATTTGCCGCCTTTTGACATTCCCCCCGCCCGGTCGGGCAGGGGGAATCGTTGTATCGTTCAAATGGGCGTAAAGATGAATTTCTGCGTGAGGGTATCGCAGGAGGCGTAAACCGTCACGCCGCCGTCCGGGCGGCGCTCGACCGTCAGGGTGAGATTATCCCCTTTCAGCAGGCCGCGGACATAGCTTTCCGGGTCGTCGGTCTGCACTTCCTCAAAGAAAACATCCCGCATTTGGTTATTTCGGCACAGATTTTGAATTTCCCGCACCATCTCGTATTCGCGCATGGCATTGCCCCCCCTTTTTTCTTTTCATGATACGCCGAGACCGAAAAGCAACGACGGCGGCCACGGGTCAGACGCCCAGAATTTTCAGTATTTCCTCGGCCGCCTCCGCGTAGGAATGGTTGTAAACCACATAATCGCACAAGGGAATGTTGTTCTTTTCCGCGTCGATGGCCAAAATTCGGTTGGTCTTATCTTGAATGGTGGAATTTTTCTTCAAAATGGACTCAATCAGCGACTTTCGATCCCGTTTGATGTAGATGGTCACCACATTGTCGAAATGGCATTTCAAAGCCATTGCACCACAGATATCCATCGTCGTTAGGACATTTTTCCCGGTTTTCAGGATGTTCAAAACATCGGACTTTTTCGAGCCGAAGCCGTGACCTGCGTACATGGTGGACTCAAAAAGCCGATTCTCGTCCAACATCCTGCGAAATTCCTCTGCGGACACGTAATTATACCAGTCGTTTTCTTTCAGACTGGTGGGGTCTTTTGTGGTGTACGATTGCAATTTTTCCAACTTATCCGTCATGGTCATGAGCTTTCCGGCGACTTTGGTCTTGCCGCTGCCGGACGGGCCGACCAAGCACACGATGCACGGATGCTTCAGCACCGGGTCTTCCAGAGAGGAATTGCTCTTGATGATGACCTCCAACAGTTTCAAAAATTCGTCATAATTGTTCACGGACAGCATGCCTGTGGCATCCTGATTCCACGGGCGGCGCATCAAAATGGGGTACTTGGCATTGGATTTGAACACATTGTGCATACCGTCGTCGAACAGGACGTCGACGCTGATTTTATCCTTGCGACTGCCCATGTAGATGTTTTCCGCCGGTATCTCGGGAAATTCTTTCATCAGCCGCTTGGCGCGGATGCCCATGAACTCCGGTGGAATGGACGTGGAAATAAAAACCTCCGCGATTCGGGTCAGCTTGCGGACAAATTCCTTTGCGCCGGGGATGATGGGCTGATTTTCATAAAAAGTCGGATCGTTGAAATACTCGAAGATCACATCCGCGCGGTTTCCCAAGCGCCCCCAACGATCGACCTCATGAATGGAAAGCGGCGGCTCCATGCGGTATTTTTCGTTGGCCAGACGGATGGCATAGGGAATGCATTCGAGCAGCAGGTCATCCACATCCAAAGCAACGGACATTTTGTAGTGTCGATTCATAAG
>CAZTEJ010000169.1:0-1514 GCA_964612605.1 uncultured Clostridium sp. | reverse complement strand
AACCCTTGATACCACTGCGGCTCACGCCAGCCATGATATACTTACGCAGGAACAGGAACACCAAGAACAGCGGTGCGGAAACGATAGCAACGGCCGCCATCTGCACCGGGTAGTTGGTCTGGCCGGAGGTGGAAGTAAAGGCGTTACGCAAGCCGTTGGTAATGAGCTGGTGCGCATCGTCGTTGGCGACCAATTTCGGCCAAATATAGGTATTCCACGCGCCCATCATCTTTAAGATGGTGATGGAGATCAGGGTCGGCAATGCCAGCGGCACCATGACTTTCCACAGGTACTTCAAATCGGAAGTACCGTCCACCTTGGCCGCCAAATACAGCTCATTGGGGATCTGCAGGAAGTTCTGCCGCAGCAGGTAAATATAAAACACACTGACCAGGAACGGGACGATCAAAGCCTTGAAGCTATTCATCCAGCCCATGTTGTTAATGGTGATGTAGTTGGTAATGGTGAACAACTCGCCGGGGATCATCATGGTCGCCAGCAGCGCACCGAACATCATATCCTTGCCCTTGAACTCCAAACGGGCGAATGCAAACGCAGACAGCACGGTGATGATAAGGGACAAGATGGTGGAGACCACGCCCACGAACAGGGTGTTCATGAACAGTCTGCCCAGGCTTGCCGCGGAGAATGCCTCCACATAGTTATGGAACACCATCACCTTCGGCCAGAAGGTAGGCATGGCCTGCCGGTATTCAGCCTCGGTCTTCAGGGAGGAAATGATCATCCAGTAGAACGGGAACAGCACGATCAGTGCCATGATGAGCAAAAATGCATAGGTGCCGATCTTGACCAGCGTGCTCATGACCCGCTGAGTGGCCGTGGTCTGCTGCAGATCCCTGGCGTGCATGGTAGACATTGTATTTTTTCCCATAATCTCTACCTCCTTAGTAATGCACTTTCTTCTTGCTGACCTGCATATTGATCATGGTGACCACCAAAATGATGGCAAACAGGATCAGTGCGGCCGCACTGGCGGTGCCGTGCTGGTTGGTGCCCAAAGCGTCGTAGATGAAGCCAACCATGGTATTGAGTCGGCCGGCATCGTGGACAGGGCCCATGGTGTCACCAAAGATACCGATGATGCTGGAATACTCCTTGAAGCCGCCGATGAAGCCGGTAATGACCACATAGGCGATCATGGGAGAGAGCAGCGGAACGGTGATCCGGGTGAACACTCTTCTGCGGGGCGTGCCGTCGACCTTGGCAGCATCGTAATACTGCTTATTGACACTTTGCAAGCCGCCCAACAGGATCAAAATCTTGAAAGGAAGGGCATTCCATACGATATAAATGATCATGACGACAATATTTGCCCAATAGCTCGAACCGGCGTTGATCCAGTTGATCGGTTCGCCGCCGAAAGCCATGATCACATTGTTGATAATGCCCCAGGTATCTGCAAGCTGTCCATCGGTACCGTTACGCAGGCCGATGATATTGAACATGGCCGCGAACACCATGCCGATGGCGATGGAGTTGGTCACATAGGGCAG
>CAZTEJ010000168.1:0-1526 GCA_964612605.1 uncultured Clostridium sp. | reverse complement strand
ACAGCAACGAGCCGTTGCACGAAATTTTCGGTACAACGGCCTGCGTCGTTATTCTGCTTGTTCTTCTTGGTCTTCTTCGGAACCAACGGGGCTTTCGGATGCGCAAACAACGTGTGCGTCGCCCTTGAATTTCATCACTCTTACGCCCATTGTGTCACGGCCGATCTTGGAAACGTCCTTTGCACGAATGCGAATGACAACACCGTTATCGGCAATCAACATAACGTCGTTTTCCGGGTCGATAAGTTTCAAATTGACAAGTTTGCCCGTCTTTTCGTTGAACACACCTGCCTTGATGCCCTTTCCTGCACGGGATTGCAAACGGTAGTCGATCAAGTCGCTGCGTTTGCCGAAACCGTTTTCGGAAATGGTGAGCACCTCCAGTCCGTTGCGAGCAACGGCCATATCCACAACGTAGTCGCCGTCGTCCAACTTCATGGATCTGACGCCTTGTGCTTCACGTCCCATTGCACGAACTTCTTCTTCGGCAAAACGAATGCACTTGCCTTCGTGGCTTGCCATCAAAATTTCGTCGTAGCCGGTGGTCATATCCACGCCGATAAGTTCGTCGTCACCCACCAACGAAATGGCAATTTTGCCCGTTTTGCGAATGCTTTCGAATTCCGCAAGGTCGGTTTTCTTCACAAGACCGTTGCGTGTTGCCATGAACAAATTGCCACGGGCATTTTCCTTTCTGGGGATAACCGCCGTGACCTTTTCGCCGTTATCCAACTGCAACAGGTTGACTATTGCTCTTCCGCGAGCCGTGCGTTCCGCTTCGGGCACTTCGTAGCCCTTGATGCAGTACACCTTGCCACGGTTGGTGAAGAACAGCAAGTCGTCGTGCGTGTTGGTAACGAACATGTTCACAACAAAGTCTTCTTCACGAGGTTTGTGCGCCGTCACGCCCTTGCCGCCACGCTTTTGAGTGTGATATTCCGAAACGGGCAAGCGTTTGACGTATCCCAAGTGCGTCATGGAAATAACCACGTCTTCCTTTTCGATAAGGTCGCCGATATCTATTTCCGAGTAGTCGGTGCAAATTTCCGTCTTTCTGGGTTCGGCGTACTTGTCACGAATTTCGCCCAATTCCGTCTTGATAATGGCCGTGATTCGTTCAGGCTTGGACAAAATATCCTTCAAGTCGGCAATAAGTGCGGAAAGTTCCTTCAATTCGTTGCGCAAACTTTCCACTTCCAAGTGCGTCAAACGGGAAAGTTTCATTTCCAAAATAGCGTTTGTTTGACGGTCGGACAAACCAAACTCTGCCGACAGTGCCGCAGCGGCGGACTGTTTGTCGTCGCTACCCTTGATGATGGCAATAACTCTGTCGATGTTGTCCAAAGCAATTACCAAACCTTCGATGATGTGGTATCTGTCCTCGGCCTTTTCCAAATCGAACTTGGTGCGACGAGTAACAACGTCCTTTTGGTGGGCGATGTAGTAGGTCAAAATTTCTTTCAACGACAAAATTTTGGGTTCGCCGTCGGCCAAAGCCAACAAAATGATGCCGTCGGACACTTGCA
>CAZTEJ010000167.1:0-1537 GCA_964612605.1 uncultured Clostridium sp. | reverse complement strand
GCCTCCGGTGCAAAGGTACAGGATGCCCATTCCAATTTTTCCTTCATAGAATTTGTGTGCCCCCAAAATCCCCACAAAGAAGCAAAGCAAAAATGCTGTCCACTTGTTTTTTGCATGAATTCCCAGCATTGCAGGGGTTACGTTTGCATTGGTATTTGTGTTGGCGTTCGTGTTTGTGTTGGTGTTATTGATGACAATATTAGGCTGTTCAGCAGATTTGATTTCCTCAACCTGGCACCCGCAGTGAGTGCAAACAACAGCAGCCATCGGAATCTTTGCTCCACAATGTTTGCAGAATTTTGTATTTTCTGTGGTAGATTGAACATCCTGAGTAATATTCTCCATGATAGTTTCCCTCTCTCTAATCATATTAACCGATATTGGTTAATATGATTATATACCATATTCGGTTATCATGTCAAGTATAAAAGGAGTGCTTGGTGTGATTTCTTATGAAAAACTCTGGCATGTTATGAAGCAGAAAAATATATCTCAATATGCCCTTATTAAAAAATACAGTATTAGCCCAGCGCAGATCACACGTCTTAAGCGCAACGAAAGCGTTAGCACACACACGATAGAAATTTTTTGTCGCATTTTAGAATGTGACGTCGGAGACATTATGCAGTATATCCCGGATGAGTTCAGCACCCAGTCCCACAACGGCCTTTAGCCTTGCTATAAATGCGTTCATATTCAGTTTGAGCAAAGACTTCAATGTGATTTTTCAAAAATACAGTTCAAAAAATCCCGCAGGATCTGTTACGACCCTGCGGGATTGTTTTTGCAGAAGCATATTGTCAACTGTCAACTGTCAACTATCAACTATCAACTGTCAACTATTTCAGCCCCGCATGGCACGTTTGCGGGCGATGTTGATGGGGCCTTCCTGCATGTTGTTGATCCAGGCCAGGCTCTTACCGGCACCGTAGGCGGTGCAGGCGTCAGGGTCGTCGGCCAGGACGCAGCCGATGCCGGTGCGCTCGGCCACCAGCAGATCCATGCCCCAAATCTGGCAGCCGCCACCGGTGAGGGTAATGCCGTTTTCGGAGATATCGGACACCAGTTCCGGACTGGTCTGTTCCAGCACCGCCAGCACCTCGTCGGTGATCATCCGGGCAGGGCGGCGCAGGACTTCGAAAATCTCCGTGGAAGTCAGGGTGACCACCTTAGGCATACCGGTCTTAAAGTCACGACCCTTGACGTTCATGGTCCGCTCCTCGTCCCGGGGATAGACCTGGCCGATCTGGATCTTCACATTTTCCGCCGTGACCTGGCCGATGACCACGCCATGCTGGCGGCGGACATACCGGGCGATCATTTCGTCGAAATAATTACCCGCCACCTTCAAAGAAGAGGACACAGAGACCCCGTTCATGCTCAGCACGGCGATGTCCGTGGTGCCGCCGCCGATATCCACCACCATGTGGCCGGAAGCGCCCCGGATATCCAGTCCGGCACCCAGTCCTGCGGCCAGAGGCTCCTCAATAAGGAAAACACGGCGGGCGCCGGCTTCGATGGCGGCATTGATGACGCT
>CAZTEJ010000166.1:0-1562 GCA_964612605.1 uncultured Clostridium sp. | reverse complement strand
CATCCCCGCCGATGTCAAGGCCGGAAGCTTCTAACACCGTCACAAGCCGTAAAAAACCGGGGCGTCTCGCCAAGAGACGTCCCGGTTTTCGCGTTGGGGGATGGAGAAACAATGCGGAAAGCTCCGCTGTTATCAGCTCAGTACGCCGGTAGCGCTGCAGCTGAGTGACGTATCAACATTCACGGTTTTCAGTCCGCTTTTCAACTTTGCCGTCACGGTCGCGGTGCCGCCGGAGGAGGTCAGAGATTCGTTGCTGTAGCTCCAGTTGTCATAGGTCTCATGTGTGACGCTTTTGCTGTTGACCCACGAACTGCTGCCATTGTAGCCGAAAGTGGCCGTCAGGGAAACGACGGCAATCGTATCGCCCGAATATTTGTATGTATCCTGCTTTGTCGCGCTCTTGGTCGAGGTCGACCGCGTTTCATAGATAACGATCTCCGATTCGACCGTAAATCCGTCGCCGAGGTCTTCCACGGTGACTACGCGCGTGACTTTGCCGTCGACCGCGTTTGCCGCCGGGAGCAGCGTGACGATCATTGCAAACGCCAAGAGGCAGATCACCGGCATTCTCCACTTTTTCATAGTACAGTTCCTTTCCGGACTAAAGTCCGACCTAAAATCTAAAAGAGGTTAAAGCGCTCGATCAGTCCGCCCTCATGGATGATGAGAATGGATTCCTTTGTAACGGTTGCGTCCAGCCCTGTGCAGATATAATAGATGCTCAACATGGCGGCAAGAACGAAAAGAATCGCTAAAATGGCGATAGCAATGCGTTTGCACAGTTGTTTCCTGCGTCGATATTGGGCACGCACTGCGGGGTCTATATCCTCCATTAGTATGCCGGCCAACTCATGTGGCGAACCAAGTTGTTGTTCGAGCGTGGAAGCAGAGGCATCGGGAAAGTCTTCCAAACAGTTTTCCGCCATTTGCCGTGCCTGTTTCAAGAGGTCGTTTTGCAGCTCCCGCGGACAGCACAGCTCTTTTTTCAGCGCCTTGAAATACGGCTCAAACCGGTTATCCATTCGATCCCTCCTCTGCAGCCCAGTGATCCAGCGAAAGAACATAGTCTACCGCTTCGATCGTGGCATGGTACTGCGCGATCAGCGCGTCCAGATAGGAGCTGCCGCTTTCCGTGACAGAAAAATACAATCTGACCCGGTTTTCATCGGAAACAACTCGCTTGCTTTCTGTAATATAGCCAAAGCCTTGCAAACGGTAAATCACCTGATAGAGCGTGTTAAAAGTCAATCGGCCATCACTCAGCCGCTCGACCGTCGCCATCAACTCGTAGGTATACATGGGCTTTTGCCGCAGCAGAAACAGCACAAGCATTTCCGTTGTCGCCTTTTTCAAAAGCTCTCGCATTCCATCCGGCGTGCCGCTGGTATTTTTCGGGGGCATTGGACTCACCTCAATCTGTCGAGCTTTGCAAAAGTATAATACAGCAAAAAATAAGTTCTGTCAACAATGTTTTTTGTTGACAAATATAAATTCTTGTGTTATGCTTGCGATAGAGAAATCAACACCAACGGAAAATAGCGAAAGGGTGAGTCCAATGTTCC
>CAZTEJ010000165.1:0-1607 GCA_964612605.1 uncultured Clostridium sp. | reverse complement strand
AAAGGCGGTGGTGATATTTGGAGGAATTTTCCTGCAAGACGAAAATTTATGCCGGGGCCGGGGCCCTTTCGGCATTGGCGCATTGGCGGGGCAAGCGGGCCTTTTTGGTGACGGATCCCTTTTTTGCCAAAAACGGCTGGGCTGACCGGGTGGCGGCTCAGATCGGCGGGGAGGTGGAGATTTTTGACGGCGTTCAGCCTGATCCCAGTGTGACCCTGGCGGCGGAAGGGACGGCACGGCTCAAAGCCTTTGCCCCTCAGGTGGTCATCGCCCTGGGGGGCGGCAGCGCCATGGACTGCGCCAAGGCCATGGCCTTTTTTGCCAAGGGAAGCTGTGACCTGGTGGCCATCCCCACCACCTCCGGTTCCGGGTCGGAGGTGACGGATTTCGCCGTCCTGACTCACGAGGGGGCCAAGCATCCCCTGGTGGATCCCCGGCTTCGCCCGGATGCGGCCATTTTGGATAGTGATCTGCTCCAGGAATTGCCCAAATCCCTCATCGCCCAGGGGGGCTTCGATGCCATTTCCCACGCCGTGGAGGGGTTCGTGGCGAAAAACGCCGGGGTGGTCACGGATCTTCTGGCCAGAGAGGCCTTTTCCGTGGCCTTTGCCGCATTGCCCGCTTCCTACGCCGGGCGCAAAGAGGTGCGGCTGAAAGTCCATCTGGCCTCCACTTTGGCGGGGCTCAGCTTTACCCAGGCGGGATTGGGGCTGTGCCATGGCCTGTCCCACGCCTTGGGGGGCCGGTTCCATGTGCCCCACGGGGTGCTCAACGCCGTGCTTCTGCCGGCGGTGGTTTCCTGCAACGCCCATGTGGCGGGGCATAAGTATGCGGAGCTTGCCCGGGCGGCAGGGTTGGGGGGCAGCGCGGATACCATCGGGGTGCGGAACCTGAAAAACGGTCTGATCCGTCTGCGCCGGGAATTGGAACTGCCGGAGACTCTGGCTCAGGCGGGGATCCCTCCCCGGGAAATCTGGCAAAATACCGACAGCATCGTCGCCGCCACGCTGGCCGACCCCTGCTGCGCCACCAACCCCATGGCCGTGGAGGGCTTTTTGGTGCGGCGGATTTTGGAAGAGGTGACCGGCCGTGGGTAAGACCCTAACCAGTGTGGGGCTGGACGTGGGCACCACTTCCACCCAAATGGTGGTGTCGGAACTGACGGTGGAAAACCGGGCCTCCGCTTTCGCTGTGCCGGAATTGGACATTACGGGGCGGCGGATCCGCTACGAAAGCCCCGTTCATTTTACCCCGTTGATCCGGGACAGCCTTGTGGATGGGGACGCTTTGCGGGATTTGGTGGAAATAGAATACCGCCGGGCGGGCATCACCAGAGACCAGGTGGACACCGGGGCCATCATCGTCACCGGAGAGACCAGCCGGAAGGAAAATGCCCGGCAGGTCTCCCAGGCCCTTTCCGATTTGGCGGGGGACTTCGTGGTGGCCACGGCGGGGCCGGATCTGGAAAGCGTTCTGGCGGCCAAGGGTTCCGGGGCGGTGGGCTATTCCGCCGAAACCGGAAAAACGGTGCTTCATATGGACATCGGCGGGGGCACCAGCAATCTGGCTCTGATCCAGGAAGGGCGCATCGTGAAAACCGGCTGCTA
>CAZTEJ010000164.1:0-1609 GCA_964612605.1 uncultured Clostridium sp. | reverse complement strand
ATGGTCGTAGCGGTATCCGAGGATCGTGCCGTTCCAAGGCATCCCATTTTCAAAATTCTGGCGCACTCGCCATTTCAAATTCTCGCTGACGGACAGACTCTCCTCTTGGGCATAGCTGGCCAGAATCGTCAGCATCAGTTCGCCGTCTGCGGAAAGGGAATGGATGTTCTGTTCCTCGAAAAACACATCCACCCCCAGCGTTTTCAGCTCCCGCACGGTTTCCAGCAGGGTCACAGTGTTCCGGGCGAAGCGGGAAATGCTCTTGGTGATGACCATATCCACAACCCCGGAACGGCAATCTGTAAGCAACCTTTGGAAGTTTTCTCTGTTGTCCTTTGTACCGGTCAGAGCTTCATCTGCGTATACGCCCATATATTGCCAGCCCTTGTGCTTTTGAATCAAATCGCTGTAATAGCTGACCTGAGCGGACAAAGAGTGAAGCATGGCATCCTTGCCGTTGGAGACCCGGGCATAGGCGGCCACACGCTTGTATTTCTGTGCATGGATGCCGGGAAACTGCACCTGCGTCACAATTCGTTCCATTGATTTTCCTCCTTGTATCATTTGGGTGTACCACATATTCGCTCTGACCGGGAAGAATATCAAGCACATTCTGCGAAAATACTGCCCGAAGAAAAGCCGTATTTTTTGTTCAGGATGGTGCGGATATGACAATATGCCTCTTTGCCCAGTTCTCCGCTATCCACCAAATTTCGGTACAGCGCCAGGGAAGTCCGATAACACATAAGAGTATCCGGGGCATATTTATCCCCGCCGCCGGGAGGCAAGATAGTAGTCCCGGCAGCAGTATTTCCGATTTTGGTTTCCATAACTTTTAAACTCCTTTCCACAGTTCTGGCAAGTTAGTGCATAAAAAGCTTGCCTGTTGACTTCTTCTTTGTGGCCATTCCACCAGGCCATGCGGCAGGCATCTGAGCAGAATTTCTTCTCCCGGCGGCCTTTTGTTTGTATCAACGGTCTGCCACAATTCTTGCAGGCTTTGGTGCCGGGAATGTCCGGATGCCGGTGAATATACGACCGAACCGTTCCGGCAGGTAATCCCAGCCTGACAGCAATTTCAGATGGCCGGTATCCTTCCAGCCGCAGATTGTTGACGGCGATTTTGTCTTGCAGTGTCATGGCTACTCCTTCCAGTGGTGGGGAGAGCAGACCGCAGCAAGCTGCCCTCCCCGGTTGGGTTATTCTCTGCTATCCTCAGCAAGTGTGCCGCTGACCTTCAGCATCTTTACCGCCTCAGGCAGTACCAGCTTGGCATCCACACGCTCTGTTGTGAGAAATGCCACCTGTCCCCGGTCGGCATACCGTTCCACCAGCCGCTTGACCACACGCTTTCCCCGGTCTCCGATCCAGAAGTAGCTGAAATCGCCAAAGAGAACCGGGATGCCGCCGGGAACAACATCATCCAGCGCCTTACAAATGTAAATAGGATAGCCGAACAGGGACACCGGCTCCCCTTCTGCCAGATTCTGTCGCCACAGGCCATGGCCCCGGTAATGGGGGATCCTGCGCAGGCGATGATAGGCATCTTCCGACATGAGCCACACCGCATTTTTCCTATATTCCTCATTCAGGGAATACTCCAGCCCGA
>CAZTEJ010000163.1:0-1625 GCA_964612605.1 uncultured Clostridium sp. | reverse complement strand
TGTTTCCATCCAATGTGATATATTCCTCACCGCTGACGATAGACCATGTGACATTCTCCTGTGCACTCGCATCCAGTTTGGTTTTCAGGTAGAAACCAAAGCTCTGCCCTATGGACATAGTCACATCATAGCATTTTTCATATTCATCATAAGGAACAGTATTCCAATCCGTGTAGATCTTCAAGTCGCCATTTGACTGTACCGGCGTTTCGCCGTTGCCACTTTCGTCCTCTGTGGGCTCAGTGAAATCGCAGGTAATGGTACAGCTTGCGGTCACACCGTTATATTCGGCATAGATCGTGGTCTGTCCCTCGCCAACAGCCGTGACCGTTCCGGCCTCGACCGTAGCGACTGCAGGATCGTCCGTCCGCCATGTGATCTCATCCATGGGGACTTTACCACTGTAAAGCACCCAGCTATAGCCTTCAAAATCTGCCGTGATGGATCTGCGGTTGAGCTGGATTCCCTCAGGCGGAACGGTGGGCTGTTCGGTGGTAGCTGGTTCCATCTCACAGGTCACATGGCACTGGGTAATAAAAGTGCCGCAAGTGACGGTGATATCCGTTTCACCCTCCCCCACAAATGTGATCTTACCGGTCTGGGTCACCGTGGCGACCGCATCGTCGTCGCTGGTAAATATGACTGTATCTGTCGTATCTGCCGGAGAAGGCGTAGCCTCCAAAAGCCAAACCTCGCCCTCGGAGGTCAGGGTAATGCTCTTTCTGGAAAGGGTCAGGCCGGTGCATTCGACTGCAACCGGTTGCGTAGTTGTCTGGGTGTTGTTCGTATCATTTTGGTGTCGATTCCAGCTTATGAGCACATATATGATCATCGCACTGACAATGACGATCAGGCAAAGCAGAACAATGATCAGCCCCAGGGACTTCTTGCTCATGCCGGAATTTTCCTTTTTCTCAGGTGCCTGAGCATTTTCTTTATTGCGCTTGCGCACATTGGATTTGGAGAACCGGCCGCCTTTTACATATGTATAGCTGCTTTCCTGCTCTGTCTCATCCGCGGTAACGACCTCTGCCGAACGAACACAGCCGCAAATGGGGCATTGTGTCCCCGTATCCGGATAGGAAGTTCCGCAAACTTCACAAATAATCTTACTCATATTGCTCCGTCCTTTCAGTAAAATCAATTCTTTTGCCTATTATATCATTTCTTTCCCGAGAAAACAACAACAAACTTGTTGCTTTTTTGGCAAAAATAATTTATCATATAGAGTAAGCATAAAAGGAGGCGATAATTGTGTCTGAAGTTAAGCTCATTTCGCCATTGCTGGACAATTTTATGATGGGAGACCCCATCTCTATGCATCACGGTGTCCGTTGCTGTCCGGCAATTGATAAAGGATCAGACCAAAAATATATTATAAAGATCATTTCCGTTCCGTCCTCGCAAAACCAGGTGAAAGCCCTACAGCTTGCCGGTGTTATCAAGGATGATACGGAAGCAGAGGCCTATTTTCAGCAGCGTGCCGCCGATACCGAGCAGGAGATCGGCGTACTGCAACAGCTTGCCCGTCAGGACGGCTTCTTTGCCTGTGACGGCTATCAGAGAGTACCCATGGAGGACGGCATAGGCTTCGACATTTATCTGCGCACGCCCTACAAGCGCAC
>CAZTEJ010000162.1:0-1633 GCA_964612605.1 uncultured Clostridium sp. | reverse complement strand
AGCCGTCCGCAGGTGCCGGAAATTTTGGTCGGATTGAGGCTGAGCGACTGTGTTTTTGCCATTTTGATGGAAACCGGCTGAAAATCGTCGAGGAAGCTGGCGCAGCAGAACGGCCGTCCGCAGATGCCCAGTCCGCCGACCATCTTTGCCTTGTCGCGCACGCCGATCTGGCGCAGCTCAATGCGCGTATGGAACACAGATGCCAGATTTTTCACCAGTTCGCGGAAATCCACGCGCTCGTCAGCGGTGAAGAAAAAGAGGATTTTACTGCCGTCGAAAGCGCATTCGGCGGACACTAGCTGCATATCCAAGCCGTGCTCGGCGATTTTTTGCAGGCAAATTTCGTGTGCGCGCTTTTCTTTCGCGCGATTTTCCTCGACGATCTTTTCGTCTTGCGCGGTGGCGGCGCGTAAAACGGCGCGTAGCGGCGTCACGACATCGCGCCCGGGGATGATGTGGTTTCCGCCGGCGCAGGTGCCGTACTCCGGGCCGCGGGCGGTATCGATGATAACGTGGTCACCCGGGCGATACTGCGCGCCCGCCGGGTCGAAAAAGTATATTTTCTGGCCGGGGCGGAATTGGATATCTACCACTTCCACCTGCTCCGGCACGGACTGTTCGTTAGTCAGTTCTTCCATTTGGTTCTCCTTATCGATAAAATCACCGAAAGAGCGTCGCTTTCGGCGAACGGATTGATGTTTTCAGCGCAGCGCCCAGCACAGATAGCCGCAGATCGCGGCGGGGGAAACATTGCCCTGCGCGTAGTCGGCGCATTTTTGCAGATGGCCGATGACGGCATTGAGCTCGGCAGGTGCGCGGCTGTGCGCCAGTTCCTGCGACAGCGGCGACGGACTTTGTCCGCCGCAACGAACGATCAGCGCTCCCTGCACGATCTGCGTCCATTGCCGCAGGAGGGGAATGAGTTGGTCGCGCTTTTGTTTTTCCATTGGGACGAGGGTGCGCGTGAGCAAAAGCGCGTCTTTTTTGCACAGCGCACGCACAAAATCGACCGTCTGCGGCGGCAGATCGGCATCGCCGCGCAATAAATCACGCGCCTGTCCGAGAAATCCGCCGCCGCGGCGCATGGCGGCGTCAATTGAGTCGGCCGTTGCTTGCGGAAATTCTTTTTGCAGGACGGGGCGCAGAATATCGTCGTCCAATGCCTGCATTTTCAGCTCCGTACAGCGCGAGCGCACCGTGGGCAGAATTTTGTCGGGATTGTCGGTCAGCAGAAGAAAGATCGCGTATGGCGGCGGTTCTTCCAAGATCTTCAGCAGGGCGTTTTGCCCCTCCGTGCCCAATTCCTGCGGAAAAACGTATACCTTTCGATCGCCCTCGTTCGGGCGGACGAACACGTCCTCGCGCATTTGGCGCACAATGCGCACAGGCACGGCCTTATGTTGCGGATCCTCTACGGTAATCACGTCCGGGTGGACATTGGCAAGGATTTTTCGACAGTTTTCGCAATGCAGGCACGGCTTTTCCGCTGCGTCGCACATGGCGGCCGCCGCGAGCAGACGGCTGAGCGTATGCTTTCCCGACCCTTCCGGGCCGGAGATCAGGTAAAAATGCGCAATCTTTCCCTGTTGAAGAGCCGATGTTAAATTGTCCTTGATACGCCGGTTGCCCAGCA
>CAZTEJ010000161.1:0-1651 GCA_964612605.1 uncultured Clostridium sp. | reverse complement strand
TGCCGGATTTTCCGCTGAGCATGGCGTCAAATCCTTTTTGGAACTCGGTGTAGTGAAAACGGTGCGTGATGACGGGGGTCATGTCCAGACCGCCCTGCACCATATAGCTCATCTGGTGCCAGTTGTCCATTTTGCGGCCGTAAATGCCCTGCAACGTCAGACCCTTGCCGATGATGTAGTTCATGTCCACGTTGATCGGCTTGTTGCCAAGTCCCAAAAGGCTGATCTTGCCGCCCGTGCGCATGACGGAGAGCATTTGCGTGAAGGCGTGCCCGTTGCCGCTCATTTCGAGGCCGACGTCGAAGCCCTCGACGATGTTGAGCCGTTTCATGACCTCCTGCAGGTCTTCGCGTCCCGTGTTGACGGCGGCGTCGACGCCCATTTTCCGTGCCAAATCCAAACGATAGTCGTTCAAATCGGTGATGACGACGCGGCGCGCGCCCGCATATTTGCAGATGCCGGCGGCCATAATGCCGATCGGGCCTGCGCCCGTGATGAGCACGTCTTCGCCGACAAGGTTCCACATCAGCGCGGTGTGCGTGGCGTTACCGAATGCGTCGAAGAACGAAACGACTTCCTCGTCCAAGCTTTCGTCGATGGCGATGACGTTTTGTGCGGGAATGACCAGATATTCGGCGAATGCACCGTCGCGGTCGACGCCGACACCGACGGTATCTTTGCACCATTGAATATTGCCGTTATGACAGTTGCGGCAATGACCGCAGGTAATGTGACCTTCGCCGCTGACGCGTTGGCCGACGTGGAAACCCGTCACACCCTCGCCGAGGGCGGCGATCTCGCCGACATACTCGTGGCCGATGATCATGGGCGGCTTAATGTGCTGTTGGGCGAAAGGCTCCCAGTTGTAGATATGGACGTCCGTGCCGCAGATGGCGGTTTTGTGTACTTTGATCAGCACTTCACCGGGCCCTGCGACGGGAACGGGCATTTTCATAAGGGTCAGGCCGACGCCGGCCTCGGTTTTGACAAGCGCATCCATCATTTGTTGAGGCATGGTATTACTCCTTTTCGGTTTTTTTCCATTCTTTATTATAGCGCCGAAAACGCGCGTGTGCAACAAGAATTTTCTGTGCGAAATACACAAAAAGGGCAGCCGTTTTTTGACGGCTGCCCTTTGACTGATCGGGTGGACGGATTGCTACGTTGCTTCGCTCCTCGCAATGACAGCGAGGAGACTACCTTGTTTGTCATTCTGAGGAGGGCGGAGCCCGACGTGAGAATCCGTTCCCCAAAAATGAGCGACAAAATGCTTACAGTTCGATATCCATTGTTGCCAGAACCGCGGCACAACGGGGGCACAGACCCTCGGCGTTGGAACGCAAAGAATGCATCCAACAGCGCGGGCACTTTTCACCCTTGGCTTCGGAAACGCCGATGGTCAGCGCGGGGAGGTTTTCGCCGTTTGCCACCTCGGCACCGTCCTCGGGAGCGCTCCAATCGACGGCGGAAACAATACAAATTTCCGCCAAGTTGACATCCGCACAGGCGGTTTTCAGGGTTTCGTCGGCGGTTTCAAGCGTGACGTGCGCCTCGAGCGCTTTGCCGATCCGCTTGTCGGCACGTGCCTTTTCCAATACGCCGTTGACATCCTGACGCAGACGCACGATGAGCGACCATTTTTCCATATCGG
>CAZTEJ010000160.1:0-1657 GCA_964612605.1 uncultured Clostridium sp. | reverse complement strand
TCATAGCAAGTGCCATCATTGCACGGTCATTTTCGATATTCCACATGGATTCCACGCCACGCTTGATCACATCCAGCTTATCAAACGGAAAGAACAGATTCAGATAATCTTCCGTGGACATGGTTTCTTCTTTGATAAAATGGTTTTTCGGCAAATATACCGATTCATACGCCATAAAATTCGGCGTGGTGGGCAAAGCGGTCATCAATCCCAACAAACCGTATTTGACCGCAAATTGCTGGATAGCTTTCTGTATTTCGCTCTCTGGCTTTTTGCTTGTCCCCATTCTGCCGATGTCAATGGCATCCAAAACAATTCGCTGATATTCCGTCAGCGGATCATAAATGCTCGGCTGTGCCGTTTTTGTCGGAGTCAGGTACAGTGTCCCGTCCTCTGTTTCTTTCCATTCGTATTCACTATATCGCACCCAGTGGGAACTGGTGCGTTCAAACAGGTTTTTCATATCCAACCCCTCCACTATGTATTGTAACCCAATTAACTTGTTTTTATATTATTATACTGCTATTGTGCGTCTTTTTCAATATCCACACCATTTTCGGTCAAAAATTTCTTTTCGATCAAGGTCAACGGCTGCTTTGCCTGCACTTTTTGAGTAAGTGCGGCAAGCAGCTTTTTCCGTATTCTTTTCATCATGGTATTTCGTACCTTGCGGATATTACGGTCAGACTGTCCACGAATATCGGCAATTCGTGCGGAACTGTACTGCCGCAATGCCCACAGGAACAGCAGAAATTTCTGATCTTCGTTCAATTCTCGCAGGATATTGGACATATCCCCGTCTGTCACAAGCTCGTGTATCTCATAGGGACAGTAGAAAACGGAATCAATGAAATCGCCCTTGCGCTCCTGCTTGCTCAGTACATCATTCAGCGTGTCAGGAAAATACAGAGCGTCCTCGGATGCACCATAATCAAAGGGAACATCATCACCGCTTCGGAACAGTTCATGATACCGTTCTTTCCTTTGACGGTTGGCATCCAGCCGGTCGTACCACGCAACAAGGTTTTCGTAGTCCTTTAATGTTCGGGCGGAATCCTCCAACCGTTTGAGTGCCTGTTCACGCAGTTCCCGTTTTAGGAGCTTTCGTTCCGGCTGCTCGTCATCGGTGTCATCGTCCTCAATGGGATTTTCTTTCGCATCGGCTTCCAACTCGTCAATGATGCGCTGTTCCTTTGCAAGTGAACGCCGTGTTTTTTCATATTCATCTAACTCAGCATCATCCGAATCGATATCGCTGTCAGAAAAGACAGCCTTTTTCTTTCGCTTCTTTCGGGAAGGTTCATCGGCATTGTTCTCGTCAGTATTGTCGGTTTTATCTTCTTCATCATCCCAGAGGGCGTTTTCATTTTCGTCCTCGTCATTGACTATGTAATCGAAATCATCTGCTTCATATTCATCCTCGGTATCAAGTTCTTCATTTTCATAAAGAACATCATCTTCGTATCGTTTGGAATCATCGTACACTGCCGGAAACCTCCCTTCAAAAATATTTTCTAAAAAATTTTGCTTTCTGCGAAAAAACAGTTCCGCTAAACGCCCTGTATTTCTCCTATTAGTGAGGAGGTAATATATTTTCGCTCGTTTTATATTACTTCTATCTTTGGAGAAAGGAGAGATTGCCCATGAACGACAACCG
>CAZTEJ010000159.1:0-1664 GCA_964612605.1 uncultured Clostridium sp. | reverse complement strand
CGATATATGCGGTATTAAACTGGCGGTAGCCGTTGGGCTTCAGCGTTCCGAAAATGTCCCGGATGATCTGCTCCTGCCAGTCGATCAGTTCAAAGGGCTTTCTCGCCCAGGTGCCTTTGGTATGGCACAGGCACTCGATAAAGCCGACCGCATAGTCAGCGGCATCTTGGTCATAATACGATCCTTTTGCCATGAACCGGGTCGGCTTGTACTTTTTCAGCTTTCTGATATGCGGTCACCTCCTTCAAACGAGCGTAAAAAATAGCCGCCACCGTCATCGGTGCGACTTTCTATATACGAGGAACAGAGCCTTGCGGCTCTATCCCAGGGCTGTGATATTGTTTTACTTCTTGGCGGGAATGGGTGGTTTTCCCCTGGTCAGCCATGCCAGCCAGCACTGTTCGCAGGTTACCAGGTCGCAGGCAACCGAGCCGCCTTCTTCAAAGGGCGGGTGACCCTTGCTGATAATCTCTGCGATTTCTCCTGCAGTGGTATCCAGTGCCTTGATGATTTCCAGTCCAGTCTTTGCCATAATATTTTCTCCTAATTCACTTGATTTGTTCAAAACACCATTTCAGTGCGTGACCATTATCTTTGAAGGTCTCCTCGGCCTCTGCCCAAGGGGTCAGTCGGCACTCGATTTCACCCAAGCCGGTGTCCTCCGGGAACTCGATGAATTCAAAAATCTCAGCGGTAAAACCGCCTTTCCAACAGATGTCCGTGACGAACACCTTGTCCCCGTACTGAATGACTGCGCCGTAGCTTGCGGAAACCTGCATTTGCAGCTTTTCGATAGTTGTGAAGCCCATGTTGTTTTCCTCCGTTTTTGTGTGTTTTCCCTTTCGGTGTGACACATATTACCTCTGAAAGCACATAATATCCAGGGGTATCTGCATCATAAACTACACAATGATTTGCCTTTGGAATGGTGCAAATGTGTATATCAATCCCCGCTGTTAGAGCGTCCCCAAAGGTAGCCGATCACGAAGGTGATGGCGGATAACAAAAGTACCGTCCAGATGCTATTCATCCGATGTCCTCCGGGGAGCGGTTCCGCATAGTACGGTGAATGGCGGCAATGATCTGTTCCTGCTCGTCAGAATTGACACCGATGCTGTCCAGGGCTTCCCGTGTTCCGCAGTCCGGGCAGATGAGTGTTTCATTGTCCAGTCTGGAAAGTGCAGGCGGCTCACAGAAACTTCTGCCGCATCTGGGGCAGACCGAAATGCGTACTACATTATTCTCCTTCATGGTTTGTCTCCCTCGCTTTCAGATAGGCATCGACCAGTAGCTGACGGTCAAAGCCGAAATTCTCATAGCCCTCCATGCAGGTCTGCATATAGAATACGGATGGAACACCGATGGCTCGTTCCTCATGCATGATGTAGACAAACACCCGGCGGTCTCGGACTTTTCCTGTTTTGATGCCTTTAATGGGCAGGGTCAGTTCCTTTTTGTAGTAGAAGTTGGGGTAGCCTTCATAGCGGTCCAGGGCTTTTTCGTCTTCAGCAGACACTTCCCATACGCCAATGGGAACAGAACTGCCGTCCTTTTTCTCTACCGTAAGGTAAGCACCTGTTTTACTGCCCTTGAAAAGCAGTTCGTAGTTCTCCAAGACCGATGTGCCGATGAGCCGTGCCGAGGGGCAACGCATCCGCATCTGA
>CAZTEJ010000158.1:0-1672 GCA_964612605.1 uncultured Clostridium sp. | reverse complement strand
ATGCGGCGAAACATCTCCCTGATTCCCTACTTTATTCTGTGCCTGCTGCTGGATACGGCGGTGCTGCCCAAGTGGAATCTTTTCGGCCTGCGCCCCTGGATGGTGCTGGCTCTGACTCTGGCCACCACCCTGTGTTTCTCTTTGCAGACGGGCATGGTGCTGGGGGCGGTAGGAGGCTTTTGCACCGACATCCTCTGCGGCCCGGCACTGGGGCTGCGGCCGGGGCTGTATCTCATTCTGGCCGTAATACTCCATGTGTGCACCCGGAAGAATACCCCCAAGCCCTATGTGCTCTTTGCCCTGCTTACGGCCCTGGCTCTGGCTTTTGAGGGGGTTATGGCCTTGTGCGGCTGGGTATTAGGGGGACACATCAGTGGCTATGCCCTTGCTTATGGGGCGGTGCCCCGTGCCATTCTCACGGGAGGCGTATGTCTGCTGCTGAAGAGAATGTGCAGACCTCTACTGAAAGGACAGGTGGACAACCGTTGAAGCAGTCCAAACTCCATCTCAATATTCGTCTTATCACTCTGGGAGTGATCTTTCTGGGGCTGTTTGCTTATCTCATTTACGGCCTTTACGATTTGTCCGTCACCCATTATGCGGCCTATCAGGCGGCCACGGCATCTACCAGTGTGGTGACCACCTACCAGTCCGGCAGCCGGGGCACCATTACCGACCGCTACGGCAACGTCCTTGCCTACGACGAAACCTGCTATGATGTCATGTTCTACCGGGACCCGGACAAGACTTCCACCGTGGACTCTGCCCGGTACACCCAGTCCCTGATTGAGACCATCCGCATCATTGAGGAGGGGGGCGGTGTGGTAGAGGACAGCTTCTACATCCGCATGAACAATGACGGCACCTACTATTACGACTTTGGCGTCACCAGTGAGCTGGCCATTGCTTCCCGAAAAAAGAACTTCGTGGAGGCCTGCCGCTTCTCCAACCCCGACCTCACTGCTGAGGAGGCCTACCTGATTCTCCGCCAGAGCTGGCAGATTCCCGACGATATGGCCTTTGAGGAGGCTGCCAAGATTATGTCCATCCGCCAGGAAGCGGTACTCAACAGCTGGCACGCCTATGAAGGGGTAGTGGTGGCCAAGAACGTGAGTTTGTCCGTGGTGACGGAGCTGGATATGCTCCAGAGTGAGCTGGTGGGGATTGAAACCCAGATGTCCGGCAGCCGGGTGTACCCCTACAAGGAGGTAGCCGGGCAGGTGGTAGGTTATATGCAAAAGCAGGTGACTACCAACATGGAGGACATTGGCTTCTCCTTTGAGAAGGATTTCAGCGAGTTTACGGAGCAGGAAGAGACCAATAACCTTCTGAAGCTGGGATACTCCTATTCTGACAAAATTGGCGTGGCCGGGGTGGAAAAGAGCATGGAGGGGTATCTCTCTGCCCACCTGACGGAGCGGCAGGGCACTCGGGTTATAGAAAAGACCCGGACGGGCTCTGTAGTGGAGGTGCTGTCCACCACGGCGGCCACGGGGGGCATGAATGTGCAGCTGTCACTGGATATAGAGCTCCAGCAGGTTTGTGAGGAAGCACTGGCGGAGAACATTGCCGCCACCAACGAAAAGCAGCTCAATAAGATTCAGAAGGAGTACAAGAAGTACGAAAAGCTCAGGGAGAACCCGGAGGAGAGCATCCAGCGGGCGGAGACGGG
>CAZTEJ010000157.1:0-1687 GCA_964612605.1 uncultured Clostridium sp. | reverse complement strand
CCGTGGCAGCTGGACCGCCTGGCTCACAGCCATCGCCAGGAACACTGCCCTGAACCACGCCAGAAGCGCTCGGGATACTCCCGGGGAAATAACTGAGGACACTCCTTCCCGGGAGCCTACCCCTGAGGAGGTCATTCTTCGCAGGGAACGTCAGGCCCAGGTGAAAAAGGCCCTGGATCGGCTCTCAGAGAAGGACAGAGCCTTGTTTTACAGGAAGTATTATTACCTGCAATCCACGGCCCAGATCGCTGCCGAGCTGGGCATGACGGAGCGGGCTGTGGAGGGCAAGCTGTACCGCTTGAAAAAGCGGCTTCGTCAGCAGTTGGGAGGTGAAGCCGGTGAATAAGCCCCATTGGAGCTCCCTGAATGAGCGGGAGTTTGATGCCCTGCTGGAAAACAGTCTGGCAGAGCTGCCCCCTGAGGATATTGTGGCAGAGGTGACCCCCTGGAAACGGGCCATGAACCGGGTGCTGGCAGGAATGGCCCTCTGCGCCGTGACCCTGAACTTTTTGGGGCTGGACTATATCCTTCCGGCCATAGGCATGGTGCTGTTGCTGCTGGGCTTCCGGGCTCTGCGCCGGGAAAACCCCTGGTTCAGGGGCTGCTGGGTCATGGCTGTGGCCCGGGGGTTGTACTTTTTCCCACTGCTGGCCCTGAATACCACCATTGTCCACAGCCTTTTTGACCTGTCATACCTGGAACAGGGGATGACGGTGCTGAACCTGCTGCTGATTTTCGCACAGCTTTTCTGCTTCTGGCGTGGAATAAAGAACCTTCGCACAAAGGCCGGACTTCCCCCCAAGGCCGGGGCTGCCGGGGCCATGATAGTTTGGTACGCAGTCATGTGCGGGCTTGCCATGGTGGAATATAGCGGCTGGGTGCTGATGCTGGCCATGCTGGGGGCGTACATCGGCATCCTCAGGAGCATTTACAGGCTGTCTAAGGAGCTGGACCAGGCAGGATATGCGGTTCAGCCCGTAGCGGTGAGGATAACTGACCGGTGGCTGGCGGCTGGCATTGCCCTGGCTCTGGCCCTGGCCTGCGCCGCCGGGTATGTTTTCGGCGGCAGCTACCCCATGGACTGGACAGCTCTGGACCAGGATGAGCACAGGGGCTTGGAGCAGGTGGAAGAGCAGCTGCTGGAGCTGGGGTTCCCGGAATATGTGCTGAAGGACCTGACGGCTGAGGATATCTCCGCCTGTCGGGGAGCACTGCGAGTGGTGGTGGATGTGACCCATGAGCCCATGAACGAGGGCAGGACGGTGACCAACCAGTATACCGACAGCGATGGGAAGCACCACATCGAAGTGGATACGGTGTATGATGATAAAGAGCTGCGCATCACCGGTGTGGCGGTGCAGCTCCCCGGTGAGCGGGAGAGCTGGATGATATTCCACCACTTCCTGTGGGAGCAGGATCCGGGCTTTTACGGCACGGAATCGGTGCAGCTGTGGCCGGTGTACAGGGACATTACCGAGGGCTGGTCCGGGGACGGAAACATCACCGGCCGGGTGCTGTGCGACCGGGATGGCATGAGCTATACGGCACCTTATTACTTCCTTGGCATCAAGAGCTTTGCCTATGACAGTATGTTCTGGGGTCAGCAGACCAACACCGATGTGTTCGGGGCCTTCTCCATGCCCCGGGACGGGGAAAACTGCCGGGGATATGTGGCCTATGTGGCCAA
>CAZTEJ010000156.1:0-1691 GCA_964612605.1 uncultured Clostridium sp. | reverse complement strand
AGGTTTATGAGCTGATTAATATGTTAAAGGAAAAGCAGATGTCAGGAGTTCAGGTTACAATAGTAACATGGTCGCCGGATTCCTATGGATTTGGTGATGCGGCATACTGGATGCAGTTACATGAAGATATGCGAAAGGCAGGCTTTTACATTAAAACAGTAGAAGAATCATGTGAACGCTTTGCTTTGATTGACCAGGAAGTAGTCTGGTATGGAAATATGAATCTGCTGGCAAAGGCAAAGGTTGATGATAGCATTATGAGAGTATGCAGCAGGGACATTGCAAGTGAATTGATGGAGCTTACATTTGGTAATAATGATAATAACGATGTTTTGGTAAAGGAAAATATGATTGAAAGCAGGTGATTGTGGGAATTGAAGATGAAACCTGTATCGTGTATGGAATTGGGGAACAAAGTCCATTTAAGTTATCAGATTCAATATCCAATATGATTTCTGAAGCATGCACACCTCAGATAGAACCAGATATTTCGATACAGACAATTGAAGATAAAACAGTTCTTGTAATAGATGTTGCACCGGGCAAATTCAGACCATATTATTTAGCAAATAAAGGTAAAGAAACTACTTCTTATATTAGAATAAACGGAACAAGCAGACCGGCAGACGCAAGAAAATTGCAGGAATTGGAATTAGAAGGTCAGGGAATATCGTTTGATTCTTTACAGGATATTGGACGGGAATTTGATCAGAAGAAAGCAATAGAGTTATGTGCGTATATGAAGCAGATTGCAATAAATGCGTGCAAAACGGAAGAAGAGAAAGCTTCTGTAAAGGATATGACACTTGAAAAGTTACAGGATTTTGGATTGCTGTGCAAAGCTGGCAGAGACAGATATCCAACACACGCATTTGATTTGCTGACAGATAATCATAACAAAGCAGCAAAAATTCAATGTGCACTTTTTAAAGGTATTTTAAGAGACATATTTATTGACCAAAAGGAATTTACAGGTTTAATTCAGGAGCAAGTTGAGGAGGCGTATCAATTTGTTTTAAGGCATATAAATATGGGAGCCAATATTGAAGGACTATTTAGAACAGATGTCTATGAACTTCCGATTACAGCTATTAGAGAAATGATAGCTAATGCTGTTTTGCATAGAAGTTATTTGGACAGGTCTTGCATTCAGGTATGCATCTTTGATGACAGAATTGAGGTGCTTTCTCCGGGAATGCTATATGGTGGATTGGATATTATAACTGCAAAGAGAGGAAAATCTACCTGTAGAAACGAAGCTATTGCGGAAGCTTTTCATTATATGAGGATTGTGGAAGCGTGGGGAACCGGAATTCCACGAATTATTAGCAGGTGTAAAGAATATGGTTTGCAAGAGCCGTTGTTTGAAGAACTGGGTGACAGTTTTTTGGTTACGATGTTCAGAAAACCAACCAATCAAACCAAACCAACCAATCAGAACAAATTGATGTAGAACAAAGGCAGGAAAAAATTGAAATATACGGAGGTTATCATGGCTTTTGATTTCAAGAAAGAATATAAAGAATTTTACATGCCTAAGAATAAACCAGAGATTGTAAATGTACCTAAGGCAAATTACATTGCAGTTAGCGGAAAAGGCAATCCAAACGAAGAAGGTGGTGCATATCAGCAGGCGATTAGCGTGTTATATGCTGTTGCATATACTTTGAAAATGAGTTATAAGACAGATT
>CAZTEJ010000155.1:0-1710 GCA_964612605.1 uncultured Clostridium sp. | reverse complement strand
ACTTAACATTTTTAACCTAAGAAATAATCTTGGGTATAAGAAATGTTCTGGGGGGAACTTATTATGAATACAAACGTAGCCTTAGAATTTAATACTAAATTAACAGATATCCAATCTAAAATATCAAAATTAAATAACATTGGATTTAATATTACTAATTTTAATAATGATTTAAATTCTATCTTAAAAGAACTAAATAACAATCTAGTTTTATCAAAACAAAAAAATTTCGAAGGATTTTTAGTTAATGATTATACTAATGCTTTAAATAAATTAAACAAATTAGATTATGAATTAGAAGAATATAACATTTATTTTAAAGCATATTATTATATATAATATTTAGAAAACGAACATATTGATCTTAATAATATAAATATAATAATCAAAGATTTAAAAAAACTATTAGAAAAAATTAAAAATTCATCAGTAATTAATTATAATGATAAATCTAATATTATCGAATCATTATATAAACAAGTATATATTGTTATTAAAAAAGAAATCGAATTATGTAAAAAACACGAATTATTTGATTATTGCAAAAAAGATATCATCGATTCTAAATACTTATCAAATATAATTGAATTAGAAATTCAAACATTAGATACTAATCTTTATCCTAATATAATCAAAAATTACTTTAAATTAGTTAAAGAAGGAATAAATATAGATTTATTAGATTTAGATTTAATTTTATCTATAATATATAAAGATGAACAAGAAGAAATAGATAAAAAAATCCAAAATATAACAATGGAACTAATTACAACATTAAATAATAGTACTAATAATATAAATACTCAATTAGATAACTATAATGAAATTAATACTAATTATCAAACCAATAAAACACAAATAAAAGCCTATAAATTATTCATATTTAAAAAATTATGTGCCTTAGCAATAACCCTTTCAATACCTATAGGAGTGTTCTTCGGAACAAAAAATTTATTTAAAATAAAAGCCTATAAAGTAAACCAACAAACATATAATTCATATATAGATGATATTACAGAAGAATCATATTACAGTGTTGACGCAAAAGAAGGCATTACAGCATATAAATATGAAGTTATATCAGATAAAGGAAATTATTATAAAGTATATGAATACAATTTAAATAATTTAAATTATTCAAACATTGATGATTATATTAACTATTATAAAATTAATGAAAATAATATAAAAAATTATGTGAATGTAAAAGCAAAACAAGCAACAAAAGTTCCAGAAAAAACAGATTATTTTGAAATTATTTATAAAGTAGTTAATACAGAAGATATAGAATATGCTACATTTTATAGCAGTTTAATTGGACTTGCAATGACATTTCTTCCATTCTGTTTTTGTTGTGCAGTAGCAGAAACAATAATCGAAAGTTATAGTAGTGAATATTCTAAACTTAAAGAACTTATTAATAACAATAAAAATAACAAAAAAGAAATAATCGAATTATGTAGAAATATTTTAGAAGAAATAAACAATAATGAATATTTAAGATTAAAATTCAATAATGAACTAAGTAAACATAAAGAAATTATTGATGCATTAGATTACGAAATAATAGATACTAAGTATAATAATGAAAAAACATTAAAATTAATCAAAGAAAACATTAAGAATTAAATCTTTTTGTTTTTTTATGCGAACAAATCATTGATATATAAATTCAACTATGATACTATAATAACTAAATTCAGGAGGTAA
>CAZTEJ010000154.1:0-1723 GCA_964612605.1 uncultured Clostridium sp. | reverse complement strand
ACCGGCATACGGGTCATGCTGCTGGCGTGCTCCAAAATCTTTTTCTTCAGCCCCAGAGCCGTCTGCTTAATGGAGAAGCCACCTACATAGGTCTGACGGGAAGCATAAGCACCGGTACCAAAGGGGGTAACATCTGTATCCTGATTGGAGACTATATGCACTTTTTCAAAGGGAATGCCTACAGCGTCTGCGGCCATTTGGGCAAAGGCGGTGTCGGCGCCCTGGCCAATCTCCGTTTCACCCATCTGCACCTGAATGGAGCCATCCTGATTGAGTACCATGCGGCAGGAACTGGACTCCAGACTGATGGGCCATACCGCCGTATTGTACCAGAACACGGCAATGCCCAGTCCGTGACGAACAGGACCCGTTTCTCCGGCGTACTTTTTTTTCTTTTCCCTATATCCAATGGCTTCCATAGCTTTTTCCATACACTGGATATGGCTGGGGTAGAAGTTCACATTCTTGCTGAATCCATCGGTAAAGCCTACGGGCATCAGGTTCTTTTTCCTGAACTCCCAGGGATCCATATGCAGAGCCTGGGCAATTTCCTCCACATGACTTTCCAGTGCGAAGCTAATCTGGGGCATACCGTATCCACGCATGGCTCCGGCCGTGGCCGTGTTGGTATACACGGTGTAGACCTTTGCTTCAATGGCATCGGCCTGATACAGCTGGGAGAACCCGGACTGGGACTTTGCCACAATGGAATGGCCGTGGCTGGCGTAGGCACCCTGATTGGAAAAGCCTTCCATCCACCGGGCGGCAAAGGTGCCGTCGGGACGGACATAGGAAATCAGATGATACTTAATGGCGTGACGAACTCTGGTGCAGGCGAAGGTCTCTTCCCGAGCCATATCGTACTTTACCAGACGACCACCCATCTGCTGGGAAATCCAGGCGGTCAAAGGCTCGTAGAGAGCATCCTGCTTGTTTCCAAAGCCACCGCCAATATAGGGCTTTACCACACGCACCTGTCCCCAGGGAATCCCGAGAGCCTGCCCCACAATGCGGCGGACGATGTGGGGAATTTGGGTGGAAGAAATCACCACCTGCTTTCCGGCCTCTTCATAGGAATAGCAGATGTGATTTTCAATATGGCAGTGCTGTACGGTGGGGGTTTCGTACCAGCCCTCAAAGCGCAACAGCCCCGGCTCCTGAATGACCTTCTCAAAGTCCCCCTTGGAAAAGCTGCTCTTGGCCAGAACGTTGTTCTCTACACCGTCCTCAAGGTGCAGCTGGGGAGCATCCTCCTTCATAGCGGCCAGAGGATCCAGCACAAAGGGCAGTTCCTCATACTCCACCTTAATGGCTCTCACAGCCTGGTCGGCGGCAATTTCATTCTCTGCCACCACGGCAGCCACTTCATCCCCATAATAGCGCACATGGGTATTGAGGAGGTTTCTGTCCGCTTTATCCTGATGATGGGGATCCGTGGACCAGGGATGACCGGCAGTAGGGAACTTCCGCTCCGGCACATCGAAGCAGGTGAAAATGCGTACAACGCCGGGAATTCTCTTTGCTGCTTCAATGTCAATGTTCTTTACATATCCGTGGGCAATGGTGGAGCGGCAAAGCTTGATGACCAATGCGTTCTTGTCGCACAGATCCTCCACATATTTTGCCCGCCCCGTGACTTTGTCGTAAGCGTCTACTCTTGGAACGCTCTTTCCAACGTACATAGTGCCTCCTTAACTGATAAACTGCATGGAATCTGTATGGA
>CAZTEJ010000153.1:0-1741 GCA_964612605.1 uncultured Clostridium sp. | reverse complement strand
CAGCAGATCTATCCCCAGACCAGCAAATACGACTTGGCCGAGCAATTGTGCCAGTGCCTGCTGCAATACGAAAGCCTGTGGGAGCGGGAGAATATCGACATTGAGACGGAGCTACAGGAAGATGTGGTCATCCGGGCAGATAAGGAGCTTCTCAGCCTGGTGTGGAACAATCTGTTTTCCAATGCCTTCAAGTTCACGCCGTCTGGGGGTACGGTCTCCGTTACCTTGACTGGGGACGACACTTGGGCCACGGTGCAGGTTCGGGACACCGGCTGCGGCATGACCGCCCAGGTGGGCAGTCATATTTTTGAAAAGTTCTACCAGGGGGATCCATCCCACGCCACCCAGGGCAACGGCCTGGGGCTGGCGCTGGTCAAACGGGTGGTGGACATCCTTCACGGGGAAATTTCCGTGGAAAGCACCCTGGGAGAGGGCAGCACCTTCACCGTAAAGGTGCGGAGGCTATAGCATGAAGGGAAGAAAAATGGGAAAAGCCCTGCTGTTTCCGCCGGTGCCCGTGATTGCCCTGGTGCTTCCCGGCGCTCTGGCGGGAATGGTGTATGGGATGGTTTGCCTGGGGGAGGCCCACCCGGTGACCATCGGGTTTGATGCCCTGGCTTTTTACAGCCTTACCGTCTTCTGCCTGCGGCTGCCGGCTTTGGTGCGCTGGTGCAAAACAGTGCCGGAGAAAAACAAATATCTTCGCCGCTGGCTGGATGACCCACGGCTAAGGATGAATGTAACGGTGGGAGCCGGGGTGGTGTGGAACGGTGCCTACGGGGCCTTGCAGCTGGGGCTGGGGTTCTACCACGGCTCCGCCTGGTTTTACACCCTGGGGGTCTACTACGGGTCTCTGGCGGTGATGCGGCTGAGTCTGGTGAAGCACACCCTGCGTCATAAGCCCGGGGAACAACTAAACCGGGAGCTGAAAGCCTACCGCCGCTGCGGCTGGACTTTTCTCTGGATGAATTTGGCTTTGTCCGGCATGTTGGTGCTTCGCATCCACAAAAATCAGGTGACGGCCCATCATCCGGTGACCACCATTGCCATGGCCACCTATACCTTCACCACCCTGACCCTGGCGGTGGTGAATGTGGTCAAATACCGCAAATACAATAGCCCCGTAATGTGGGCGGCCAAGGCCATTTCTCTGGCCTCGGCCTGCGTATCTTTGCTCAGCCTGGAAGATACCATGCTGGTCACTTTCGGCGGGGAAGAAATTGCAACCCGGCAACTGTTTCTTGCCGCCAGCGGCGGGGGGATCTCCCTGGGGATCGTTGTCATGGCTCTGGCCATGATCCTGGGCGCCAACAAAAAAATCAAAGCATTGGAGAGGGAAAATGGAAAATAAGGATACCTTCAAAATGACCTATTCTGCCCAGCAGCAGGAGGAAGTCCGGCAAATTCGAGACAAATACATTCCCAAGGAACCCACCAAACTGGAACAGCTTCGTGCCCTGGATGCCGGTGCCAGCCAAAAGGCTACCATGGTCTCCATTTTGGTGGGCGTGGCGGGCACGCTGATTTTGGGCCTGGGAATGAGCCTGGCCATGTCCGACTTTGGCAATTTGCTGGGCTCTGCTGCCTTCCCGGTGGGCGTGGCTCTTGGCGTAGTCGGAATGGCCATCCTGGCCCTGGCCTACCCCCTGTATAACCGCACCCTGAAAAAGGAGCGGGAACGAATCGCCCCAGAGATCCTGCGGCTCAGCGATGAATTGATGCAGTAAACCAAGACCTCCGG
>CAZTEJ010000152.1:0-1751 GCA_964612605.1 uncultured Clostridium sp. | reverse complement strand
CCGCCAAGCTGAATGTCCATCAGCTTTTTCTGGAAGATGGAGAACAGGGCAACGGTGGGGATGATACACATAATGATGGCTGCAAAGTAGGCCGGATACCGCTGCATACCCTCTGCGGTGACCACAAAGGTACGGAAGTGATAAAGGCCGGTAGCCAGGGTGGGCAGGTCGGGGTAGTAGACAAGAGAAGACTCCGCATTGCCCCATGCACCGATGAAATTGTTCAGGATCAGTGCCGTCATGGGAGAAATGACCTGAGGCAGCATGATCTTAAAGAATACGGTGAAGTGACCGGCACCGTCCATAAAGGCGGATTCGGCGTAGGACCAGTCGACCGCTTTCAGGCAGCTATACATGATGATGAAGTTTGCACCGATGGTATCGACTGTGATGAAAACATACAGATAGGAGTTGTATCCGCCCATGGCATTGATAAATTTCAGTGAGCTGGGCATACTGCCAACGATGGGGATCATCATGGTGATCAGTGCGAACCAGTACAGGAAATTCCGACCCCGGAACTTATAGAATGCCACGATGTAGGCACCGAATACCGGAACCAAAACATTCAAAATGGAACCCATTCCGCAGAACCAAAGGGAGTTGAGAATCATCTGCGGCAGGGTGTTTCCCTCATAGGAGAGACTTGTCCATGCATCCAGATAGTTCTTTAATTTCAATCCGTCCTTGGGGAAGGGGAAAATGTTGAAGTAGTATTCCTTATAGTCGGACAGGGATGCGGAAAAAGCGTACAGATAGGGAACCAAAAACACGGCCAATGCAAAACAGAAAAATCCTGCAACGATCCAGTGCAGAGCAGAATGCCTTATGTGTTCCTTTGCTTTTCGTGGCTTTAATCTACGCTGATTTTTTTCGTCCATCAGTAGCTCACCTCCGGGTCGGCTTTATTGATAAAGTAGCGGCAAACGATCAGGATCGGAATGCCCAGCAGGGTGAATACCAGACCGACGGCTGCCGGATAGTTATAGGAGTCACCCATGACCTGATCGAACAGCCAGTATCCGATGGTGGTCGTATCGGCGGCACCCTGTGTCATGTACAGGATGGGGCCGCTGGCGGTGAACACGCCGCAAACGCTCATCAGGAAGAAAGTGGAGTAAGTACCCCATGTCAGGGGGAAAATCAGGGACCAAAATTCCCGCCATGTGCTGCAGCCGTCCAGCTTGGCGGCCTCCAGCAGCTCGTTGGGGATCCGGTTCATAGCACCAATGAAGATCAGATAGGTGGTACCGAAGTTACTGCAGAAAATGTATACCACCATGGTCTTGGTCGCGGTCTCCGGACGGGAGAGCAGATTGTTGTAGGTAATGCCGAACAACTGCTCGCAGAGCTTGTAGACAGGACCACCTACCCGGATCAGCTCCATGAAGATCGCAGTTGTGACGACGGATGCAACCAGACAGGGAAGATAGAAAGCAAACCGGAAGAATTTATAGCCGGGTACTTTCTTATAAAGGAAGTAGGCCACCACATAGCCGATAAACTGCGTGACCATGCCCACCGCAAAATAGGTGAGCGTGTTTCTGACAGCAATGGCCAAAACACCGTCTCCCTGAATGTCTTGGAAGAACATTTTGAAGTTACGCAGGGTAAAGGGCGTTTGGAACGGCTCGCCGTCCGTAAAGGCCAGCAGAATGGAGTAGCCGTTAATGGCAAAATACTTGAAAATACCGTACATGGCAGGAATTGCCATGATAAAGATAAACAGGTTACGGTTTATCTTGGAACGG
>CAZTEJ010000151.1:0-1760 GCA_964612605.1 uncultured Clostridium sp. | reverse complement strand
CCGTTAAACCTACACCTATCTTGAAGTAATTCTTGCATAACTCTTTAAGACTGTCTGTTTCCATTACTGCACTTAAATCGTACTTGCTTTTTGTCCAGTCGTAAGTGCTTTTAGTTGCGGTAGTAGCCACTGTCGTCGCCTCGGTAGTGGCTACGGTGGTTACTCCTTCTATCGGCTTTTCGCTTGACAAGTAACTTGCGTTGACGAAGTACTCACCGTCACGGAATTTGATTCTTGCCCAGCCGTTATCGGTGTAGCCCGTAACTTCTACTAAATCGCCTTTGTCGATATGACTGATACGGGTAGATGATTTATCCGGTTCTGCACGAACCGTCAAATCCGCAGTGGCATAAAGCTTATCAGTTGCAAGTGTAACCTCGTACCATAAAGTAGTTGTTGCCTCTGTAGTGGTCACTTCCTCGGTGGTTGTAACGGTTGTGGTTACTTCTTCAGTAGTGGGAACTTCTTCAGTTGTGGTAGACTCGGTAGTTGTAATTTTCTCCGTAGTGTCGGATTCCGAAGTAGTGACTTCTTCCTCTACATCGGGAGCTGTTGTAACACTCACATCTTCCGAAACTAACGCATCATTCTGCGGAGACTTGACTGTGTTGTCCGCGCAGCCGCATAATAAGCCGAGAGTCAACGCTAATGCTAATGTAAAAGACAATACTTTTTTCATAATCAGTATATCTCCTTGAATACTTTCTGTACTCTTTCAAAACAAGGCTTCGGCTGGAACTCGCAGTCGAACATCGTGTAATTCGTTTCGTCGTTTGAGTAGAATACAAATCCGTCCATCAGTCCGAATATCGTTACTGCGGTGATGTTTGAATTTCCGCCGCCTGTGGCGTCAAGCCGTTGCAGTAATGTGAATATCTCCTCGTACCTGTCCGCTTGCTTGTCAAGGTTGTACGGCAAAAGATTGTCTATGGTTATGCTCATCTCGGATATGTGGATTTCAATATCTAAGTCGTCAAACTTGGTTATGCCTTGCTCTATCTTGTCGATGCTCGGCCAATCCACCGTCCAGCAGTCCTGAAGTCCGAGCCCGTCCAATAACCCTTTCTCGGATAAATCTTTGCAAAGCGCGTAAACATATTCTAATTTCTTTGTTCCGCATACATTGTAGTCGTTGTAAAATAACTTTACATCCTCGTCTGCGTATTCTCTTGCAAAGGTGTATGCTAACTCTACATATTCCTCGCCGATTACTTTGTACCAGTTGTTGTTTTCTGTCCTGCATGCAAAGAAACTGTCTGCGGGAGCGCTTGACGGCTCGACGCATTCGTTCACAACATCCCAACAGTATATTACACCCGGATAATTTTCCTGACAGTATGTGATTACCGCCGATATGTAGTTCTCCATTCTTTTTATCATCGTGTCTTTGTCAACATATTCGCCGCTCTCGTCGTATCCTACCCTGAAGAACCAGTCGGGTGTCTGGTTGTGCCAGATAAGAGTGTGCCCGCGCATCTGCATGTTGTTTTCAAGACACCAGTCAAGCGTTGCCTTAGGCACTTCAAATGTAACCGCAACAGCCGTTTCGTCGCCATTTTTTGCGTTCGATATGCACTGCTCTTTGTCCAAAAGATTTGTCGGTTTCATTAGATTGGTGAGAGTAACGCTGTTAAAATGCCTGTCAACTATCGCCATATACTCGGGACTGTTTACGGCCGCGTTGTCCTTGCTGTTGCCTGTAAGCCCGACACCTAACTTAAAGTAGTCGGAGCATTGCTCTTTTAAACTGTCCGATGTCA
>CAZTEJ010000150.1:0-1788 GCA_964612605.1 uncultured Clostridium sp. | reverse complement strand
AAAAGCGCAGCGCACTGCGATATCTGTCCCACAGCTTTGCGCCGACGCAATAGCCGAGAAGCGGCTGAATGCCCTGTCCCAGCCCGATGCACACCATGCTCGTCATCATCGTTACTTTCATGGCAACACCAACGCCTGCAAGAGCCATATCGCCGTAGTTTGCCATTTGACTGTTCATAATAATGCTGGACACACTCATCAAGAGAGAGCCGAGCGCGGCGGGAATACCGATTGCAAGCACACCGGACGCGACTTTATCTTTGACAGAAAAATCTTTCGGCTTGATGCTGAGGATCGATTTTCCGCTGAGAAAATAGAAAATATAATATCCTGCGCCTACTACATTGCCGATCACCGTCGCAATGGCCGCGCCGGCAATATCCCAACCAAACACAAGTATCATAATCGGGTCAAGAACAACATTCAGCAGATTACCGATTAACTGTCCCATCGTTGCTTTGCCGGATTGCCCCTCCGCACGAATGACGTTAGAATAACAATTTGCGATCAAAACAAATGGACCGGAAAAACAGACAATGGTTAGATACGTTTTTGTATATTCCCATGTATCTGCGCTTGCTCCGACAAAAGCCAGTATCTGATCCATAAAAAGCAAAAACAGTATTGACATAATAATGCCAATGCCAACACAGCTCCACATGCAGAAAGAGCAGACTTTTTTTGCATAATCTTTCTGTCCTTCTCCCATAGCACGGGAAATGACAGATGTTCCGCCAATACCAAAAACTGTTCCTACTGACATGAAAAGC
Source organism: uncultured Clostridium sp. (assembly GCA_964612605.1). Classification (GTDB taxonomy): domain Bacteria; phylum Bacillota_I; class Bacilli_A; order RF39; family UBA660; genus CAG-533. The sequence goes on along the minus strand of CAZTEJ010000150.1, from coordinate 1,018 downwards.
AGGAAAACCGGCGTTGCCAATGAAACAGCCGCCACCTGCAAATCGTCATGAGTTAGACCAATAAAAAAGGTGTCCGCCAGATTGTAAATGAGCACCATCAGCATGGCGGCCATGGCGGGCAGCGCATTTTGCAGGACAGCCTTGCGGATGGGGGCGTGTTCAAAGATTTCCGAGGTTCTTGTTTCGTTCATGGTTTGCCTTCCTTTTTAATAGCATGCTATTGATTTGTGAAAAACGCGTGCCCACGCGCTTTGGTGGGCAAGTGTTATTCCGCGTTTTCCGCCAGCCTGATGAGAAAGCGGTTGAGTGTGTCCTGCTCTTCGCTTGAAAATCCGCGCAGCAGCGCGCGTTCGGCCGCGTCCATCCGCGAAGCCGTGTCCGCGTAGCAGCGCTCGCCCGCGGGCGTGAGGTGCACCAGCTTGATGCGCCTGTCTTCGGCGTCCGACAGCGCCTCGACAAGCCCCTTTTGCTCCAGGCGGGAGACGATGCCCGCGACCGTGGACTGCGCGACGCCGAAGTGCCGCTCCAGCTCTTTCATGGACAGCTGTTGACACTGCGCATCGTGCAGCGCGATCAGAACGGATACCTGCATCATCGTCAGTCCCCGATCGCGCAGTGCGTTGTTCGCGCCCTTTTCCAGGCGGTCATGGATCAGCTTGATGAGCGACGCGTTGGGAATGGACATCATAAGCCCTCGCTTTCTCTTGTAACGGGAGAAGTATAGCACACTTTTTTGCAAAAGTCAATAGCATGCTATTATTTTTGCGCATCCCGCCCGCACCCTCGACGAAATATCCCCGTGGCGTCGGTGTATTCTTGGCTCTCCCTCCGGGAGAGCTGGCGCGGCGTAAGCCGCGTCTGAGAGGGCGAATTACGCTGAAACGCCCTCTCCCTGTGGGAAAGACGGGGCAAAAGCTTTGCGGGGCGTGTTGCATTTCTGCGACACGCCCCGATCTTGTTTACTTCAGCTTCTTCAGCACGGCGCACAGGTACTCCCACGTGCGGCGCACGGAGGAGA
>CAZTEJ010000149.1:0-1796 GCA_964612605.1 uncultured Clostridium sp. | reverse complement strand
CGGCGCAGTACGGATTGAATATCCGTGTAACCGTTGAGCGCGGCGACGCGCTGACCACTTGCTGGGTATCGGGGATCGGAGGTAATTTTGAATGAGCGTAACACACAAGAAAAGCAAACAGCAGATCGGCGCGGAAGAGTTTGAAGCCTTCCGCGCTTCTATTTTGGCAGAGGTTGAAGCCACACGCGCCGAAACCGAAGAACACATCATTTCGAGTATCCGCAATAACCTTGTTTCCCTTCCGGAGCAGGGCGAAGAGTGGAACGAAAAGAAAAGCTATATCACGGGCGACGTTGTAACGCTGGACGGCGTGAGCTACACGGCGACGCATTACAGTAGAGGGAAAAGCCCTGCTTCCTATCCGGATAAATGGACGCTTACGCCGACCGAAGAAACCTTCGGTGCGTGGGCGGATATTGAGGACGGATCGGTTATTACCGAGGGAACGAAGGTAACACACAACGGCAAATCGTGGGTATGCGTTGCACAGCACTTCAAATCTTCCGTTTACTCCCCGCGCGTCAATTCGACGAAGTGGGAAGAAATCACATAACCGAAGGAAGGAGGAAAAGCGCATGAGTGAAGGAGTATTGACCGCCCTTTCCGTTATCAGTACGCTTTGCGCTATCGTTTTCGGCTATATCGCTTTTGTTCGGAACAGGGACAGCGACAAGCAGAAGGAAGCGAAGAGCGACGCAACAATTCTTACGGAATTGGGGTATATCAAAGGCGGCATTGACGACGTAAAGGCGGAACAGCGGGAACAGCGAAAGACAAATACGGATTTCGTCGGAAGGCTTGTTTCCGTTGAGCAATCCGCAAAACAGGCACACAAAAGGCTGGATCATATCGAACAACGGATAGATCAAGCAGAATAACAGCACGGCGGCGGGGATTTTCCCCGTCGCCTTTTTGCTACCCGAAGGAGGTTTTACACAATGGCAGTTATGAAGGCAAAAGCATTCGTCGAAAAGCTGATCGACATTGCGAAGAATTACAAGACGCTTTACGTTATGGGGTGCTTCGGCGCGCCTATGACAGCGGCGAACAAGAAACGCTATACCAGCAATCACACCTACAACAAACAGGCGGCGCGAACGCAGATGATTAACGCCGCAAGCGCGGATACATTCGGCTTCGATTGCGTCTGTTTGATTAAGGGCGTTTTGTGGGGGTGGAGCGGCGACGCTTCTAAATCCTACGGCGGCGCGTCCTACGCCGTCAACAACGTTCCGGACATCGGCGCGGATCAGATGATTAAAAAGTGTTCCGGCGTATCGACCGACTTTTCAAATATTGCCGTCGGCGAAGCGTTGTGGTGCGAAGGGCATATCGGCGTATACATCGGCGACGGGCTGGGCGTTGAGTGTACGCCGCGCTGGGACAACAAAGTTCAGATTACCGCCGTTGCAAACATCGGCAAGAAATCCGGCTATAACGCCCGTACATGGACGAAGCACGGCAAATTACCGTATATCGACTATGCGGGCGCGCAGACCGACACAGGCAACAGCGGAGCGGCTACAAGCAACAACGCCGTGGCGGGCTTTGCCGTCGGCGATATTGTCGAGTTCACCGGAACGAAGCATTACACCAGCGCGAACGCTTCAAGCGGGAAAACGTGCAAGGCGGGCAAAGCGAAGATCACGCAGATTTACAAGAGCGGAAAACACCCGTACCACCTTGTTAGGGTATCCGGCGGCGGTTCTTCCGTTTATGGCTGGGTAGACGCGGCGGACATTTCCGGCACGTCCGGCGGCACGGCGGCGCAGACAATCAAAGCCGGAAGCAAAGTG
>CAZTEJ010000148.1:0-1809 GCA_964612605.1 uncultured Clostridium sp. | reverse complement strand
ACAAAACCTACCGACGCATCTCTTGAGTCACGGGAATTCTGTCTGTTATCACCCATGACAAAGTATTTTCCCTCGGGAACGATAATAGGATACTTAAATCCGTGTTCATCATTTAGTGTAAGATTGGCTATATACGGTTCATCAAGTAACTCGCCGTCAACAGTTACGGTTCCGGTTGTAAAATCAATATCAACCGTTTGGCCGCCTACGGCTATTACTCTTTTAACTATAACCTCATTGAGTCCTTCGCAATTGGCGGCAACAATATCGCCTTGGCTTGGTGTATAAAACAGGCTCCAAAGAATCAAAAGGTCATTATGACACAGCGTATTATTCATTGACTTTCCGTTTACCCTTGCAGTTCTCGCAACGAATGTGAATATCAAAACCACCACAATAAAAGTAATTGCCAAAGTCTTGATCCAATCTAAAAGTTCATCTATAAAATTCTTCGGTGTTTTTTCCATTGAAGCATCTCCCAAATTTATTATTACAATATATTGTAGCAAAAAGTTGCGCAAAATGCAAGTGTTATATAATATAATAATTTATCGCTTTAAAACAAAAATTTATAGAAATAAAACAAAAGGAACTGTAAAAACAGCTCCTTTTGTTTTATACTCAAATTATCTGATTGCGTCCTTGGTCTTAGCAGCCTTACCGACTCTGTCTCTCAAGTAGTAGAGCTTAGCTCTTCTAACCTTAGCGAGTCTTACAACTTCAACCTTTTCAACAACGGGAGAATGGAGAGGGAAAACTCTCTCAACGCCACAGCCGTGAGCAACACGACGAACGGTAAATGTTTCCTGAACGCCACCGTGCTTCTTAGCAATTACTGTTCCTTCGAACATCTGAATTCTGGACTTATCGCCTTCCTGAATTCTTACGGAAACTCTGACGGTATCACCGACATTAAACTTAGGAGTTTCCGTCTTTAAACTTGAGTTTGCAATGATTTTTAAAGCATCCACTTTAAAATTCCTCCTTAAAATTTTCAGACATTCATACGCTTCTTATCGATCTTGGCAAATCGCTTAGCAAAGCCAGAGGACTGCCCGCTTTAATGCTGCTTGTGTGCAGGCATTAAACCCCACCGCATATGCGACGGAACTCAAATGCTTTAATATTATATCACAAATCAAGCAGGCTTTCAATTGTAAATTATATAAGTTCTTCGCCGCTAATATCATATATTTTTGTGCGATTTAGACATTTTTTATCAAATTCAATATTACAGTATTTTTCAAAAGCATCGGCAACAGCAACAATATTAAGCGAATGTTTGATGCCCGCCGGAAGATGAAGATGCAAAAGTAAGTTTCCGCTATCACACGAGATATCTGTTACTTGGATATCCGGCTTAATGTCAACTGTAACAATCGTCTTTTTCATATTTACTTTTGCACGCTTTTCGATATAAATATTTTCCTGAGAAATAAATTCGTCAAAAAGTTTTCTAACACTCTCGGCAGGCAGTAAATTTGTCACAAACTCCGCCGTGTAATCGCAAGAACCTATTTCCGTATGTGGTTTAACAGGTTCATAAACTTTAACTATTTCTATACCGACAGGCAAAGCGCTATTAAGTTTTGTCTTTATGTCTTCATAATCAGGCTTACCTGCACTAAAGTCTATGCCGAAATCTATAACCTCACATTCACTGGAAACACCCAAAGAGAGCGGCAAAGAAAACATTATATAAGCGTGCGGATTATATCCTTTTGTAAACCATATAGGCACTCCGGCACGCTTGAATGTTCGCTGAATTACGCGCATTAAATCAAGGTGCGAAATATATATTGCTCGATC
>CAZTEJ010000147.1:0-1851 GCA_964612605.1 uncultured Clostridium sp. | reverse complement strand
CATGATCGGCACAGAGGATCTTGCGATCACCGCCGAATGCGCGTCGGGCGAGAGCGTTAAGCTTTTCGAGAACGGAACTTGGGCGTTCTGAAGCTGCCAACTCACAAAATATTAAGGAAAAAGGTATGAAAAAGACAATTCTTTCTCTGATATCGCTCTTGCTCGTTTCGGCGACACTGCTTTGCTCTTGCACGGCTTTCCGAGCTCCCGATGACGCGATAACGCTTCTTACCACCGCAAAAAAAACGGTGGCAACGACAACGAAAACGCCGTCCACCACCTCGCCGAATGTCCCTACTATGCCGTCGACCGATCCGTCGAGCTATGACGAGACCGAAAACACAAGGTTTGAGGAATTTCTCGACGATCTCTTTTTGAACGAGGTAGTCTCGAGCACGCTGACACTTCATTTCACCATTCTCGATAAGGCGAAATACGGGCTTGATGACCTCGAACCCTCTTGGGGACGGCTGTCGGAGGACAAATATTCGGCAGATAAGATCATTGAGACGCTTGAGGGTTTCGATATTGCAAAATTGTCGTCCGAGAATGCACTGAACTATCGCATTTTGTATGCATATGTCGGTAAAAACATCGAAATGTCGGATGAAAAGTTCGATTATCTCGGCAGTTATTTCGACCTCTCCTCGGGCTACCATTCTGCGGTCATTACAAACCTTTCGGAGTACGACTTTTATCGCGAAAAGGATATCACCGATTTTATCGCGCTGATCGAGCAGCTTCCTGACCTCTTTGAGGGCATTCTCGACTACGAGACAGAGAGGGTAGAGAAGGGCTACGGCATGACCGACGAGGTGCTCGATGAGGTCATTTCGCAGTGCCGTGACATCGCCGAGCCCGACGGTGAGCTATATCTTGTCGATGTCGTGGAGGAAAAGCTTGAAAAGCTCGATTTTCTCGATAAGACAAAGAGAAAAGAATATCTTGATAAGGTGAAGACTGCCGTCAACGAAAAAATGATTCCGACCTATAAAGAGCTCGTCAGCACGCTTGAGGGCTTCAAGGGCAAGGCGAAGAACGAGTTCGGACTTTGCTACTATGAAAACGGCAAGGAATATTATCAGTTGCTTGCGCAGGATGCGTCCTCGACGACACTCACCTGTGAGCAGATGATCGCCGCGCTCGAAGCCGATTTCAAGTCGCTCTATGCCGAGTATATGGCACTTCTCGAGGATCGCGAGTTCACAGAGGGGCTTACTAAAGACGGCTACGAGATCAAAATGACCGATCCCGAGGAGATATTAAGCTTCCTGCGTAATAAGATAAAAACCGATTTTCCCGCGATAAGCGGCGAGGATTACGAGATCGACTATCTCTCGGAGGCGATGGAGAGCGTCATGTCGTCGGCTGTCGCCTACTATATGACCCCGCAGATCGACAATTTCCTGCACGGAAAGATGAAGATCAACGGCGCAAATCTCTCTGCCGAGGACGCGCTCTCGACGCTCGCGCACGAGGGCTTCCCGGGGCATATGTACCAGACAGTCTATTATTGGAGCACCGAGCCTGCGTCCATACGCAAGATGCTGAATTTCCTCGGCTATTCCGAGGGCTGGGCGGTCTATGCGGGCAACTACGCTTATTCTCTCTATGGTTTCGACGATTACAGCGGATCTTTGGCGGAAAAGATCGTCAGATATTACGTCATCAGCGAACGCATTTCGTGGAACGTCGAGTGTAGACTCGACCTCGGCGTTCATTATGAGGGTTGGACTGTCGGTCAGGTGAAGCAGTATCTCGACGATAACGGGCTTAATTCGAGCGCGGCTGAAGCGATATATACCCAGCTGCTCGGAATGCCCGCGACATTCCTTGCATACTATGTCGGCT
>CAZTEJ010000146.1:0-1856 GCA_964612605.1 uncultured Clostridium sp. | reverse complement strand
GGAACAAACCACTGTACAAAAGACAGATAATAGTGTATAATAATGTATATAAAAGCATCTGTGAGGTAGAAATATGGTTACTGAAAAACAAATTGATGAAATAAATGAAAGAATATCAATGCTTGAAGAACGCGTCAAGTTTTTGGAAGAAAGTTTGGTGATTGCAGGCAAAATGAAACCCGCAAGAAACACCGCCAAGTATATCGGACTGACAAGATATTTAAGGCAGGAAAAACGACCGAGAATTACTCTGTCATTCAAAGAAATAGAATCTATCGTAGGATTTAAGTTGCCCGAATCGGCATATATTCATCAGCCGTTTTGGGCGAACACGTCTTCTCATTCCGTTGCTTACAGTTGGATGCAGGTAGGATATATGGCACGTTCGCTTGATTTGGAAAATCAAAAAATCACTTTCGTATTGGAGAAGGAGTAATGACAAACGTTGTAATTTACGCAAGATATTCTTCACACGGACAAACAGAGCAGTCAATTGAAGGACAATTGAAAGTCTGCTATGAATTTGCGAAAAGAAACAATTTCCACGTCGTGCAAGAATACATAGACAGAGCGTTAACCGGAACGAGCGATCGTCGTCCTGAATTTCAGAAAATGATTGAAGACAGCAAGAAAAAACTTTTCCAATATGTTCTTGTTTACCAACTTGACCGTTTTGCCCGCGACAGATACGACAGTGCAACCTATAAACACAAATTAAAGAAAAACGGCGTTCGTGTGTTATCGGCAAAGGAAAATATTACAAACGACGCAAGCGGTATTTTAATGGAATCGGTCTTGGAAGGCATGGCTGAATACTATTCGGTTGAACTCGCCCAAAAGGTAAAGCGAGGTAAGGACATTTCTGCTCAAAAATGTAAATGTGTAGGAGGAACACGCATTTTCGGTTTTGACGTAGATAAAGATTTGATGTATCAAATCAATCCGACGGAGTCTGTCTGGATAAAGCGTATTTATGAAATGTATGCTAACGGAACGCCCGTAAAACACATTATGGATTATCTGAACGACAATAAGGTTAAAAACGCTATGGGTAATCAATGGACGATAAATCCTTTACACCGTATGCTCGGAAATAAAAAATACAACGGCGTTTATGTTTACAGGGATATCGAAATAAAAGACGGTATGCCGAAAATAATAGACGATGAGTTATTTCAAAAAGTAGTCGCTATTAAAGAAAAGAACAAGCAAGCACCATCGCGTGGCAGGGCGAAAGTTCCGTATTATTTAACGACCAAATTGTTTTGCGGAGAATGTGAAAGAAGTATGGTCGGCGTAAGCGGAACAAGCAAAACGGGCGAAAAATATAATTATTATAAATGTTTGGGTAGAGTGAAAAACGAAGGATGTGATTTGCAACCTTTCCGCAAAGACGAACTGGAAGAAATCATTTTATCGAACGTAAAATCAAAACTGACCGATAAATTGATTTTAGAACTTGCAAAACGCACTTATCTTGAATTAACAAAAGAAAAAGGCAACGAAACCGTAGATGTTTTGCGAAAGCAACTTGACGGAAATAAAAAAGCCATTAACAAGTGTATTGACCTGTTGCTCGAAGGCAGGAACACCGATTTGTTAATGGATAAAATAGACGCTTTGAAAATGGAAAATGCGGAATTGGAATATAAAATACAAAAAGAAGAATCTATGCTTTTCAAATTAACGGAATCACAAATTGCGGCAATATTGTTCCGCATACGAGATTTTGACATAAAAGACGAACGGCAAAAGCAAATGTTTTTCGATTCTTTCGTTTACAGGATATTTGTTTACAAAGACAAAAAAATATCCGTCTTACTGACCGTAAAAGACGGATATCTTCCTGTATACGA
>CAZTEJ010000145.1:0-1856 GCA_964612605.1 uncultured Clostridium sp. | reverse complement strand
AAATGTTTTGCCGTGAGCGTCATCAGATACCGATGATGTTCCAAATATAGAGAGGCGCGGTAAGCGTGAACACAAGGCAGGCGAACAAAATGGCAGGGGCGGCAAATTCAAACTGACCGTGCTTGCGATAGTCGAAGTATGCCGTCCCCAACTTAACGAACAGCAAAATGGCGAGGATCAAATCCACGATGGGAAAGATGACATTGTTGGTCACCTGTTTGATCTGCCCCTTGGCGGAGTTCCAAGTGTCCTCGACAGCTCCGGCAACATCCCCCGTGGGAGTCGCGGCGAAAGCGGAAACGGACATAACGGAAACGAGAAGCGCGACCATCGCCACGCACAGGATAATTCTTGCGAATTTCTTATTTTTCATAATTTTTGTCATACTTTTTTCCTCCGATCTTTTTATTGATTTCGTGATAGCGGATTTTCTTCATTTTAATATTGAGATTTTGGCAGAAGCGTATCTCTGCCTGCATACCCTCGGTTACCTCATCCCCGAAGATCCACATTTCGTCGCAGAACCACAAAAGACTCAGTCCTGCCGTCCTGCCGATCTCACGCTCCTTTTCGATACCGTCATCGAGGCAGAGCGCGTAAAAATGCGGGACGACAGGAGCCGTTCCGCACTTGAGAGCATATTCGGTATAGGTTTTGGCGAGTTCGAGGTTCTCGCCGGCATTGCCGCCGAGGGGCGCACAGATATATACTTTCTTCATCATTCACTTAAACCTCCGCTTTTACAATCATATTTGTCATCACCTCGCTTTCAAGAGGTCATAGCAGCACCGCCTTGCCGTTCTGCCCACATCACGGACAGATGCACAAGGGCGGCTCTTTGCTGTTCGGGAGAGAGGCCGTTCAGAAAATCGAAGAGGGTGACCTCATCGTCCTTTTTCGTTGGTTTTGCCTTTTCGCAGTCACAAATGCGCTCTCTGCGGACGATGACGGTTCTGCCGTCGCTGCCCTCGGTGAAGGACAGCACATCGTTATAGGCGAAGCCGACCTTTTGTCTGATCTCATAGGGGATGGTGATTCTTCCTCTCTTGCCGAGGATTCGGAGTAATTTGGCCATATATCAAAGCACCTCGCAATCTTTACAGTTTTCGTTGATCGGGCAATCCTCACAGATGCCGTCACATACAAAAATAGTTGTGTCGGGTTCGGCTGTGATGACGATTTTTCCTTCTTCTGCTGTGAGTTGCACGAGATCACCGTCCGTGATGCCTGCTTCGGCGAACAGCTCCACGGGTACGGATAGCAGAACACAGTCAACGCTCAATTTCGGATTTTGCATGAAATAATACTCTCCTTTAATACTTTTTCGTAGTTGAATTCATTGTCTATCTCGCTGAACAGCGTGAGCTGCTTCGGCTTTTCTCGCTCTCGCTCATACAGATCGTAGTTGGCTATGAGAAGCTCCTTGAATTCCTTGCCTGCCTCATAACGCTGTGCCATGGAATGGGTACGGGAGAAATCGAAGAACGAGAATCCCTCGTATAATTGACGGATTTCGGGACAGTCGTTATAGGACAAAAGGAATTTGCCTTTAATGCCTGCAAGCGTATCTCGAAGCCGCACATGATCCTCCCACCCGAAGCCTACCGCATACATATCCTCGGTGGAGTAGTAAGGCGGATCGGCATAGAAGAAAGCGTCGGGGCGGTCGTAGTGCTTGATGAGGGTTTCAAAGTCCTGATTTTCGATCACTACATTTGCCATCCGATCTTCCAACTCCCGAATGAGGGCGAACAGCCTGCGGATGTCGCATGGCTGTGAGGCAAAGGATTTGCATCCGCTTGAATAGCTGTAGCGGAGCAATTTGAGGAACATGGCGGCACGGCGGACATCGTAGT
>CAZTEJ010000144.1:0-1872 GCA_964612605.1 uncultured Clostridium sp. | reverse complement strand
TGCGCCTGCTGCGGCAAGCCCGCCAAGAAAATGGTCTACTGGGGCGTTGCTTACTAAGACCTGACCAAAACAAGTCAATAAAAATGCGCTGAATCGTTTGATTCAGCGCATTTTTCTGTCCGTCAAATCTGTCTTGCCAGGGCAGCGTTTTTATAGGAATCGTCTGCTGTGACTTCCTTTATTACCTTGACCTGTTCCGGGAATCGGATCTGGGCATTTTCACTTGCCAGTTCGATTTCCAGAATGGCCTTGTCCTGCCAGAAAGGATACACGTCAATTTCAAAATACTGGTTGTCATAGGTCAGGCAATAGCGGGTCTTGCGGATGGGACGACAATTGGGATCTGCATCCATCAGCAGACGCAGATATTCATTTTTGGTAAGTCTGCGCTCAACTTCCACCCGTTTCAGGTCGGTCACCTTTTTCTTGGTGGTCTGGTAATAAATATAATTACCATCGATCCCTCTCTGGCGCACCCGGGATTCTTCCCCCACCGGAGCTGTCAGGTAGGTTTGAATGATCTCCACCCGCTGGCAGTTGGGAAGTTTTTCCAGCATAGCGATATTCGGGTATTCGATCAGGAACTTCCGCTCGATTTCATAAGGTTCCGGTTCCCCGAGGAAGGTGGAGATCTCTGCGACCAGCCGTTTCAGCTTGTCCTCAAAATCCGTGGCATTGTCAATGACACGCAAATGGGGATGCCCTGTCCAGGCTGCGATCAGCTTATCGTCCAGAGCCGCAGCCTGCTCCACCGTTTCCGTTCTTGCTGCATTGTTTGCAGTGGTATAAAATTTCTCTGCTCCCTTTGCCGCAGTGACCAGATGGAAAACACCATCGTAGTTGTCCCGCAGCTCCACTTCGTTGCAGTCCAAAGCCTCCAAAACACAGGCAAATTCCAAATCACTCATGTAGGCCTTATTGTCCAGCGCACCCCGGTCGCAGACGATAAGTACCTTCTCCACCGGCATAGATGCAGCCCCCTGGGCAAAGATCTTTTCTTTTTCCAGCTGGAGCTTCATCTGGCATTTCTGATATTCCACATTGCTTCCGCAGGTCCAGGGGGCCACGCCGCCGGTGATCAATTCCGTCGCCGTTTCCGGAACAAACAGCACTGTGTAACCCATCTTTGTAAAATTGCTCTGGATCCAGCTCATTGCCGTGGTTTTCCCCGCACAGGGGCCGCCGGTGATAACGATTTTTCTGATCTGCATCTGTTTTTCTCCCTCCCGAATTTTCAGCAGCTCCTCCACAGAAACGCCGAAGAGTGCTGCCATTTTTCTCAGCGTATTGGTAGATGGCTTGGATTTTCCCGTTTCCCATTTGGAAACAGCCTTGTTGGAAACATTCAGTTTTTCCGCCAGTTCCGTTTGGGTCAGACCGGCCTCGCAACGTCGCTTATAAATGAAATTTCCGAATTCAAAATCATTCACATAACCACCTCCGGTAACTTGATTATAATCCGTAACCGGACGAATTGCAAGAACTCCCTTATCTACTTTTGGTAGAACTATTTGCCATAGAGAAAAATGAGGTGCTGCGAAAATTTGCAGCACCCCATTTTTATGCTTCCAGATTTTTACGCAACCGCTTTTTGGTTTCTTCCAGGGTCTCCCCTTCTTTTTGGAAGAGCAGGCCTACCATGAAGTCCTCTGTTTTTTGGTAGGCGTTTACGAAAAATCGTTCCACCGCCTGATAGCGGCAAACGGTTCCCTTTGCGATGGTGGTGTAGGTTCCCACCACGCTGCGTTCCACTGCTTCGTAAGCAGAAATAACCGATTTTTTCATCATGCCTGTGATTTCCTTTCTTTGTTTTGTGCAGGGATATCCTACACCGGAAAGGTTTACACAGGGTTTCCGGAATGTTTGGGTTTT
>CAZTEJ010000143.1:0-1896 GCA_964612605.1 uncultured Clostridium sp. | reverse complement strand
AAAAATAACTGATTCTCTCAGTTATTGTAAATCTACTTTATCTATCTCATCTACTATATCCATCTGTTGTTCTAATAAATATTTTAATTTCTTCTTAAATGTAACTATATTTCTCTTTAATCTTATATTCTCAAGTTCTATCTTCTCAGCCTCCATCAAAGCCTCATTTACTATCCTAGAAGCATTCTTCTTAGCATCATTTATAATACTATCTGCTTCTTCTCTTGCTAGTTTCTTCATCTGATTAGAACTTTCCTCAGCCATTAATATCGTTTTATTTAAAGTTTCCTCTATATTACTATACTTCATAGTTGATTTCTTCAATTCTTCTATCTCTTTATCCTTTAACTTCATCTTATTAAGCATAGATTCAACTTCTTCAATAACATCATTAACAAATTTATTTACTTCTTCTTTAGAATAACCTTCCCTAGAAGTACTAAATTTTTCCATATATAATCACACCTTTTTATTAGAACTCTAATTCATCTTGCATCTTCTTAGACTTATCACTTTCAGATATCTTTCCCTGAACAGAAACATTCTTAGGAGTACATAAATAAATACCACTACCTAACTTCTGTAAATCCCCACCTATAGCGTAAATACAACCATATAAAAAATCAATTATTCTTTTAGCCTGTTCATTCGTAACCCTTTTTAAATTAACAACAACACTATTTCTTTTCTTTAAATGATCAGCAATAGTTTGACTTTCAGAATACGCCCTTGGTTCAACCAATATCATCTTACTTCCATTATTCATTTCTTCTTCTTTATAATTCTTTTCACTAATTGAATAAAATTCTTCTTCAACACTACTTATTTCATTTTCGGAATCTTCCTTAAAGAGATTACTAATTTTAATACCCATTTTCTTTCTCCTCCTACTATATTACTATTCTATCATAAACTACTACTAAATTCCATAACAAATTTTATTTAATTTTTCTTCCCTTAATATATTTATCTTTAATAAGCAAATTACCATCCCTACAATAACTATTTCTATACTCATATTCAAACTGAGATAAATACCTTCTTATTTTTAATAATTCCTCTAATCTTATACCATTAATCTTTTCCATAAACATTAAATAAGTTAATTCCAAAAACAAATCATAATCAATAGTCTCAATAAGATGTAAATAAGCATGAGAAGTAGAATACAAAACAACTCCATTATCAAAATCCTTAGGTCCTCCTAATCTATTAGGAACAATCAAATGATGATAAGTCAAAATATCTTTCTTCTGTTTAACATATCCCATAAAATCATAACCAAGTTCATTAATCTTATAATACTCAACCAATTTTCTAGTTACATCTTTCACCCAAAAACACACTCCTCTTATTAGTATATTATCTAAAATTAAATTAAACAAGAAATTTTTAACAAAAATTTAACATTTTAACAATATTAGTACTTGATTTATATAAAAAAATTTATTATAATTTATTTGTTCAGTTAATTTGTCCCCGTAGCTCAGCTGGATAGAGCATACGCCTTCTAAGCGTAGGGTCGCGTGTTCGAATCACGCCGGAGACACCATTGAAGAATCTGTTCGAATTATTCGAACATTAATATATAAAAAGTCAATCGAAATGATTGATTTTTTCGTTTAGAAAAAATCATAAGAATAAATGTTCTAGAAAACTTACATAAAATAAAAAAAAAGGAACATTCGATTTCACAAGTGAATGTCTCCTCCAAAAAATTGGTTTTGACACTCATTCAGAGATGAAAGAGTGTCATCTTTTTATTGCTATTACCAATAAGGTAAGGAGTAATAAAATGAAGGACTTTTATTATAAAAATTCTTTTCTTCATTGTATCCCTCCTTTCTTTCTCAAGATTGGAAGACAACACTCACATCAAATATTCCTATCAAAATT
>CAZTEJ010000142.1:0-1896 GCA_964612605.1 uncultured Clostridium sp. | reverse complement strand
TTGTTACAAAAAAGTGATTAAAAACAATATATTTCCTTCAAAAGTGTGATATAATGTAGATAGAAGGCATGATACTATGCAAAGATTTATAATCAAAAAACTTATTAAGTGAAAAGATAGAAAACCTTTGAATTTAAAAGGAACAAGGAAAGTTGGAAAGACATAAATATATTAAAAGACAATATGGATGAATTATGGGTATTCATTTATGAAAATAATGACCATTATTCTTACTATATTCCTTCAAAAATAAAAAAGATAAATTAAATTTAGAGTAGAGGAGAATTATGAATAAAGTATTAACATTTAAAGTAGAAATTGACGGATTAGAAGATAAGATATGGAGAAAAATAGAAATTACCGATAGAAGAACAGTTGCTGATTTAGCATATACTATTCTTGCTACATTTGATTCACTTGCGTATCATTTATACAATATAAAGTATAAAAACTATATATTCGATTGTTGGGTATGTGCTCTTGATAGTCCATTTTATAATGAATTGACAAATGCAACAATTATTAAATTAAAGGATTTAAAACTAAAAGAAAATGATACTATGGAAATGGAGTATGATTATGGTTCAACTACAACTTTTAAAATTACTTATTTAGAATCAAGAGATGCAAGTAAATATGAAGGATATTTATATCCTAATATAGTAGATGGCGCTGGACGAGGAATGATTGATGACATATGTGATTTTGAACTTAAAGAAATAGTAGAAGATATTGATAAAAAAGGATATTCCGAACATTATGTTACAGCAGGTTATAAAAAACAAGAAAAATATGATTATAGAAAATTTAATATTAAATCTAATAATAAAAAATTAAAAGGATTAGTCTTAGAAATAAAAAATGGATACGAAGTTAGTGAATAAATTTAAAATTATTTATATAAGGAGTAACAAATATTGATAACACTACAATATGACGATAATCGTCCTATAATACCTAATTATAAAGATTTAAATATTTATAAACTTCCTAACTACAAAGAATTAGACCATAAGGATATAATGACATTGTATGTAAAAGATAGTGTTAATGATAAAGAAATTAGAAAAGAATTATTTAATGCACTTTGAAATTGTAATTATCTACATAAATTTTACAATGATTTAAGAAAATAAGGTTTATTTAAAGATTATTAAGAATATTAAAACAATTACAATGTAAATAAATAATAAAAATTGAAACGAAAAGATTAACATAAAATAGTTTTTAAACAATCTAACAATTATACTATTTCCTATTTTATTTTTTAGCATATCCTATTATAGGATGTGATATTATGGCTAAAAAAGTTGTTTTAGACCCAGGACACGGAGGAAGCGATGGAGGTTCCGTAGGTAACGGAATTATAGAAAAAAATATGACCTTAGATATCAGTAAATACATGTACGAAAGACTAAAAGAACTCGGAGTTCCCGTTAAAATGACAAGAGAAGAAGACATCGACCTCCCAGCATCAGTTAGACCACAAAAAGTACTAGATCAATTTGGTAACAGTACCGATGTAATTCTTATTTCAAACCACATAAACGCAGGCAATGGCGAAGGCGCCGAAGTAATCTATGCACTTCGCAACAAAGACACATTATCCAAAAATATATTAAACGAATTAGAAAAACAAGGACAAACAGTTAGAAAATATTATCAAAGAAGATTACCAAGTGATTCCAGTAAAGACTATTACTATATTTTAAGAAACACCCCAAACACAGAAGCAATAATCGTTGAATACGGTTTTCTTGATAACACAGCAGACGCAGAAAGATTAAAAAACAATTACACAAAATATGCCGAAGCCGTTGTTAAAGCAGTTACAGAATACGCCGGATACAAATACATTCCCATTAATAATGAAAATAATTACATTGTAAAAAAAGG
>CAZTEJ010000141.1:0-1939 GCA_964612605.1 uncultured Clostridium sp. | reverse complement strand
AAAAAAGCGAACCTTAATCGGTTCGCTTTTTTGCTATATCTTTGATTTAATGTATTCGTCGATTGCTTTTGCTGCGGTCTTGCCTGCGCCCATAGCGGAAATTACCGTGGCGGCGCCTGTTACCGCGTCACCGCCCGCATACACGCCGTCGCGGGTAGTAGCGCCCGTTGTTTCCTCGACGATGATTCCTCCGCGCTTGTTGACTTCCAAGCCGTCGGTCGTGGATTTAATCAGCGGGTTGGGGCTTGTGCCGATAGACATAATTACCGTATCGACATCCAAGACAAATTCGCTGTCGGGTATCTCGACGGGACGTCGTCTGCCACGCTCATCCGGTTCACCGAGTTCCATTTTAACACACTTAATACCCGTGACGAATCCGTTTTTGGGATCATACTTGTCGTCCTTGTTTTCATATCCGATAATTTCAATCGGGTTGTTTAGGATGTTAAACTTGACTCCCTCTTCAATGGCGTGTTCTACCTCTTCTTTTCTTGCAGGAAGTTCTTCCATAGAACGGCGATAGACTATATAGACATTCTCGGCACCGAGTCGTAAAGCGGTTCTTGCGGCATCCATAGCTACATTACCGCCGCCGACTACTGCGACATTACCGCCTTTTTGTATCGGGGTTTCGGGGTCGGGAAGATATGCTTTCATAAGATTGGAACGAGTCAGGAACTCATTGGCGGAATACACGCCCTTGCAGCCTTCACCCGGAATACCCATAAAGTTGGGGAGTCCCGCACCCGAGCCGATGAACACAGCTTCAAAGCCCATATCGAAAAGCTCATCGACGGTGAGAGTTTTTCCGATAACTATGTTAGTCTCTATATCGACGCCCAGAGCCTTTAAGTTATCCACTTCCTTTTTGACTATAGCTTTAGGAAGTCTGAATTCGGGAATGCCGTACACAAGTACACCACCCGCTGTATGCAGTGCTTCATACACCGTTACCGGATAGCCTTTAAGAGCCAAGTCGCCCGCACAGGTAAGCCCCGACGGGCCGGAGCCGATTACAGCGACCTTATGGCCGTTAGATTCGGGCTTGTTTTTCGGTGCAGTAGCATGAGCGTTATGCCAATCGGCGACAAATCTCTCAAGTCTGCCGATGCCGACAGGCTCACCTTTGATGCCTCTCACGCATTTGGATTCGCACTGTGTTTCCTGCGGGCATACTCTTCCGCAAACTGCGGGAAGTGAAGAACTCATATGAATAATTTCATACGCACCTTCAAAGTCGCCCTCACGGACTTTTGCGATAAATGCGGGTATATGTATATTTACGGGGCATCCGGAAACGCAAGGCATAGTCTTACAGTTTAAGCATCTGTTAGCTTCGTCAATAGCCGCTTCTTCGGAATATCCCAAAGCGACCTCGTAGAAGTTATTGGCACGCTCCTTGGGGTCTTGCGTGGGCATAGGATTTTTAAAAGCAGACATATTCGCCATATCAGTTGACCTCCTTTTTAAAGAGATTGCAAGCCTTCTCGTGGGCGTGGCGTTCAAAATCACGGTACATAGAGCTTCTGGACATAGCCTCGTCGAAGTCAACTTCATAGCCGTTGAAATCGGGGCCGTCAACACATGCAAACTTTGTTACGCGCTTGCCGTCCTGAACAAGAGTAAGTCGGCAACCTCCGCACATTCCCGTGCCGTCTATCATAATCGGATTCATAGAAACAGTACAGGGTATGCCGTAAGGCTTAACCGCTTCGACAACAAACTTCATCATAACAAGCGGGCCTATGGTGATAACTTCGTCAAAGCTCTCGCCTTCACCTAACAGCTTATTTATAGGCTGACATACATTGCCTTTTTCACCGTACGAACCGTCATCGGTCATAACGAAAAGCCTGTTTGATGCTTTATTAAATTCATCTTCGAGAATCAGTAAGTCTTTACTTCTGAAACCTATTACCGATGTAACATCGGCTCC
>CAZTEJ010000140.1:0-1962 GCA_964612605.1 uncultured Clostridium sp. | reverse complement strand
CCCATCTGGACACGCAGTTTGACTGCACCTCCGAGGGTATCTTGCAGGCAGACATTAACGAAATGGTCGTTACCCTCATTCGCACCTATGCCGCCTATGCGGTCAGTCTGGAACACCTGTTGCTTCTGCAAAAAGAGCGTATACAGGCAGAGAAAAAGCAAGCCCGTCGGGAGCTTGCCGTGTTGCAGAGTCGGAAAAATCAGTTTGAAAAGTCACTTCAAGACCTGTACGAAAAGCTGATCGACGGGAGCATCGACAAGGAGACCTATCTCTCCCAAAAGGAAAGTAACCAGAGGCAGATGCAGGAATTGACCGAGCAGATGACACGGCTGGAGCAGACCTCACAGACCACCACCGAACAAGGCGGAGCGTTCATTGAAAAATATCGGGAGTATACTGAGCTGGAAACGCTCACCACCGAAATTGCCAACGATGTGGTAAAACGGGTGGTCGTCCACAAGGACAGCGGCATTGAAATCGAGCTTGCCCTGCGTGACGAGCTGGAAAACCTGCTGACCTGCCTTGAAGCCGTAAATGCGGCTTCATAACCGAAGAATTTGTAAAAAATCTTCAAAATCTTTTAGTCCTTACTTGACAGCGGCTGATGAGGCGCTGACGGGAACGAAAGCAGACCGGAAGAATTTCGTTCGACTGCTGAAAGATTGCAAAGAGGGCAAGGTGGATATGGTCATTACCAAATCCATCTCCCGCTTTGCGAGGAACACCGTCACCCTTTTGGAGACTGTCAGAGAATTGAAACAGATCGGGGTGGATGTCTATTTTGAGGAGCAAAACATCCACTCCATCAGTTCCGATGGCGAACTGCTGTTGTCCATTTTAGCATCCTATGCACAGGAAGAGAGTCTGTCCGCAAGCGAAAATCAGAAATGGCGCATCAAGCGGAATTTTGAAAACGGGATGCCATGGAACGGCACATTGCTGGGCTATCGATATGAAAACGGGAAATACATTATTGTGCCTGACGAGGCAGACACCGTTCGGCTGATATTTGACAGCTACCTTTCCGGCATGGGCATCACGGCAATCATGAAAATGCTGAACGAAAAAGGTATCCGTTCCCGCAACGGCAATGCCTGGTGCAAGAGCAGTGTGATGCGTGTTCTGAAAAACTACGCTTATACAGGAAATCTGCTTTTACAGCAGACCTATCGGGAGAACCATCTCACCAAACGCACATTGCAAAATAACGGCGAGTTGCCACAATATCATATAACAGACAGCCACGAGTCGATAATCCCTCTGCGACAATTTAACGCTGTACAGGAGGAGATAAAACGCCGTGCCGAAAAGCACACCCACCCCGGTATGAAGCAAAAATCCTATCCCTTCACCGATATGGTGGTGTGCGGCTGCTGCGGAAAGCATTATCGCAGAAAGGTCACCAAGACCGGCTCTGTTTGGATCTGCAGCACCTTTAACACCATGGGCAAAGCCTACTGTCCATCCAAGCAGATACCGGAAAATACCCTTGTTTCGATTACCGAAAAAGTTCTGGGCAGTACGGATGCCATTTCCGATAAAATAACGGCTATCCGGGCAGAGAAAGACAATACCCTGGTATTCTGTTTCAAAGACGGCTCGGAAACCGTTAAACGATGGCAAGACCGCTCCAGAGCCGAAAGCTGGACGGACGAAATGAAAGAAACCGCAAGACAGAAAGCACTTGAGAGGAGTAAGCACAATGGCTAAGAATATTACGGTCATCCCTGCCACATTAGACAGGCACACCGGGATGCCTTCTCATACACATCACAAACGCAGAGTTGCCGGCTATGCCCGTGTGTCCACCGACAGCGAGGAACAGCTTACCAGCTATGAGGCACAGGTGGATTATTACACCCAGTACATACGCTCAAACCCGGACTGGGAGTTCGTATCCGTGTATACAGATGCCCCTGTTATAATAGGACTAAAGCAAAACCCGACACAAACGGGTGCCGC
>CAZTEJ010000139.1:0-1980 GCA_964612605.1 uncultured Clostridium sp. | reverse complement strand
TCTATGGCATAATGTCCGGTTTCAGCGTCAAGACCATGTATGCTAGCACGGACATCCTTGAGGGGCAAACCAGCTGGACCGTGGATGAGTTCATGCCCCTCATCGACAGCGTTGGACCTGCAAATGCCGAATCGGACAGAAAGCTTTCTGTCAGCGGGCTTATCAGTTCGTTCTGCACCACAACCTTTAATTCCTTTGTGGATTATGAAGCAGGAAAAGTTTTCTATGATTCTGACGATTTTATTGATAT
Source organism: uncultured Clostridium sp. (assembly GCA_964612605.1). Taxonomy (GTDB): domain Bacteria; phylum Bacillota_I; class Bacilli_A; order RF39; family UBA660; genus CAG-533. The sequence continues at coordinate 1,730 of CAZTEJ010000139.1, read as the reverse complement.
GCTGAACGCCTTAAAGGAGCATACCAGTGACAAAGAATCTCCAATAACCATCAGGATAGACTCTGTTTGGGATTTCATGGATAACCAGGTTCGCCGCAAGGTAATGGATGGCAAGATAAAATACATGGGCTTCCCAACCTTTGATGGTAAAAGTTCCGGCAACTATGTGAACAATACCACTGATTTCTTCGCCATAAACGCCGCATCCGACAAGAAGGATGTCTGTTGGGAGCTGCTTAGAACCATGCTTACAGAGGAATACCAAACGGAACAAGATATCAAGGACATCACTCATTCATTTCCAACCAACAATAAAGTCATGGAAAAACTTATAGAGCATTCGATGCAAAGAATATACGATGACAACGGAAACGAAGTGACTTCCCGTGGACATTATTCCGTAGCATACGAGCCTGCCACCCAAGAGGATGTTGACCAGATACTTGCTCTGATAGATTCCGTAGAAACCTTACAGGTGTCTGATGTCATGGTCACTGATATTGTTAGAGAAGAGGTTGATGCCTTTCTCAGTGGCGATCAAGATGCCCAGAAAACTGCCGAAGTTATCCAATCTCGGGTTGGTAACTATATAAGCGAACAAAGCTAAGAAAGGAGGGAAAAAAATGAAGAAGATAATTAGCATCTGTGCGTTGATTCTGGTACTCTGCACTTTTCTTACTATCGCCGCAAGTGCTAGCACTACCGAAGAAGTGTTTGCCGACAAAATAGTAAATTCATATGTATTTATCAACCAGACCAGATGTTACAGCACCGTGGCGCAAGTGGATGTTAGCGCAACCTATCACCTCTACTGTGATGAGACTAATGATCATAAGTCTAAAAAACTCACAGGCACAACCACTCATTACCTTACTGTATCGAGTGGAAATGGAGGTCTAGAGCATACGCTGATGGTTGATCACGGTACCTCAGCCGATGGCGTATCATTCAACGCCAACTATGCTGTAAATTAAATCTATCCCTATGAGTTTTGGAAACGCAGATTCGGCACTCCAAAACTCGGGTGCTTCAAGCCCATTCGCTTGAAGCGCCATGGGTATTTTAAATATAAATCAACACACAGCCCCCAGCCCCCCCGAATTGACAGTTCGGGGGGCTAAAACGACAGTTCAGACGTCAAAATGAATAATTCAGCCATTTCCTATTGACAAATGCCATGATTTTGCTATACTGCTAAAAAATACAAAGGAGGAGGTACCCATGAAAAAATTCGTTCTTTTGACCCTGTCCTGGGTCATGGTTTTTGTCCTTTTGCTGTCGGCTTGCACCGCTCCAGCCCCGGAGGAGGCCAGCTCTGTCACCCAGGGCGGCATAACCACCACCACCGAGTATAACAACGCAGGCCACAAAATCGTCAGCGAATTTGATGAAAACAACATCCTTCTTACCAAAACCAGATTCACTGATGACGGACACATAACTTTTGAGTACGACTCCCATGAAAATGTGATAAAAAAGTCCAATTATGACCTGAATGGCGATTTGGAATACTACACCGAGTACGCCTATGACCAGCAGGACCGTGAGATATCCCACATCATCTTTGACAAAAACGGCAGTCAGAAAGAGAGATTCATCACAGAATACGCTGAGGACGGCAGCAAGACGATATATGCTTATGATGCCAAGGATGAACTGTATGGCACGACAGTTATTAAATACAACGAAAACGGAGATATTATAGAACAGCTGGAGTATATGGGCGATGG
>CAZTEJ010000138.1:0-1980 GCA_964612605.1 uncultured Clostridium sp. | reverse complement strand
AGGACAATTTCACTACTCCGAATAGGAACAGCCTGAATGTCTTTTCAAGTTCTTTGACAACCGAATAGACATTTTATCAGGTACATTCCTTTGAGTGCCGAAAACGGTAAGCAACGGTAATGGATACGCCAAGACCTCCCGAAAGGAAGCGAGCGACAAATATCCGATTAACAAGTATTGAGTAGCTCTCAATATTGGCGATGACAACTCAAAGAGATAATGATACTCCAGCACGCTGCTTCGGGAGAACCCCGAAGGGATGAAAGTTCCGTGAGATTGGTACGCTGCCAATCGCCTGATAAATTCCCACCAACGGGTTGTCGAGGACAAATAGTTGGTCAAGTCCGCCTTTTATGGCGGACGGACATTGCAAGGCAATGAATTTATGAAATGAGGTAATAGAGATGAATACTTACAACTTTGAATTACAAGGAATTGCAACACGCAAAATCAGCGTTCGTGCGGAAAATGCGAATAAAGCATTTGCGTATTTGGACGATATGATCCGTAATACTTCTGTGGCGGACTTTGAAGAAAACGAGATTGACAGAATGAATGTGTCAATCATCAGCGGCGAGAACGAGAACGGTGAGAATATTGATTTTGATGAAATCAATGCAGAACTTGAAAACAGCATTGATGAATGCGACGGTTTTTTCTTCTGTTCTAATTGCGAAAAAGGAGTATGAATTTATGGAGAAAACAACCGAAAAGCGATATTCAAAATGGGATAGCCGTTCAATGAAAGAAAAACTTGCCGATGAAGGGATAAATCTTCCATACGGAATTAGACATTTATCCTATGAGGATGTTTTGAATATTCCCACATTATCCTATAAGGAAAGAGTTATCTTGCAAAGGATGATACGCAACGACCGTCAGAAAGCAAGAAATTTAGGTATCCGAAAGCACGGAGATAAGCAGGCAGATATAGTACGAGGAAGAATTTTCCTTGCCGACTTAAACGATACACGAGCAAGCGAACAAAGCGGAATTCGCCCCGTACTTATTCTTCAAAATAATACTTCTAATGAGCGAAGCACAACAACAATCGTTGCACCGATAACAACGAAAGCCGAAAAGAAAGCGGAAATGAAAACGCATATCCATTTTCACAATGCGGAAGAAGATATTGATGTAATGATTTTGCTTGAACAGGTTACAACGATTGATAAAGTCAGAATACTTTGCTATATCGGTGAAGTTCCCGCCGGAGTGATGAAAGAAGTCGAAAGTGCTTTAAGATACAGTCTTGGACTCAACAAAGCACGAAATACAGCGAAATAAGGCGAACAAAAGGCAACGGGTATTAGTTTATCCGTTGCCAAATTTGTCCATAATGAAAATGGAGGCGATACTATGACAGTTGTTCGTTATATCAATGACGAGTTATACGATGTCGGGAAGTTACCGCCTATGGAGGTGGAAAATCCCGCACTTATTCAGATTATCAGAGATGTCCAATTAAAGGTCATTGAAAATACTGAAAGAAAAAAGGAAGAGATGATGTGCGAGTCGTAGATTCGCACATTTGTCTTTATCAATAAAGAACATTATAATACAAGTAGCCTTTGCAGAGGGCTTATCTTGGGAAAGGAGTTATATGTCTAAGAAAGAAGTGTATAAGCGTTTAAGAGCGTTGTATATCCGTGTTTCAACAGAAGCACAAGCCGAAGAAGGTTATTCCATTCAGGCACAAATTGACCGTCTTGAAGCGTATTGCAAGGCAATGGGATGGGACGATTTTGAACTCTACATCGACGGCGGATACAGCGGAAGTAATCTGAACAGACCTCGTATGCAGGAATTGATTGCCGATGTTGAAGCCGGAAAAATCGAGTCCGTTGTAGTGTTCAAACTTGACCGACTTTCAAGAAGTCAAAAAGACACCTTGTTCTTAATCGAAGATGTGTTTATTCCAAATGATGTTGCATTCGTATCATTGAATGAAAGCATTGACACATCTACACCGTATGGTCG
>CAZTEJ010000137.1:0-1991 GCA_964612605.1 uncultured Clostridium sp. | reverse complement strand
TGGGCGACTGCCGCAGACCTCAGCAGGTCACTCAGGCCGTTCGCAGCGGCTTTGATGCAGCTGTTATCCTGGACTAACTCAATCGATAAATATAGCAGGCGGCGTGACTTCGGTCACGTCGCCCTTTTATTCAAAAAAGTAAAAATGTTTAATTCGACCTGCATTTTACCACCCCAGTTGGCCGCTTGGACAGTATCCTGCTCTTTTACAAAACCGTTTCTCAGCAATGCTTTTTCGGAATACAGATTTTCTGGCATAACAAAGGCTTTCAATGTTTGAACACCCATATCCTCACAGAGATATTTCTGCATGAGCCGAATCGTCTCTGTTGCGATGCCTCTGTGCCAGTAGGCTTCGTTGATACGGTAGCCGATGGTGATTTGATTTGCCCGTTTTTTGTAATCGAACATCTCCGCAAGACCAATCAAATGATACGGCTCGCTTTTCAGATAGATGCCCGCGATAATGGTCTTCTTTTTCTCAAAATCCCGACCTCCAAGGTTGCGGATGGCGGCAAGCAGATTGCCACGGCTCTTTTTGTAGAGAAACGGCGGGATGTATCGGTAAATATGGTCGTTGTTTGTGATCTCACTCAGCGAATCCAAATCATCCTCGGTCATTTTGCGAATCAACAGCATATCGCTTTCCAAATACGGAAATGTGTCAAATAATTCTGCCATCGAAAAACCTCATTTATATTTGCAAGTCCTGAATTTGCCTTCGATCCAGAAGGTTGCCTCAATGGTATGGAAATGAAGCAGCCGGAACTTAGGGTCATCGATACCCTTGCTGAAAAAGCGACGGTCGGATTCGTTCCAAATGGCTTCCTGCATGGCTCTATCTTCCACAAACTCCACATTGCCGATCAGTGTCACGCTGTCACCACCGGAGAAGTAGCACACGCTGGCTTTGGGATTGCTCTCAAAATGGGTTGCCTTGCCGTTCAGTTTGGAACGCTTGGAAGTAACAAAGTAAACATCCGAAAAGCCCTCGTTTTTCGTCTTGGTCATCAGACAGTTTCGTGGATAGCCGTTTTCGTTGATGGAGGTCAATGTTGCAACGCTCACGCTGTCAAGCAGGGCGGTAGCTTTGGCTTCAATTTCAGCGATTCTTTCCTTTTGAATTTCATGGGCTGTCTTTTCCATGGTCATACACTCCTTTGTATTTACAGCTTATTTTTAATGCGGATACTTGCCTCAATGTGCATGATCCAGTGGCGGGACAGGGGCATTTGAATCAGCCCACGGACATTCTTTCCGCACCAGAAGTCGATCAGCCAGCAGGCACTTTCATCCGTGCTAACCACTTTTAAGGTTTGCAATCTCTCCTTATCCGATTCACCGAATCTTCTGCTCAATTCTTTGTAGGAGAGTTGTCGCAGCCATTCATCCGTACTGACTTTGACCGCAAGGGCATAGGCGTACAGAGCATCAATGTCCAGTGTTTTGGAAAAAGCCACAATCTGCTGTCCCACCAATTCATTGCCGGTTGTAATGATACTCGCCCCAATGGATTCCCGATGCGTCCAAAAGATTTCATCGTCCTGTAAAATCAAATCATGTACCACAATATCTTCAATGCGGAAGATGTGCCAGATGGAATAGGCGATGGTTTTGCAGTGGTAGCCCTTTGCGTTGGGAAAAAGCATAGCGCAGAAATCCGCTAGGGACAGTGCGCATTTCATGGAAAGCAATTCGTCCATCAGTTTTTGCCGCAGGGTCAACAGGGTGGCGATGCCGTCAGAAAAGGTCGCTTCCTTTTTGAGCTGTATCTGCATGGTTTTATTTAGTTCCGACCACTCCCGATTCATTGTGCATCCCCGCTTTTCTCGAACTGTGCTGCATTTTTCAGCAGACTCAGGAAGATTTCGGACATCATGGTTTCGATCTCCTGCCTGGTAAAACGGCAGGTCTTTGTGGCGCACAGACAGGCGATCCCGTGGGTGTATACAAACAAATGCTGATACAGCCGCTCGGCCTGTTCTTCGGTTA
>CAZTEJ010000136.1:0-1994 GCA_964612605.1 uncultured Clostridium sp. | reverse complement strand
TTTTCGGAGAAAAAGTCACTTCGACCGTTAAACCGAGTGACGGCGCTCCGCAGACCGGAGATAACAGCAATATGACGCTATGGCTTATATTGCTGATGTTAAGTGGCGGTACTTTGGCAGGCACAGCGATTTACGGAAACAAGAGAAAGCATATTGTACAGAACTGAAAGGAATATTCTTATGAAAAAAGTTATTACAATAATACTGTCGCTGGTGCTTATGCTTTCTATGTCAATGCAGACCTTTGCCATGCAGATCTTTGTAAAGACTCTCACAGGGAAAACCATTACACTTGAGGTCGAACCGAATGACAGCATAGATGCGGTAAAAGCGAAAATTCAAGAAAAGGAAGGCATTCCGCCCCAAGAGCAGAGGATTATTTTTGCCGGTCAAGAGCTTGAGGAGGGTAAAACACTTGGCGATTATAATATCCAAAAAGAAAGTACCCTGCATCTGGTGCTTCGTTTGCCCGAAAATCTGACGAAAAGTCCCGCGACCGGAAAGACGGAAGGAAAATACACGATCGAAATTCTCGGCAAATATGCCGAGGGTTCAAAGGCGGAGGAAACCGTTTCCGTGGACATTTCATGGGGCGCAATGCAGTTCACCTACTCTGTCGGCGGCACAAAAGAATGGAATGCCGACAGCCACACCTATACGGTAAAAAACGCAACTTCCGGTTGGAGTGAGAACGGCAATACTATCAGCCTTACAAACCACTCCAATGTAAATGTAAAGGCTGCTTTCACCTACGTAGATAATGAGAACGGACTTACCGGCGGCTTTACATATGACAACGACAAGATCCCCGATGCAAACGGCGCAATTACTCTTGCGTCCGCAGCCGAAAAAAGTTCCGATGAGATAGACACGGTAACCGCAACGCTGAAACTTTCCGGTGAACTCGAAAGCACTGTGACGGACTTTACAACGGTCGGCAAGGTTACGGTAAAAATTGCGACAAACAAATAGATTACCTTCTCTGAAAAGGAAAAACAGAATCATTCACAAGCCTAAGGGCGGTGACGGAACAAAATCCGCCATCGCCCTTATTCGTGTTATATAAGAAACAACCGAGGCAAGACGCTTCGGAAAATGCGAAAGCGTTCAGCAAGCTGAAAACTTGCCGGACGCTTTTTTAATTAACAAAAAGTAAAGGACGAATACCGATGAACAACGAATTTTCCCCTCAAAGAACCGAGTAACACACAGCGTTTAAGGAGAAGCTGATGAAATTTAACGGAAAGCAAAAGGTGTTGAAATAGCAAAAACTGCCCGTGTTCGCAGTCTGCACTATTTCAAGAAAGCAATAATAGCAGAATGTAAAAAAGCCGGCAGAACTTCCGCAAAAGCGGTATCTGTGCTTGGCTTAACCTTTTGCGGTCTTTGTGCGGTAACAGGACGAATCTATCGTTTTGTAGGTTGCCGCGATCCTCCCTGTTTTGGTTTTTCACTCAAAGAAAAATCAAAATACGGAGGTCTAAAATGTTTAAGAAAAATAACGGCTCAAACGAGCAAGACATATTACAGAATCAGTTTACATCCTACCTGTCCTTTGCGGTCAGCAATGCCCGAATCGATTTTATCCGTGCGAAGATTGCCAGGCTGAAAAGAGAGCAGACAACCGATCAGTACGAACTGCTTTTTACCGGTGAAACCTTTGAACTTGAAATCTTCATGGAAAACGAAGTTCTTTCACAGGCTATCAAGGATATACGGGAGAAAGAACGCTATGTTTTCCTTGCCAGAGTGCTGGAGGAAAAGAAATTCAAGGAGATTGCAGAGGAACTCGGTATGGGTGAAAAGGGTGTTGCCGCAATTTACTACCGTACGGTCAAGAAACTGCGGGGCATTTTGGAAGGTGGTGAATAATATGACATTCAAGAATTTATTGCTTCAGGCAAAAGTGGGAGACGAAAAGGCTTTGACGGAACTTCTAATGATGTACCGTCCGCTTCTCTTAAAGGAATCTATCGTTGACGGTGTGTTTGACG
>CAZTEJ010000135.1:0-1999 GCA_964612605.1 uncultured Clostridium sp. | reverse complement strand
TAATATGAATATGTAAGGAAAAACTTACATAAAATAAAAAAGGGAAGTTACTTAATATTTCAACGTTGAGTACTTGCCACAAAAAATGTGGGAGCACTTAATCTATTGAATTAGATTGAGTGCTGTTTTTTTATTTATACTAAATTACTTTCTTTACTAAAGTAAAAAGTAAAGCAAATAATAAGAAGATTATAAGAATTAATGAAAAAATCAATAAATCTTTTTTAGTTATCCTCATAGTATCAGCCTCCTTTCACTGGAAAGGTGGCAAGCACTCAACTATTAAATAATTCCCTTAGGTATTAGTATAACTCATAATGAATTCAAATGCAATAGAAAAGATAAAATAAAATACGAACAAATGTTCGGAGTTGACAGGTGGGGGGGCAATGCTATAATTTTTTTAGAGTAGGAGAGGAAATTATAGTTTATGAAAGAAAAATTAGGAAAAAACACGAAGATAATTATACTTGTAGTATGTATTATGTTAACCATAATAGGAGTAGCATATTCGTATTTAGCACCATTAATTAAAGGTGTAGAAACAGAATCTACTATTAGTTTTAATAGTGGTATGATAAAGATAACATATAATGGGAGTAACGTTATAACTGGTGAAAATATTATACCAGGATGGAGTGAAACTAAAGAGTTTACTGTAGTAGGAAGTAATAATACATCTATAACAGAGGAAGATATAATGGATTATGCAATTAAATTAGTAGTAGAAGAAAATACATTTACAGATGGAGCAATCAGATTTGAACTAACTGGAAGTAGTTCAAATGAAGAAGATACATTATCTCCATTATTTGGAAAAGTACCTAAAGGTACTGGAGAAACCTTACTAGGAACTGCTAGATTTAATCAAGATGATAATATAAAGAATGATGTAACTCATAGTTATAGTTTAAAAATAGGTTTTCCAAATGATGAAAACAAAAATCAAAATGAAGATATGAATAAGTCATTTAAAGGTTATATCGTGATAGAACAAGGTGAGTTACAATTAACAATTTCTAAGTATATTTCTAAATTAAATATGGGAGAAAATAGTTTAGAAAAAGATGAATATGGAAATATAAGATATGTAGGAACAACACCTAATAATTATATTACATTTAATAATGAAATATGGAGAATAATAGGTGTGTTTGATGAGGGAGTTAAAATATTAAGACAAGAAAGAATAACTGATGTAGATGGGAATAATAAAATTGCATATGATACCGCTAGTAATAATAATTGGACAACAGCAAGTTTAAATGTATATCTAAATACAACATATTATAAAAGTTTAAAAGAAGAAGCCCAATCACAAATTCAAGAAGTAACTTGGCACCTTGGAGGATGGAGTACAACTGAAGAAGTAAGTGCAGCAAATATGTATAAATATGAAAGAGGAATAGGAAAAACTAATACTGTTGGAGAAGATTATCATGTATATAATGACAATTCAACTACATGGACAGGAAATATTGCACTTATGTATGCAAGTGATTACGGATACGTAAATACAAATGAATATTGTAGAAGTAATTTGTCACTTGACTCAACATCTGCCGAAGCAGGTTTAAGATTTTATTGTTCATCAAAAAATTGGATATATATAAGTCAAATAAATGGAACAGATACTATGAATTATAACGAATATTTACTTACTCATTCTACTGCAAAAGGTTTAAAAATGCAATTTTTAATTTTATTTGATAGTAACGGAATAATTTATGATGGAGGTGGAGATTATAGTTCTTCTTCTAAGTTTGGTGTGCGTCCTGTCGTTTATCTAAAATCTAATATTCAAATTATCTCAGGTGATGGTTCTAAAGAATCTCCATATCAAATAGAATTACAATCATAAAAGACTACGAATTAATGTAGTCTTTTTAGTTAAAATAGTTTGTTTTTAGTTTCATTATTTCTTGATAGATTATATTTCTATCTATTGGTTTTTGTTTTTCTTTATATGCTGGTATTAAATGTAAGTGATAGTGTTTTA
>CAZTEJ010000134.1:0-2020 GCA_964612605.1 uncultured Clostridium sp. | reverse complement strand
TGATCCTCTCCTCGTTCTTCCTGCGCCGCATCCTGCGCGCCGTGGACAAAAAATTCTCCGCGTAAGAAACCGCAACTTCAAAGTAACCCCGCGCCCGCTCGGCATGAGCAGGCGCGGGGTTTGTTCTAACGCGCGCGGCGCGAAGGGCGTTTAGGGACAGCGGCACTTGTGTTCTCGTATTGCGATCATGCCGCTCGACACTTAGGCTGCAAGGTCGTAGAATACGTGATAGAGCTCACTTGAGGTCTTTGTTTTCCCGAAGCCGAGGTCGATCTGCAAATGCCCGTGGACGCTGTTCATTTCCGCAAAGCTCAACTCTTCCACGGAGAATACGATCTCGCTTTGATCCCCCCATACGGCTTTTGTACAAAGCAGCTCGATCTGATCGATCGTCTCTGTCCCGGAGGGCGTGTAGGATACCTGTACGGTATCCGGAGTCGCTCCGCTCCACTTGACCGAAATTCGATCCACCTGTGCCATGTTGTACCACAAGGCCTCTGCGGCTACCTCGTTGTTTTCTTCATCAAGGAAGGTGATCGTCATTTCGGTCTTGCCGTACAAAATGTCTTTGGAGACGGTCTCGGCATCCTCACGAAGGACAAATTCGTCCTCCGCAGTGAGGCTGTAATCGTCAAAGGCAGCGAAAAAGCTTCCGTCCTCCTGCAGCGTGATATGGATGGCCTTGGTCTCGGTCTTGCCGCTCAAGAAGGTGATCTCCATGACGATCACGTCCTCGCGCAGCTCGGTCGGCAGCGTGGCGATGGTGCTGTCGGCGCGGTCGGTCAGTGCACGGATCGTTGCGTTGGGTACCCAGTCGATGGTCAGAAAGTAGTATTCCTCCGCATTCTCGCCGTATGGCACGGTGAAGTTCTGCGCGGTGCCGAACTCGTCGCGTTTTTCCGTCCAGTCCATGAAGTTGAGCTGCTGATTTTTGCAGGAAAATCGCACGCTCTCGATGTCCTCGCCCGTGAGGAAGAACATCAAGGGATGCCCCGTCATTTCTCCGCTGTCGTTGATCGTGCCCGTGCTTGTGATCGCACCGGCGGCGGTGATCTCTTCCTCCGCTCCGTAAGCATACGCAGATACCCCCGCGCTTCCGTCCGGAGAGCGCAGGCCGAAGCACGCCGCCGCGACCAGAATCAAGCACGCCGCAATGCTCCCCCATTTGCGAAGAGCCGGTCTCTTCGGCGCTTTTGGGGCGGGCTCCGCCTCCTTTACGTATTTGTCCTCCACTTGTCCAAGCACATTCAAAATTCGCTCCGCCTTCATAGCAGGATACCTTCTTTCTCCAAAAGTTTTTTCAGTTCATTTCGGGAGCGCAGCAGGGACATCTTGACCTTGCTCTCCCCCACGCCAAGCCCGACAGCGATCTCCTTGACCGAGCACAGATACCAGTACCGACGCATAAAAATCTTGCGCTGCTCCGACGGCAGTGCCCCAAGGAAGCGGTCGAATACCTCAGAGAGCGCCAGATCGTCTATGACCTGCTCTGTGCGGTCCGTACCGGGAATGCAGTTCCGCAATTCCTCCAGCACGGCGGGGACTTGTCCCGAATTGCGCTTTTCTGCCGTCAGATTCTTATATCGGTTCAGCGCCAGATTTCGGGTGATCTTGCCGAGAAACGCTTTCAGCACAGACGGCCGATGCGGCGGCATGCTGTTCCATGCCCGCAAATAGGTGTCGTTGACACATTCTTCGCTGTCCTCTTTCCCGCACAGAATGTTGTAGGCGATATGATAGCAGTATTTGCCGTATTTTTCCTCCGTCTCGGCTATGGCGTTTTCAGAACGCGCCCAATACAGGTCTACGATCCGATTATCTTCCATTGCGTTTGGGTTCCTCCTCTCCGGTTTGATAAGGCCTTTCACTTCAATAGACCGCAAATCGCCGCGCCGCGTCACAAGGATCGGAAATTTTTTTGGGAAAACGCGCTTCGATAAATGCATAAAAGCGGCGCAGTCCTTCGACTGCGCCGCTTTGTCTGTCGGGTGGAGCTCGCTTTATTTAATCCAGCGCGCCG
>CAZTEJ010000133.1:0-2027 GCA_964612605.1 uncultured Clostridium sp. | reverse complement strand
GGAGCTTTGCTATGATAAATTTAAGCGATATTTTAGAAACGATTCGTATGATTCAGGACGAATGTCTTGATATAAGAACCATTACTATGGGTATATCCCTGCTTGACTGTATCGATCCCGATATCGATAAGGCGTGTGAAAAGGTTTATAACAAAATAACACGCTGTGCCAAGGATTTGGTTCGTGTCGGCGAGGAGATAGAAAAGGAATACGGTATCCCGATAATCAACAAGCGTATCTCGGTAACTCCCATTGCGATTATTTCCGCATCCTGTAAAGGCAGCCCCGTTAAATTCGCACAGACCATGGACAGGGCAGCTGAGGCGGTAGGCGTAAACTTAATCGGCGGTTACTCGGCTCTTGTGCAAAAGGGATTCTCGGCGGGCGATAAAGAACTTATCGAATCTATCCCGGAGGCTCTGGCTACAACAAGTAGAGTCTGTTCATCGGTTAACATCGGCTCTACCAAGACGGGCATAAATCTCGATGCGTGCAAGCTTATGGGCAGAATCGTCCGTGAGTGTGCGGAAAAAACCGTCGATTCCAACTGCTTCGGTGCGGCAAAACTTGTGGTGTTCTGTAATGCCGTAGAGGATAACCCCTTTATGGCGGGTGCGTTCCACGGCGTAGGCGAACCCGACTGCATAATCAATGTCGGCGTTTCCGGCCCCGGCGTTGTAAGATCGGCTCTTGCAAAACATCCCGATGCCGATATCAACGAACTTGCGGGAATTATCAAAACCACCGCTTATAAAATTACCCGTGTCGGTCAGCTTGTCGGCGTGACTGCTTCCCAAAGACTCGGCGTGCCTTTCGGCATAGTGGATTTGTCCCTTGCTCCCACTCCCGCGGTAGGCGACTCGGTAGCACATATCTTGGAGGAAATCGGCCTTGAACAGTGCGGTTGTCCTGGCACTACTGCGGCTTTGGCACTGCTAAACGATGCCGTTAAAAAGGGCGGTGTTATGGCTTGCTCCTCTGTCGGAGGCCTCTCGGGCGCGTTTATTCCCGTTTCCGAGGATGCCGGTATGATTGCCGCGGCTAAGAGCGGTTCGCTGTGCATCGAAAAATTAGAGGCTATGACGGCTGTTTGCTCTGTGGGCCTTGATATGATAGTTATTCCCGGAGATACCACCGCCGACTCGATAGCGGGTATAATTGCGGATGAGGCGGCTATCGGTATGGTTAACTCCAAAACTACCGCTGTCAGAGTTATCCCCGCAATAGGCAAGGAAATCGGCGAGGAACTCGACTGGGGCGGACTTTTCGGCTGTGGCCCCGTTATGAAGATAAACCCGCTCTCTCCATCAAAGTTTATCAATCGCGGCGGTCAGATACCCGCACCCTTGCACTCACTCAAAAATTGATAATATCCGACTGCGATGCGTTTTCGCGTCGCAGTTTTTATTTGTTTTGATAATCTGCTTGCAAGCGTGAAATTATGTGCTATAATATAGGTAACAACTTTTTTGGAGGTTTGACTATGAAAATTTATTCCGTATACGACAAAGAATTTGCCCCTTACGGCAAAGTACTCGAAGGCTATGACACAACCGAGCTTTGCACCGCTATGGACAAAATCCCGTTCGGTGAAGGCGTAAGCTATGAGCCTGCAATTGAGTCTCTTGAAAACTGCGCTATCTTCACTGACCTTTCCGCTAACGCTTACGGCGGTATGCCGATTCAGCTCGGTATGTGCTGGGGACATAACACAAAGCTCAACTGCCTTGAATACCACAGAGATTCCGAGGTCAATATCGGTACTGTTGATTTTATCCTTCTTTTAGCTCTTGAATCGGATATCAAGGACGGTAAGCTTGATACTTCCTGTGTGAAGGCGTTTAAGGCTCCTAAGGGCGTTGCCGTAGAAGTATACGCAACAGCTCTCCACTACGCTCCCTGCCATGTGAACGAGGCTGACGGCTTCCGCGTAGCCGTAGTTCTCCCTAAGGGAACAAATACCGAAAAGCCTGACTTCACTCCCAAGAACGAAGAGGATAAGTGGCTCTGGGCAAGAAATAAGTGGC
>CAZTEJ010000132.1:0-2045 GCA_964612605.1 uncultured Clostridium sp. | reverse complement strand
ACTGTTTATAGTTGCCTTTTTCGGGATTGGTATAATGCACGGCTATGAGTATATCGGGATCGGTATCCCTTACAGCCTGAGCCGCGCTTGCCATAAGTTGCATAACTTTCGGCACTGCCGTTTCGCCGCAAAAACCTGTTGTGGTTTCGTTTCCTATCTGAACCATACCGACCTTAACATCGGCATCCGCCAAAGTTTTAAGGCTTGAAACGGTATAGTCGTAAATAGCCTGAGTTTTTTCATCAAGCGTCATATTTTCCCAAGCTTTGGGTGCCTGCTGTTTGGAGGGGTCTGCCCAGAAGTCGGAATAATGGAAATCCACAAGGAGTCCCATACCGTACTTGGCGGCACGCTTACCGAGTTCCACGGCGGTATTTATATCGCAATTACCGCCGCCATAGCCGTTGCCGTCGGAATCATACGGATCGTTCCAAACACGAACGCGAATATAATTTATACCTGCATCGCTCATAGTTTTAAGAGCATCACAGACATTTCCGTCAAAGTCATAGAAAACGGTACCGCTCTGTTCAAGCGATAGCAGACTTGAAACATCTGCGCCCATAATAAAATTATCCGAGAGTGAGTCTATTTTTTCTATCAAAACTTCAGGCTCCCTATCATATGATGAGCAAGCGGCAAGGCTCATAAGCATTGCCGCCGCTAAAATTATACACAATATTTTTCTCATAGCTTATCCCTTCGTAGAGCCGCCAGTAATGCCTTCTACATAGAATTTCTGCATTATCATAAACAGCACGGAAATGGGAATGGATACCAGCACACCGCCTGCACAGAACTGTCCGAAGTAGGTACCCTTCTTGGATCTGTCGAGCATACCGTAAAGTCCGAGTGCAACGGTACGATCTGCGGCAACGCCCGAATTAAGCATAATCTTCGCGAAGATGAAGTCCATCCACGGTGCCAAGAAAGCGTTAATAACGGTATATACGATAATCGGCTTGGACATAGGTACGATTATCTTCCAGAATGTCGTATTCTCCGATGCACCGTCAAGTTTTGCAGCTTCGCTCATAGACGTCGGGATAGTATCAAAGAAGCCTTTAGCTATGAGATATCCGAGTCCGGAAGATCCGGAATAGACCAACACAAGTCCCCAGATGGAGTTAGTAAGTCCGAAAGTTTTCATGATGAAGTAAACGGCTATCATAGAAAGGAATCCCGGGAAAAGTCCCAAAATCATACCGACATTCATAAGCGGTTTTCTTGCAGGGAATCTCATTCTACTCATAGCATATGCAACCATCAAAACGAAGATACTCGAAACGATGCAGTTACAGATTGCTATAATAGTAGTATTAAGCATCCAGCGTGGGAACTGGTTAGCGGCATCCGTTTCAAAGAGCAGTTTTCTATACTGGTCCAGTGTATACGCTTCGGGGAAGAAGTGCGTGGTAGACATACCGTTATTGGTTGAGAAGGAGCAAAGAACCAGCCAAACAATCGGGATAATCCAAATTACGGCAAGCACCGCAAGAACGATATGCTGCAAAATATGGAATCTGCTCATCTTATGGAGTTTCTTCGGCTTTTCCGTTACCGATACATCAGCAGTATTTTTTTCAGTCATCATTGCATCGAAGTCTCCTTATCTCCCTTGATGATAAAGTTAAACGCAACAAGGGTAATTACCGAGCAGACAACGAATACCAAGATACCGATGACGGACGCCATCTTATAGTCATAATATTCATTTGTCAATCGGAAGAGCCAAGTAACAAGCAGGTCGATTTCTCTTGCGTGGGACATCGCCATATACTGGTCGGAAGTTTCATACACGCCCTGAGTCAAGAGGTAGATAACATTAAAGTTATTTATATTCTGAACAACCGAGTTAACAAGATACGGGCCTGTTACAAAGAGCATGTAAGGCATAGTGATAGTTTTAAACTTCTGCCAAGGTGATGCGCCGTCAATCGTTGCCGCCTCATAGAGGTCAGCGGGAATATTCATCAAAATACCCGTAGCTATAAGCAGAAGGTAAGGCACACCGACCCAAATATTTATAATGATAATAGTAAACA
>CAZTEJ010000131.1:0-2051 GCA_964612605.1 uncultured Clostridium sp. | reverse complement strand
GGATTTAAAAGAATACTTAAGTGTCATCCCTTTGGTAAATTTGGTTATGACCCATTAAAGGAGAAAGAAAATGAAAAAATTTAAATTATTTATTATTACTAGCATAATATGCTTAACCACCTTCGGTTGTATGAAACAAGACGCTTACGATAACATATCCATAAACGTTACATCATACCCTATAGAATATATTATTAATTACATCTATGGAGATTATTCTAAAATAACCAGTATATACCCTTCAGGTTTAGATATAGAAACATACGAATTAACCCCTAAACAAATAAAAGATATATCTAAATCAGACATGTTTATATACAACGGATTATCAAAAGAAAAAAACATAGCCTCCCAAGTACTTAAGAAAAATAAAAACATAGACATAATGGATATTTCTAAAGGATTAGAAATAGATTACAACGAAACAGAACTATGGCTTAGCCCAACTAACTTCCTTATGATAGCATCTAACATTAAAAACCAATTAAAAGAATATATTACAAATCAAAAAATACTTGATGATATAGAAACCAACTATAATAATTTAAAAGTTGAAATATCAGAAATCAACGTTGAACTAAAAACAATCGCACAAAACTCAACCAATAACAAACTAGTAGTAGCAGATAACACATTAAATTATTTAAACGATTATGGTTTTGAAGTAATATCAATAGATGAAAATGAAAATTCAAATACCAACCTAAGTCAAGCAAAAAAATTAATACAAAATAATAATATTAGTTATGTATTTGTACTTAGCGGATATAAAGAAACAGAAGAACTAAACGAATTAGTTAAAGAAGGAGCTAAAATAGTTGAAATACCATCACTTTATCAAATAACAGAAGAACAAAGAAAAAATAAACAAGACTATATTTATTTTATAGAAGATATAATAGAAAAAATTAAAACAGAAGTATACTAAGGAGAAATATGAAATTAGATGTAATAATACCTTGTTATAACGAAGAAGGAAACCTAAAACTATTAAATAAAACATTAAAAGAAACATTATCTAAAATAGATTATAATATAATTTATATTAATGATGGTTCCAAAGATAACACATACAAAATATTAGAAGAAATATACAACGAAAATAAAACAACAACAAAAGTAATTAACTTCAGTCGAAACTTTGGAAAAGATTCAGCAATCTTCGCTGGCTTAAAAGCATCAACTGCTAAATACTCAGTCATAATAGACAGCGATATGCAACAAAATCCAAAATATATAATAAAAATGTTAGATTTCTTAGAAAACAATCCCAACTATGATCAAATAGCAATGATTAATAAAGAAAGAACAAACGATAAAACATTTACAAGAATCTTAAAAAGAAGTTTTTATAAATTTATTAATCTTATAAGCGATACAAAATTCAAAGAAGACGCATCAGACTTTAGAATGTTTACAAACAATGCTAGAAACGCAATAATATCCCTAGGAGAAATAAATAGATTCTCAAAAGGAATATTCTCCTGGATAGGTTTTAATACTTATTATATGGAATATAAAGTAGAAAAAAGACACTCAGGAAAATCAAATTTTAATCTTATTAAGTCATTTAAATACGCTTTTAACGGAATAATAAGTTTTAGTACCAAACCATTAAGACTAGCAACAATAATCGGATTACTAACCTCATCAATATCATTAATTTATTTTATAATAATGATAATAAATACATTAATAAATGGAAATCCAGTACCAGGATATCCATCAATAATATGTTTAATACTATTACTAGGAGGAATAAACTTATTAGCAATAGGAATAGTAGGAGAATATATAAGTAAAATATACTTAGAAATCAAAAAAAGACCTATTTATATAACAAAAAACACCCTCGGATTTGACGATAATATATTATAAATCATATTTATAATATATTTTTTACATTTTTTATCAAAAAAGCATTCATAATAAATTGACAATAATTAAAAATTATTGTAAAATTAATTTGTTGGCATGGAGTAGTACTCAAGAGGCTGAAGAGGCGCCCCTGCTAAGGGTGTAGGTCGGGTAACCGGCGCGAGAGTTCAAAT
>CAZTEJ010000130.1:0-2051 GCA_964612605.1 uncultured Clostridium sp. | reverse complement strand
CGGAAACGTGTCCATCCACGATCAGGTGAATGTCAATGGCATCTCCATCCGTCAGGGCGATCTGGTCAGAAGTGGAGCCCCAGCCCGGACGGCCCAGAGGATACTGATAGTTTACATAATAATTCAGATTGGTGCTGCCGTTCCAGAACTTCATAAAACTGGAACCGGGGCCCTGCGTCCAGCTGATGTACTGGCTGACATCGCCGCCCTTGCCGCAATCCTGGGGAGCGTAGCCCATCATGAACCGCTCCGTGGCATAGATGAACACGTGCATCACCGTTACCACGCCTTCGGCCACTTCCTTGGTACCGGCCGTCTGATAGCCGGTGGCGTAGCAGTCGGGATTGTAGTAGTAATGCGCCAGCCCATAGTTTGCCAGATCAAAGTAGGGCACGTTCAGGGTCTCCTTGAACAGCTGTGCGTCCTCTTTGGTGGTATAGAAGTTGTTGACCCCTTCCGAGATCGTCAACGTCACATCCACCGTTCCATTCTCGTCCGTGTCCCCCTGCAACGCAGTGGCCGCCATGGCGTTGGCCGGCAGCATGGCCAGCATCATGACCAGCACCAGAAGCAGTGGGATGATTCGTCTTTTCATATCTGAAAAGCCTCCTTTTTCGTACTGTATTTCATCGCCCGCAGGCGTAAAACGGGGTAAGATCCGGCTGCCATGGTGCATTACCGATGGCTTTGACTTAAGCTGCGCATCTGCACAGTTTTGTAGGTCTTCTGACTGGCACGTTCCGGGGAGCACGCCCCTGCGCTCCTTTTCCGCCTTCTCAGGAATTGCTTCCCAATGACCTGCTTTCGCAGAAAGAAAAGGAACTTCCGTACTTACAGCACAGCAGCTCCAAGCTGCCGTGTTCCGGTTTTTCACCGGATTCCCTTGTTCATCAGCCTGCGTGTCCGCGTCCGGACCCGTGGCTGCCACAAAATAAGCCGGGATATATGGTGACCGCCCAATGGACGGTTGTCAACTTCGCACCGCAAGCCACCTGCTTGCACAGGTGGCTATTGGGAAATTTTTCGCATTTAATAACATCTGATAAGCGTCCCTTATATATCGAATGCTTACTCACATCACGTTGATGTATCTGTTTCCGGAAATTACTCCGGGGAACAACTTGTTTGCGTGAAGGGATCTTTTCGATCCCGCTTGGCCTGACGATAGAGGGCGGCCTGTATTTTCAGCTCGTCCCGGTAGATCTTTCGGCCATTGGCCGGGACTTTCTTCCGGGGCAGATCTAATTTTGCGGCTTCCAGTGCCAGCCCCCAGCCCCTGAACCGATAACCAATGAATCCGCCGCCGATGATTTCATCGGATTTTGGCAAATGCCCCAGTTCTGTGGCACACTGACGTAGATAGTCCAGAAGCTGGTCATCCGTATCGTGGATGTGGTCAATGGCAAACTGGGCGTGCTTTTCCTTCAAGGCACGATTGGTGGCTTCTTCCAGCTTGCGGTTGACAAATTCCTGGGCATCAAAATAGGCTTTCTTTTTACTCATACCGGGCTCCTCCATACAAAGGGCGCATTGCCCCCCTGCGCTGTAGGATCGGACCGGTTATCGCGCCGTTCGATCAGTTTTCCGAAGTTGTAGGTCTCCTGGCTTCGCACACCCTGTCGCCTTCTCGCTTTCGCAATGGCATATTGGCAGGGCCTGTCGTGCGTTACAGTAGCGCGACTGCTCCGGACTTGCACCGGCATTCCCTTGTTCAGTCTGGTCACCCCAGACCACAGATCTTCGATTTAATTGCAAAACAAAAAACGGTTACGGAGATATTGCTATTTCTGCAACATCACCGTAACCGTTTTCAGTAACGTAGTTTCACACAGTAGGTCTTCTGACTCGCATCTCAAGCAAATCATACCCTGCCTTCTCAGATTGCTCCAATGACTGGCTTTCGCCAACGGATATGATTCTAAATGCACACAGCACTGGTTAGAATGTGAGGCTTATGACTTTCCCCATTCCCTTGTTCAGCAATACGCCTGACCCGTGGGGCCTTTACGAACGCATTGCCTCTGTGTATATAAAATTGTCAATATTCATTG
>CAZTEJ010000129.1:0-2064 GCA_964612605.1 uncultured Clostridium sp. | reverse complement strand
CCATTTTATTATGGTTTGCGAGTTTTTTTAATAAAAAAAGTGTTTAAGTTCCGTTATACATTTAACGATTTAAACCTAAAAGATAAACTAAATGAAGATAAACACTGGTATATCGAAAACAGTACCCTGTACTACTATGCAGACCTAAACGGAAAAACAAACACCAAAGGAGAAATGCCGGTATACAAATATACATTCGATAATAACAAACAAATAAAGACTTTAGATGGATATTATAGTGGAGAACTATCAGGTAAAAAATACTAAAACTTATCTATAAATGATAAGTTTTTATATACAATTAATTAATATAAATGATATAATTAATTAAGATAGAAGGTAGATGAAGTGAATAATAATAAGATAATAATAAGTCATTGTCCCAATTTTTATAAAATTAATTCTTTTAGTTTCTATGAAGAAGATTATATAAGTGCTAAATTACTAGAGTTATATCGAAAATATGTCTTTAGTGTTAATATAAATGATGAAGAAGATATTAATTTATTAGAAAAAATAGATTACGTATTAAATAAATATATAGACGATTACTTATTCAGAAAACAAATGCAGAAAGACGTATTAAATATTAGAGTAAAAGCATCAGGTAATTTTATAAAGAGTACCATAGAAGCAATAATTAACTCATATGAAGCATATGAAGCAGGATATACAAGAAATATATACTTTGCGAGGTGGATTTAATGGAAGAAGATTTTTATATCGAAAATAGTAGTCCTATTAAAGTATTTATAATAATATTAATAAGTATAGGAATTATAATAGGATCAATATATTATTATAAAAAAATATATATGAATAATTATATTAAATTAAATACAATAGAAATAGAACTAGGAGATAAACTAAGTACTAACATAGAAGACTATATTAAATGTAATAATTATTCAGATTACACATTAAATCTAGATAACGTACTAGTAGATGAAAACAATAAAGTAATTTCAACAGGAGAATATTCATATAAAATAGAAGGTAATAATAGTATTAAAAAAGGAAAAATAATAGTAAAAGATACTATTAAACCAGAAGTAACAGTTCAAACATTAACAATTGGAGTAAATGAAGAATACAACGTATCAGAATTTGTTACAGAATGTAAAGATTTATCTAGTCCATGTAAAGTAAACTATGAAAAAGAAAAAGATACCAAACTAAACCAACAAGCAGGAGAATATACTTTTAATATAGTAGTATCAGATATGGAAGACAATAAAACAATAAAAGAAGTAAAACTAATAGTAAAAGAAAACTATTCATATAAAGAAGAAAAAGAGAAAGATTTAGAATATACTAGTACAAGCAATGAAGATAGTAATTGGAATAAAACATATACATATAAATTTGATAAAGCATTAGATACCGAAGAAGAAGAATTTGATGAAAAAATAAAAGAAATAAGCTTAGATGAATATACATTTGATAAAGAAATAAAAGATAAAGAATTAATAATAGTATATAATAAATATGGATATTCTATAGGAGTAAGTGTTAAATTAACATTTACCGATGGAACAACAAGATTTGTAACAAAAGAACAAATAAAAGAAGATAATCAAGAATAATTAAGACAACTTCAATCACCCCAGGTGATGGTACTTCTTCTAATCCATATCAAATCTCCTTACCAAATTAACAAAAACTGATATAATCCATCAGTTTTTTCTTGATTTTTAATAACTACTTATGATACATTATTATTTCATGTTTTGAAAGGAAATGATTATTAATGGAAATAAAAGAAAAATTTATTGATAAAAATGGAATAATATATTCCAATCTAAGAGAAATATCTTTTACTAAAGATAATATTTTTGGTAACCTAGGTACCCTTGTTAATGAAACAAATAGAGAAGCAACAGATGGTTTCGGTAAACCTAGCAACACCATATCAGAAGACGGTGTCTATATCTATAAATCAAATTACGATGAAAAAACTGCACTTAGAGTATACAAATGCTTTCTAGATACCAACTTCAATGGTTATAGAGATGAAAAATTAATATCAAGGCTTCAAAAAGTACAAAACAAAATTGAACTAAC
>CAZTEJ010000128.1:0-2084 GCA_964612605.1 uncultured Clostridium sp. | reverse complement strand
ACTTTCTTATCCAGCAATTTGATAACATCCAGCAGCATAAGAGCATACTTGTTCTGTCGATATGTTTCGCCGAACAGTTTGAAGGAAACAAGCTTCTTTCCGGTGACCCCATCATAATTTTCGAGCGTCAAGGTTTCTATGTATTCGAATTCTATTGAATCATCGAAAACGCGGTCGATCTTGTACCTTTCCGTAACGATTCCCGCAAGGCGTTTTGCTCTTGCCCGAATCTCCGGGATGTTCCAGCTGTCTTTGTCCAGAACATCGCTGTTAAGAACAACTGCTTTTGAGTTTTCGCGGATGATTTCCTTCTTTTCCGTGAAGCTCTTATTTGAAAGTTCGGAATTATATCCTGTGACCGAAAGATTTCCGAGCGTGTGGAGATATTCTTCGTGATCTTCGGGACAGATATAGCTCCAATCTGCGCTCAACGTCTGAGGCATAATATGTTCGATGGTAAGATTCTCGGCCTGCAAGATTTCTTTGCCGTCACCGTTTTCGATATCCAACAAAAGAAAACGACACAGCGCATTGTTGCCATAGATATTTGCTTTTTGCAATGCTCTCTCGAATTCTGCCGCAGAAGGGATGACGTCTTTCGAAGAAACTGTAAACAGGAACTTGTTGAGCGTTTCATAATACCGTTGCTTGTTGGATGCCACCTTGAAAATACGGTTATACAGATAAGTGAACAATCCGCGCAGGGTATTGGAAGGAACGCCGCAAACCATTCTGCGCAACAGGTATGCAAGGATGAATTGCAGCACTTTCTCTACTGTTTCTTCGGTGATCACATGCTGATGATAGTCATCAAACACATGCAGCAAAAACGGATAGCAAGTAGTCTGGTTCAATATACGCAAACGATACAGCAGCTTGTTGATGTGATCGGAATACTTGTCACTGCCGTAAACAAAAGCTCCGAAAATTTCCGCGTAATACCGCAGCTCCTTCAAAATGCTTTCCTGTGCATAGCCGTCCTTGAACAGCTTTACGAAGCTGTTATAAAGCTGTCTGCTATTTACGGGCTTACCGGTCTTATAGACGATATACTGCATGAAGAACGCGTCCAAATTGGAATAGTCCATTTTGTTCCGAAGCGTCCTTTCAATGTGCAGCCAGTAGTTTTCATACAGCTTCTCTTGGTCATCCGCATTCATCAGCAGGTAGTTTCGAATGAGATCGGCGTTGGATAGCTCTAAACCGGTAGAGTTTATGCTTTCGAAAATAACCTGCGGATCATCTTCTCCCTTGGTCAGAACGATTTCAACGATTTCCAGCTTTGTCAGCGCAGCAAGGACATGAGACGGAGTGATCCCTCTTTCTGTCCAACGTTCAAAACGATCTTTACATAGCACAAAGTTGTGGTAAATATGCGTATCTTCGTCCATTTCATCGATCTTGTTTTCCAGCAAGAGGAGAAACTGGCTGTTATCCGATTTGATGGGCTTCAGTTTGACTTTATACTCCTCGGCACAATATTTGTTGTGAAGATACTGTTCTTCGATCTCATGATAGCAGTCATCCCCAATACTTTCCGCAACCACAGAAAGCGCCTTCAACATAAGCATCAGCGTTGTCAGCCGTTGCTGGCCGTCAATAATGGTGTATTCCTGCAGCGTGAATCCGCCGCTTTTGGCAGCCATAAAAACGATCGTGCCAAGAAAATGCTTGTCGCCGCTTTGTATGATCGAATGAACATCGTCCAAAAGGCGATTGCAATTCGACTCGGACCAGTCATAATTCCGCTGATATACGGGAATACGAAACAGGACTTTATTCGTTCCGATAAAGTCCCTGAGCATCCAGAGTTTATGCGCGTCCATATGCGATCCCCCACTTCGATCGGTATTTTTCTCCGGGCCACAAGTCGATGGTCTTTTAAGCATTATTATACCTGATTTTTCAAAATTTTCAACAGGCCATGAGCGGAAATTCACTCGGTTTCACTCTCGGTGTGAAACGTATTATTTATATACCGTAAATCCTCCCGTTCCGCGCGCAAAAATTGGCAATTGGGCTCCCAGACGGCAAAAGCATATTTCTTCCCGCGCTGCAAACAATAGCCTCGCAAGCTAAAAAAT
>CAZTEJ010000127.1:0-2095 GCA_964612605.1 uncultured Clostridium sp. | reverse complement strand
CTTGACGCGCCTCACGTCCCGACAATTCGCCTCTCGTGCTCTGTAGGGCGGAGGCCATGCCTCCGCCGCCGATTTTCGGCATTTGAGCGGTTCGATGAATGGTAAACCGAACAAGTTTGTCATCCCGACCAAGGCGTAGCCGCGTGGAGGGATCTACACACCGAATATCCCTTAGAAAGTGACGGTAATGTCAAGATTTCTCGACTCGCAATGACCGATATTGACCTCCCGCAAAAACCAAAAGAGCCTCCCGCAGGAGGCTCTTTCGTGTCAAACGCTTACGCGCTCAAATCAATTCTTTTTCTTTTTCAGAACGATGATCACAACGACCGCGGCCGCGACGACCACTACCGCCACGACGGCGATGATCACACCGGTGTTGCTGCCTTCCTCGGCGGGCTTTTCGGTATTCTGGTTGTTGTTATTGTTGTTCTGATTGTTGTCATTCTGACCGCCGTTGTTGTCGTTGCCGGCATCGTCGGCCTTCTTGTCGTAGCTGAAGCCGGAAACGGTGAACTCGATCTTCAGCGACTGCGTCGGAGCGGGATAGTAGCTGATCTCTTTCACGTCATCATTCCAGATGTTCTGGATGAGAATGTTGACATACTCGGTGTCGTCGGGGTTCTGATAGCCCTCGGCCACCGTGTGTCTGGTCGAGCCGTCGATGATGAGCTTAACGTTGCTGAAGGTCAGGCCACCCAAGGGCGCATCGCTCGTAAAGCCCAGGATGTTGAAGTAATCTTGACCGGCCGCAGCGAAGTCATCTTCGAAGATCGTGCCGAAATCGACGATCTCGATGGTGTAAGTACCGTTACCGGCGAGCACCGCATCGGTAACCTTGCCGTAGGTCTGCTTGGTTTCGTTGCCGTAGATGAAATCGCCCCAAGTGTCGGAACCGACGCCGTTGCCGGAGTTCCATGCATCACGGTAAGTCCAGTTCGGGGTCTGCAGCAGCAGATATGCATTATAAGTGCCGTTGGGATCGAAGACGGGCTTTTCGGGCTCGGGCGTAACATCGCCGCCGGTTTCGCCGCCGGTTTCTTCCTTATCCACGACGGTCAGGGTGAACGTCAGACTCAGGCGCTCGGTCACGGCGGTGGTAGCGTCGATCGCGGGATCGTTATTGGTGTCGCCGTACATATTCTGCACTTCGATACGGAAAGCGCCGTTCTGTTCCAGATCGCCGCAAAGGATCTTGCTCTCGTCCACGGCAACGGCGTTGCCGTCCACAGTCAGCGCAACATCGGAGACCTGCCATGTTTTGTTCTCGACATCCATCGCAGCCTGTGCGCCGAGGATATCGACAACCAAAATGCCGAGGCTGGAGCAAGCGCCCTCGTAGGTAATAGTGTAGGTACCAGACTCGCCGACCCCGATCTTCGTGTTGGAGTTCTCTCTGAAATCGGTGTTGGTACTCCAGTCGGAAGCGACCAAACCCAAAGCTGCAGTATAGGCTGCGGTCTCGCCGGAGGCTTCCAATGTGAAGTTGATAGTCAAGCTCTTGGAGAAAGCAACATCGTCACGTGCGATCGGTGCATTGTCTTTTGTTGCGCCATATTCATTGAAAATCTCAATGCGGAAATTGCCCTTTTCTTCCAAATCGCCGCTCAAGACTTTGGAAAAATCAACGGCAAGCTCTTCGCCGTCCATCAGCACGGACAGCGCCGTCAGTTTCAAACCGGCTGCCGCAAAGTCCGCGTTTGCGTCCTTGATATCAATGACGAACACGGTAGCGCCGCTCGCCGCGCCGTCTTCCTCTGTTAGAGTCCATGTCAGGCTGTACTCGCCGGCGCCCGTCACGGAAATCGTCTCTTCCCAGTTCTGTGGGTTCCAATCGCCGTCCGCAAAGCCCAAAACCGCGTCATAGCTCATACCGGTCGGGGTTTCCGCCTCATCTGCGCTTGCGATCACGCCGCTGAAGCAAGTAACCATCAGCAGCAGAGCCAACGCAACGGACAAAATCTTTTTCGTCATACTAATTTTCCTCCCTAAAATTCATGTCGGCGTGATAGCCGTTCACGTCTACACTATACCAAAAGGGAGCATGCAAAAAAACACGGATAATTTTAGATAAAATACCCGAAAAATGCTATCT
>CAZTEJ010000126.1:0-2103 GCA_964612605.1 uncultured Clostridium sp. | reverse complement strand
GTGTAAATCCTTTATTATTTCTCATATCATCACCATAATAAATATATCATATAAAGTATTAAAGTTAAAGAAAAAAATAGAAAAAATTAGCAAAAATATTTTGCTAATTATATATAGTTTATTAATATCATAAATAAGTATGATACAAATATTAAACTATCTAATCTATCTAGTATTCCACCATGTCCTGGTATTAAATTACTAAAATCTTTTATATTGTAATTTCTTTTGATTGCGCTAAAGAAGAGATCTCCTATATGTGATATTATTGTCATTATAAGTATGATTATTATTACTAATAATTTATTAGTTTGTACTCCTATAAATGTAGTATAATAAATTGTCATTATTATTGTTGATACTATACTTCCTGTTATATATCCTTCCCATGATTTTTTAGGAGATAATTTAGTTGCTTTATGTTTTCCAATTAGGGAACCTCCAAGGTATGCGAATGTATCACTTAGAATAGGTATTAAGATTACAAATATGAAGTATTTTAAACTATAATCTCTAATTAATATAAAATAATTAAGTCCAAGGGATATTAATAATATAAATGAGGTTAGTTTAAAAGCATCTTCTATAGTATAAATATTTTTTATTTGATAAAAGATAATTGGAATAAACATTAGTAATATAGATAGTGATAAAATATTATAGTTTAATCCATCGTTAATTGTGTTTGAGTCATAATTACTATAAATAATTAGTAATGTAACAATTAAAGAAAGTAATTTAATAATTAAGGGGTAATTATTTAGTTTATTGATTTCATAATTACACATTATACCAATTAAACCTACACCGATAATAAATGGTATCTTACCTATAATAATGATAGGTAATAAGATTAGTATAAGAATAATAGCACTTATAATTCTTTGTTTCATTTTTTCCTCCAAATCTTAAAATAATATATAATTCATATCTTCTTTGTTTATTATTAAGCAGATGCACCATACCATGAACATTGATTACTGCTTGATACTGTTATATAACATCCAGCACCTCTCCATCCAGAAGACGAATACCATGCTGAACCATTATATGTTAATTTACAACATGAACTAGACGAACATCCACCATTTCCATACCAGCAATTATAACTTCCGCCTGATGATGAACCTGAGTCACTACCCGATGAGCCGCAATTATTATTACATGTAATATCGTACCACTCTTCATCACAATAAACATTCGGATAGTTTTTATCGTATCTCGGAACTAAAGTTGTTCCATCTGGATTAGGGCATGAAACATTGCAATGACTTTTAGTCCAATCCTCTTTCAAATTTTCTTTTTGACATAACTCATACCAATTTGCAGTTAATGTTAAAGCACTATTAACTATACTAGAATTAGTATAAGTATTACCATCACTTCCTGTTAATGATATAAGGTATGATTCACTTTTTGATAGATTATCAGTATCCATAAATGAACTTATCGTCACTCCAGGCGTTACGTTCCAACTAACTGTACTAGATGAGCCAGAATATGTTCCACCGTTCGGATTTAGCTTAACAGCAACCTTACAAACTGTTTCTCCACATGATTCAATCGTATCAATATCTGGACAAGCATAGCTATTATCATAGTAATCTACATATTTATTAACTATATGACCTTCACATGATGCTGAACATGCTGTTCCGTTTGATTTCATTTGACTACATAATTGATACCAGTTTACTGTTAAAGTTATTGAACTTGATACAGTACTATCGGCTGTATATGATTTTCCATCACTTCCGGTAAATCCGTCATATAAGTATCCGCTCTTGCTTAATCCACTGGTTGTTATAAATGAACTAATCTTTGTTCCTGGACTTACTGTGAATGTTTTTTTACTTGTACTATTATTATATTTTCCTCCGTTAGGGTCTAATGTTACTGTTATATTACATGTTGTTGTATTACATGTTGTTGTGGTAGTTGTATCTGGGCATGTTATGGAATTATCTTTAGCATCTACGTTATGGTTTATTATATATCCTCCACCGCAGGTTTTGGAACAACTTGTGCTTGTTACTTTTGTTCTGCTGCAGTTTTGATACCACTGGGCTACTATAGTTAAATCGCTTGTTATTGTTTTACTAA
>CAZTEJ010000125.1:0-2143 GCA_964612605.1 uncultured Clostridium sp. | reverse complement strand
TTGGTGTTGGCGATTTTCACGGGATATTGCAATTTTTTGTCATACTGAAACATGGTCAATCCTCCTTATTAGCAGCATATTCCCAGGGCCAGGGATCGTCCAGCCAGGCATAGCCCTCACTTTGGGAAGGCGAAGCATGATTCAGCGGGCCGTAGCGCTGCTCATATTCCTGCCGCCCCTGACTGTACATCTGCTGGTATTTGCGGTACAGTGCCAGAGCCTCCTGGTCATCCCGGTGGGTATCCAGGTACAGCGCCAACTCGTACATGGCAAAACCCAAGGCCTGGAGCTCTGTCAGTGGGGTCACCGGTTTCTCTGCCTGATTGACCATACCCATGAAGGGAAGATCCAGTCCAGGGAACAAGGTGCCACGCACCAAGCCTTTTCTGGCTTCGTATCTGGGCGGGTCTTCCAGCTGGAAGGGGACATAGGGGTTGGCCAGAGGAGCCAAGGCCGGAAGGCGGCCTTCGGTACCGGAATGTTGGGCATTTTCGTGATTCATTGGTCTGCCTCCTTGCATTTTGGTCGGAATCGTCGTTCCAAAGTAGTTTATGCCGTTTCCTGGGGAAAGGTTCATGGGCGAGGAGGGGACACATATAGTAGGGGGAGGTGGTGGGAATGAAAAAAAGAATTTGGGGGCCGGTCTGCTACATGCTGACCATCGTTACCGTTTTGGCGGCGGCCCACTGGGGCAGCCGGGCAGCAACAGTTCTGGCGCAGAGCACCCCTGTGCCTCGGCGGCACTGCGTAATATTGGATCCCGGCCACGGCGGGGAAGACGGTGGCGCCGTGGCCTGCACCGGAAAACTGGAAAGCAGTTACAATCTGGAAATCGCATTGCGGCTGGATGACCTGTTCCACCTGCTGGGCTACGAGACCAAAATGACCCGGAAAACAGACACCGCCATTTACACCCAGGGACAAACCATTGCCCAGAAAAAAGTGTCAGATTTAAAGGAGCGGGTCAAAATCGTCAATGATACGCCCAATGGGGTGCTGCTGAGCATCCATCAAAATACCTTCTCAGACAGCCGCTACAGCGGAGCCCAGGTGTTTTATGCCGCTGCCGATGGCAGTCAAGCCCTTGCAGAGGCGTTGCAGGGGGCTTTGGTAACATTCCTCAATCCAGGAAGCAACAGAAAGGCGAAGAAAAGTGATGGGGTCTATCTCATGGAGCGGATCGACCGACCTGGGGTGCTGATCGAATGTGGCTTCCTGTCCAACAGGGAAGAGGAGGCGAAACTTCAAAACCCCGACTATCAAAAGAAGCTGTGTTGCGTTGTTGCTGCGACGGTAGTGGAGTGGTTGAAAACGCAGGAAATCTATTAACCGAATAAAAGCGTTCTGGAACTTAGCAACAACAAGTTGCATTTACGGATACTACGTATAATTTGTCAGAAATAGATTTTAATCAAATCGAACACTTGACCGCATTGTTTCTCTCTGCTATAATAAAGAAAACAGAGAAAAGAGGAAACGCCATGGCCAAAAGTAAAACTGTTTTTTTTTGCACCAACTGCGGCAACGAGACCCCAAAATGGATGGGCCGCTGCCCTGGCTGCGGTGCGTATAATACCATGGAGGAGCACGTCGAAAAACCCACTGCACCAGGGCGGGCCAAGTCGGCCCCGGTGGGACTGAGCCAGAAACCCCAGCGGATCCGGGAAGTCACCTCTGAGGGGGAAATTCGCTTTTCCACCGGCATGGGGGAACTGGATCGTGTGCTTGGAGGAGGCGCCGTGGCCGGTTCCCTGGTGCTGGTAGGCGGCGCTCCCGGCATTGGCAAATCCACCTTGCTGCTGCAAATTTGCAATCGCCTCTGTGTGGAGCGGCGAGTCCTCTACATCTCCGGCGAAGAAAGTGAACGGCAATTGAAGCTTCGGGCGGAACGATTGGGCGTTGCTCCTGAAGAACTGTTCATCCTCTCCGAGACCCGGCTTTCCGACGTGGTGGAGGCTGCCGAGGAGATGCAGCCGGACATTCTGATTGTAGACTCCATCCAGACCCTTTATAATGAGGAAAACGATTCTTCCCCCGGCAGCGTGTCCCAGGTGAAGGATTGCACCATGACCATGATGCAGCTGAGCAAATCCCAGGGCATCACCGTGTTTGTGGTGGGCCACATCAACAAGGACGGCAACAT
>CAZTEJ010000124.1:0-2182 GCA_964612605.1 uncultured Clostridium sp. | reverse complement strand
CTTTACCGTATCCCAAAGCCTCGATTTCACGGCGGAGTATTCTGACACAAGCGGAATGGAATGTAGCCGCAGTAATACCCATAGCCTGTTCACCAAGCATATTATTAAGTCGGTCTTTAAGTTCACCGGCGGCTTTATTTGTAAAAGTAATAGCCAAGATATTCCAAGGGTTAACGCAATCGACTGCGACAATTCTTTTAAGGCGAGCAGAATCGGTTTCGATACCGTTTACATAATCCTGCAAAAAGTGTTCATCGGCACTTGATACGCCCGCATATCTTGTAGAATCATAATAAGCATTACCGAAGTAAATCATATTAGCGACGCGGTTAACAAGAACGGTTGTTTTTCCGGAGCCTGCGCCCGCCAAAATAAGTACGGGACCATTTACGGTAAAGACGGCTTCCCTTTGCATATCATTAAGATTTGAAAAATATTTTTTCAAAGCATTTCTTTTCAGAGTCAAGAATTCAATATCTGTCACGATAATACCTCACACAACAAAATTACCTTATTATTATATCACAAATCGGCCGGTATGAAAAGAGAAATGCAAATATTTTCCTAACATTATAAAAAGATATAGATTTTTCCAAAGAAATATTATATAATAGTGAAAGTGAAGGGAGTGGCAGAACAAGTGAAATTATTATCAAACAAAAAATACAATCAGATTTTAAGATATGTACTTGTAGCAATAGTCATCACGCTGGTACTAATACTTATATGCTTCAACTACAGCACGATAAGCGAGTTATTTTCAGCGGTAATATCGGTATGTGAGCCGATAATTTGGGCAGCGGTAATTGCGTTTATACTGAATCCGATTATGATGACCTGCGAAAAGTTTTTAAACAAGCGGGTATTCAAGAAAAAAGCGCACCCCAAGTTGTCACGAACGGTAGGAATATGTATAGCATCAATTATTTTAATAGCATTAATAGCGATGTTAATACTATCGATAATACCTGAACTGATATCAAGTATGCCGGGCATATACGACGGATTAACGAACGAGCTTATACCGAACATTCAAAGTTGGATAAACAAGTTACTTGAGGACAATCCGAGCATAGCGACAATCATCAACAACGAGTTAAACAGCATATACAAAGGATTACAAACGATAATATCATCGATAATTCCGCAGCTGACAAACATACTCACGGAAATACTCGACTTTGCGAACTCGGTAAAGAACTTTGTCCTCGGATTCTGTTTAGCGATATATTTCCTATTCAGCAAAGACATATTACAAGCACAGGCGAAGAAGTTAATAGTATCATTATTCAGTGAGAGAACATACTCAAAGATATTCCGTTTAACATCTAACACAAACAGTGCATTACTCAACTTCATATACGGAAAGATTATTGATTCGACGATAATCGGGTTAATATGTGCGGTATTTATGCTTATAACGAACATGCCGTATGTCTTAATCATTTCGTTGATAATAGGAATAACAAACATCATACCCGTATTCGGCCCGTTTATCGGTGCTGTACCATCGGCGGTACTTGTCCTAATAGCAGACCCGCCCAAGACGATATGGTTTGTTCTATTTATAATCATACTACAGCAGATTGACGGAAACGTCATCGGGCCGAAGATATTAGGCGACAAGGTTGGCATATCACCTTTCTGGACGCTGTTTTCGATTATCATATTCGGTTCGATGTTCGGAATCGTAGGAATGATAATCGGTGTGCCGATATTCTCGGTTGTACTCGATTTAATCAAGAACGGTTGCGAGAAGAAGTTAAGGCAAAAGAATATGCCGACAGACAGGGATTACTATTCGATTCCGGGAGTTCAAATAGGTTCATCGGGCAGCAGTGTTGAGATAAGCGGTGTTGTGAAAGTTATTGACGACAATGACGACATTGACAACGACCAATACGACCTATTCAACCCAATTGACAGCGACAAATAAAAAGTGCAAAAGCGTGCGTGGCAGTTGCCACGCACGCTTTTCATTTACACATATTACAAGAATTAAATCATACTGTCTTCCCAGCAATTGGGAGCATTAAGACCGAAGATAGCCGCTACGGTAGGAGCGACATTAGCGAGTCCGTATTCACCGTTCTTAATAACAAAGTCACGCTCGGTATCATAGATAATGAAAGGAACTCTATTAAGGGAGTGTGCGGTTCTGACTGCGATTTCGCCCTTCTTA
>CAZTEJ010000123.1:0-2199 GCA_964612605.1 uncultured Clostridium sp. | reverse complement strand
AGCAAGCTTCTCTTGACCATATAGGCGATTCGTTCAAGAAGATTATAATTGTTCAAGATCACATAAAGTCGTGGAGAAACGAGAAGGGGTACTTGATTATGAATATCTTTGATTTTCTGCTTGATGAAAACAGTCTTGATAAGTAATATACCGAATTAGTCAAGCGCAAATTACTCATTTGTACTTGACTAATTTGATTTTGTGTGTTATAATATAGATAATCTGAAATGGAGGTCATTTATATGTTTATAGGCAGAGAACGTGAACTTAATGCGCTGAATAAGCTTTATAACTCAAATAAATTTGAGTTTGCGGTTATCTATGGCAGACGGCGTGTCGGTAAAACTGCACTCATAAATGAGTTTATTGATAATAAAAAAGCGATATATTTTATGGGTGTTGAAAGCAACGCAAAGCAGAATCTTGAAAACTTTTCAAAAAGCATTATGGAGTTTGCAAACGGTTTTGAAACGGAATCCTCTTTTCTTTCGTTTCAGGCAGCACTTGAGTATGTATTCAAACTTGCTGAAAACGAAAGAATTATTCTTGCTATTGATGAGTACCCGTATGTGGCTCGTTCATCAAAAAGTCTTGCCTCTACTCTGCAGCTTTTGATTGATAAATATAAAGATACTTCAAAATTGATGCTTATTCTCTGCGGATCTTCTATGTCATATATGGAAGACCACGTGCTGGCATATAAAGCACCCCTTTATGGAAGGCGAACGGCACAAATGAAGCTTTTGCCGTTTAGTTTTGAAGAAACCTGCAGATACTTCAAAAATCTGTCTGATGAAGATAAAGCACTGATTTACGGTATCGCAGGCGGTACGCCGCAGTATCTTTTGCAGATGGATGATAGTTTAAGCGTTGAGGATAATATTAAAAACACATACTTAAATCCGATGTCTTTTCTTTATGAAGAGCCGACTAACCTTTTAAAGCAAGAGGTTCGAGAGCCTGCAATTTATACGGCTATTATTACAGCAATTGCTACGGGCGCGTCAAGAATGTCGGAAATTTCAAGTAAGGTCGGAGAAGATACCAATGTATGTGTGGCTTATATTAAGAACTTGATTAACCTCGGTATCGTGCAAAAAGAAACACCATACGGAGAAAAAGCTTCTCGTAGGTCGATTTACTCTATTGAGGACAATATGTTCCGGTTTTGGTATCGTTTTGTGCTTGACAACAATTCGATTATCGCCAGAGGTGCTGCCGATTTGGTTTATAAACGAATCGAACCTCAGCTTTCCGACTATATGGGTAAGGTTTTTGAGGAAATCTGCAAGCAATACCTTTGGAAACAACTTCTTTCCGGCAAATGCCCGATTGAGTTTACATCTCTCGGTCGTTGGTGGGGAAATAATCCGAAAGAAAAAGCACAAGCGGAAATAGATATTATGGGAGAGCAGGATAAAAACACAGCCCTCTTTGCTGAATGCAAGTGGACTAACGAAAAAGTTGACCTCGGTGTTTTGGAAACGCTTGTAAAACGCAGTGATTTGTTTTCATATAAAACTAAGCACTATTATCTGTTTTCAAAATTCGGTTTTACTAAAGGTTGTATCGATAAAGCAAATGAGATAGGTAATGTTGCTCTCGTAACATATGACGATATTGTAAATGGTTAAATGGAGTATTAACATAAGTCGATAATTTGAGAAAGGAACGAAATAATATATGGCAGGAATAAACATAAGTGATATTGAAAGAAAAATAGATGTTATTGAAGATGTTTAACAAAAAATATTTTCAATAATTGCTACAGAGGGGATGCTTTTGGGAAAACTTTTTTAACACCCCTCCTACTTTTCAACTACACAAAATTTGAAATTTGGAATTAAAAGCCAAAAAGACAACCTGTTTTTGAAAAAATATTTCGTTTTTAATGCCAAAAAATCAAAAACGGACTCCCGAAAAACATCGGAAATCCTTAAATATTAAAATATTCTGTTTTATCGAAGCTAAGCAGACCGTTTATGGACATAATCGGTATTTTTACTCGTTATGGGCGCCCTAAGACCCTGTACGATTAGAAAAATCAACATTTTCTATTAGCCATTTTTGAAAATATGTTGATATTGGCGTGTGTTTGTGGTATAATATTATTGCGAGGTGGTATTCTATGAAACTAATTACAAGAAAACAATATTTAGATAAAATGATTAATGTTATCGGTACTCCGGATATTAAAGT
>CAZTEJ010000122.1:0-2242 GCA_964612605.1 uncultured Clostridium sp. | reverse complement strand
GAAGAAAAAATAATAACTATTGCTAGTTCACAAAATAACCATATTTTGTTATAATTTAAAAGAGGTATTTAATGAACAATGAAATAAAAAAAATATTATCTAAATTAGAAAAAAATGGTTTTGAAGGATATGTAGTAGGTGGTTATGTTAGAGACTACCTACTAGGTATTCAAAGTTATGATGTTGATATATGTACCAATGCTTTACCAAAAGATATTATAAACATATTTAACATAAAAAAAGGAGTAACTAACTACGGTTCAATAACTATTCAATATGGTAAATATAGCTTCGATATAACAACATATAGAAAAGAATCAGACTATATAAAACATAAACCAAAATCAATAGAGTACATAAACAATCTATTAATAGATTTAGAAAGAAGAGACTTTACTATTAATTCAATATGTATGAATAAAGATGGTAAAATATTTGATTACCTTGATGGAAGAAAAGATTTAAATAATAAACTAATTAAATCAATAGGAGATACTAATTATAAATTAAAACAAGATCCACTAAGAATACTAAGAGCAATCAGATTTGCTAGTATCTTAGACTTTGAACTAGATGAAGAAATAATTAATTTTATTAATAATAATAAAAATATAATTAAAGAAATTAGTTACACCAGAAAACAACAAGAACTAAATAAAATCTTTGCATCTAAAAACATAATAAAAGGATTAAATTTATTAAAAAAATACAATTTATTAGACGTATTAGAAATAAAATATGATAGAATAGTACCTGTACCAGATATATTAGGAATATGGGCACAAATAGATTTCTCTTCAAAATATCAATTTAATAAATCAACTATGGATATTATTAAAAAGATAAAAAAAATTATAAATAATAAAAAAATTGATAAATACGTTTTATTATTCGAAGAAGACTTATACGTATCCCTAGTAGCTGGAGAAATCCTTGGTTATACCAAAGAAGAAATAAATAAAATATATTATGATATGCCAATACATAAAATAAAAGATTTAAAAATAAACTATCAAGATATATCTTCTTTACTAAATACAAATATATCATCTAAAATAAAACAAATATATGATGATATAGTTATTAAAGTATTAAATAAAGAATTAAAAAATAATAAAAGAATAATAAAAAAATATATTATAAAAAACTGGATGTGATAAAAATGAATAGTGGAGTACTTGAAAAAATAATAAAGAAAAAAGATTATATAATAAAACAAGAAATGTTTAATATAATAAAGGAATATAAACTTACATTAGAAGAATTCTTATTATTAGTATATTTTCTTAATCAAGATATACCTACATTTGATATAGAAACAATATCTAAAACTATTAATATAACAGTAAATAAAATATTAGATTCATTTACAATTTTAACAAACAAAGGATTAATCAATTTAAATGTTATTAACGAAGGGAACAAAGTATTAGAAGTAATAGATGTTGATTATACATATAAAGCAATGGTAAGTCAAATAGAAGTAAATGACAATAAAGAAGTTAAATCAACAAATATATACGAAACATTTGAAAAAGAATTTTCTAGAACACTATCACCAATGGAATATGAATTAATAAACAACTGGTTAAATCAAAACATAAGTGAAGATTTAATCAAAGGAGCCTTAAAAGAAGCAATTTATAACGGAGTTACTAACTTTAGATATATAGATAAAATAATATATGAATGGAACAGAAAAGGATTTAAAACAATGGATGAGGTTAATAATCATTTAAAATCAAGAAATAATACCACCCAAACAATTGAAATAGATGATTTAAATTGGTTAGATGAATAAAAAAATATATGAAATATTAGATTATTATATACCAAATCCAAAATGTGAACTAGACTATAACAATGCATTTGAACTACTAATAGCAACAATATTAAGTGCCCAATGCACCGATAAAAGAGTTAATAATGTAACAAAAGAACTATTTAGTAAATATGATATTAAAAAATTAGCGTTAGCAGAACCAAAAGAAATCCAAAAAATAATAAAACCATGTGGAACATATAATAAAAAAAGCGAATTTATAATAGAAGTTAGCAAAAAAATATTAAAAGATTATAATGGAATAATTCCAAACGATAGAAAATATCTAGAAAATTTACCAGGAGTAGGAAGAAAAACCACAAACGTAGTTTTAAAAAACATATATAATGAACCATGTATACCAGTAGATACCCACGTAGAAAGAGTAACAAAAAGATTAGGTTTAGTAGATGAACTAAG
>CAZTEJ010000121.1:0-2260 GCA_964612605.1 uncultured Clostridium sp. | reverse complement strand
TGTCCTTGCCGTTTCTTCTCTCGATGTTCATCATCTTGGTGATGGGCATACCGCCGGCGATCCACTCCTCAGCAGGCTTGGACAGGTTGGAGACCTTGGACAGGTAGCCGGTGTAGCCGTACTGGATAAGCATGAAGGCATTGTAGCCCAGGCTGTAGCAGTAGTCGGCATCAAAGTTGGAGGGGAAAGCGCAGCGGCCTTCGTAGCCCAGGAAGTGGTGCAGGGGAGAGAATTTGCCACTGTAGGTGCCGGCAGCCTTGCGGGCGGCCAGGTTGTCCTTTACCAGTGCGGAGAACAGCTTCTCGGACTCGATCAGGGACACCTGCACATTGCCGTGGGGGTCACGCTCCAGGAAGAGCTGCTGCTGAATGCTCTGGGGCAGGATGGCAAATACAGCCATGGACTCCTTGGTCAGGCCGTTTTCGATGAATGCGTACTTATCCTCCCATGTGGGCAGGGCATTGAACTGAGCGGTCTTTTCACCGGCCAGCAGTTCGTTGATCTCTGCGATCAGCACGGAAAACTCGGGAACAAATTCCACAATACCCTCAGGAATGATCGCTACGCCGAAGTTCATGCCCTGAGCGGCACGCTTAGCCACGGAATCAGCAATGTAATCGGCGATCTGGGCAAGGGACAGCTTCTTGGCGGCCACTTCCTCACCGATCAGGCAGATGTTGGGCTGGGTCTGCAGAGCGCACTCCAGTGCCACATGGGATGCGGAACGGCCCATGACCTTGATGAAATGCCAGTACTTCTTGGCGGAGTTGGCATCGCGTTCAATGTTGCCGATGATCTCGCTGTAGGTCTTGGTAGCGGTGTCGAAGCCGAAAGAGCACTCAATGTCCTCGTTCTTCAAGTCGCCGTCGATGGTTTTGGGACAGCCGATGACCTGCACGCCGGTGTTGTGAGCGGCAAAGTACTCAGCCAGGCAGGCGGCATTGGTGTTGGAGTCGTCACCGCCGATGATGACGATGGCGGTAATGCCGTGCTTCTTGCACACCTGAGCGGCAATGTCAAACTGCTCGGGGGTCTCCAGCTTGGTGCGGCCGGAACCGATGATGTCAAATCCGCCGGTGTTGCGGTACTGGTTGATATAGGCATCGTCAAAAATGATGTAATTATCCTCCAGCAGACCGCTGGGGCCACCCTTGAAGCCGTAGAGCACATTTTCCGGGTCGGTCGCCTTCAATGCATCGTACAGACCGCAGACCACATTGTGTCCGCCGGGTGCCTGACCACCGGACAGGATCACGCCGACGACCTGCTTGCGGGCAGGAGAGGTGTTCTCACCCTTTTGGAAGGTGATCTCATTCTTGCCGTAGGTGTTGGGGAACAGCGCGGCGATCTTCTCCTGATCGGCCACGGACTGGGTGGCATTGCCGTCCTTTACGGAAATGGCCGCAATGCCGTTTCTCAGCATTCCGGGCAGCTTGGGGGCATACTGGTATCTTGCCAACTGAAGCGGTGAAATTTTCATTTCTGATAAACTCCTTAGTGTAATTTTGTTTTCATAAGTGCATTATACTCCATTTTTCGGGAAAGGTAAATAGTTTTTTACGCTTCGGGAAAACAATTTTACAGTCTGTCGCCGGTCAAAGCGGAAAAAACTATTGAAATGCGGAAAAATCGTGGTATAATGTATCTGTAAAAAATTGGGCTCATGCCCGTAATAAGAAAGGATACATGATTATGGCTCTTGTAACTACTACCGAGATGTTCAAGAAGGCTTATGACGGCGGCTACGCCATCGGTGCTTTCAATGTGAACAACATGGAGATCGTTCAGGCTATCACCGAGGCTTGCAAGGAGGAGAAGGCTCCTGTTATCCTGCAGGTTTCCAAGGGCGCACGCGCCTATGCAAACCACACCTACCTGGTGAAGCTGGTGGAAGCTGCTGTTATCGAGTGCCCCGAGATCCCGATCGCT
Source organism: uncultured Clostridium sp. (assembly GCA_964612605.1). Classification (GTDB taxonomy): domain Bacteria; phylum Bacillota_I; class Bacilli_A; order RF39; family UBA660; genus CAG-533. The sequence continues at coordinate 331 of CAZTEJ010000121.1, read as the reverse complement.
CTGCACCTGGATCACGGCGACAGCTTCGAAACCTGCAAGTCCTGCATCGACGGCGGATTTACCTCCGTTATGATCGACGCTTCTTCCAAGCCCTTCGATGAGAATATCGAAATCACCAAGAAGGTCGTTGAGTACGCTCACGATCATGGCGTTGTGGTCGAGGCTGAGCTGGGCGCTCTGGCCGGCGTTGAGGATGAGGTTTCTGTTGAGGCTGACAAGGCTCACTACACCCGTCCCGAAGAGGTCGAGGAGTTTGTTGCCCGTACCGGCTGTGACTCTCTGGCGATCGCTATCGGCACCTCTCACGGCGCTTACAAGTTCAAGCCCGGCA
>CAZTEJ010000120.1:0-2396 GCA_964612605.1 uncultured Clostridium sp. | reverse complement strand
CACATTAATAATTATATCAAAATATATTATTCATTTCAATTTGATATAATAAAAATTAACTATTTTCTTTTAGTTAATTTTAAGGTTTTATTTTTGGTTTGTTTATTATTGTTAATATAGCTTATTTGGTTTGTTTTATTTTTTTCTTGATTTATTTCTTTACTATTTTCTTTTTTATTTATTTTTGATATTAATTCTTTCTTTCTTTTATTATTTTTATAAAATGTTCCAAACATTAAGGAGTTTTTTTCGTATATCATAGTAGTTATTATTAGGGTTATATATTTAAATAATATATGACAATTATAATAATCGAATATAATAATTAATAATAGTATATTAATACCTCCTAGGATGTATAAATCTATTTTTAAATTATTATTTTTATTTATTTTTTTAATTTCTTTTTCTATATCTTTCATATTATAATTATATTCATATAATATATTTTAATTCTTTATTATAACTGTTAATGTTACCTATTACTCCATAGATAATTATTTCTAAGTTATTATATTTAAATAGTTTTTTATTATATATAGTATCTAGTATCATTATAAAATCTATTTTATTGTAATTTATATTACTATTTAATATGTAATTAATAACTCCTAGTTTGTATTTATTACTTTTATTAAAACAAGTTATATAATCTATATTAAAAGAAGTAATGTAGTATGTATTATTATTGTTTAAATAATTAATAATATTAATTTTTTCTTTTAGTTCGATAATAATTATTTTATTATTATATCTATTAAGAACTTCTTCTAGGGAAGGTATACCTAAGTCTTTAATTTGATTGTAAGTAAAATTTTTAAGTAAACCTTTTTTATTAAATACTCTGGATAAGAAAGAGTCATGAAGTATAACTGGAATTTTATCTTTAGTTAATCTAACGTCAAATTCTATACCTTCGTAACCGTTATTGAAAGCATTATCAAATGCTTCTATGGTATTTTCTTTAATAGAATCATTATATAAACCTCTATGAGCAATAAACAAATGAATCACCAATAAAATATTATGAAAAATAAGTCTATTATAGACTTATTATATAAGGATCAGAAGAAGTGCCAGTACCTGAGGTGATTTGGGTGTTAGATTTTAGGTAAAGTGATGGGTGAACGTTGTAGGTTGAACTTACGTACCACATTGCTATAGATGAGTTCCACCTAAATACATTAGTAAAGTCATTATTAAATAATTCTTTTGTTTCATAATAATTATCTGGAGTTATGGTCCATATATAGGTTCCATTACTCATCCAATTATATGTTTGGGAACACCAAGTAGATCTATTCATTGATGTTGAACAATTTAAGTTATTATAATCTTTAGCTGCAAATCCGAAATCACTCACATATGGAAGACCGATTTTGCTATCAGAGTATTGATATGTTATTGTTTCTTCTTCAGTACAAGTATTATAACTACAATAATTAGATGAATTTTCTCCATTTCTTTCAACGTTATACATGAATAATGCTTTATAATAATTTGCACTAGCACTTGATTCTAAACTTGTATTATATCCTCCTAAATACCATCTTGCGTTCATTATATATTGTTGATATTCGTATGAGATAACATTTGATATATCAAATTCGGCTGTTTTACTATTATATTCACCATCATACCAAGTTGGATTACTTGATAATGTTGTATTTAAATAATCTCCATTTAATTCTTCTTTTAACTTAGAATAGTACCAAAAATTATGACCGGCATATTTTTTAGCTGAATCTGATGTATCCCATGAGTATTCTCCTAAACTTTCGTTTCTTATTAGTTTAACAGCTTTTTCTGTTTTTCCTGTATCGGCGTTATATGTATTAAATACGCCGATTATTCTCCATAATTCATTATTAAATGATACGTAGTTTGGTACGTCATCTGCGTTTGTTCCGGATCCATAATATCTTAGGTTATTATCTTCTGTTTCATCGTATCTAAGGTAATTTTGTCCAGTTTCTGTTTTTGCTAGGTTAACTATGTAATTTGATAGGGATAACTGTAGTTTTCCTTCTTCTATTATTATGTATGCATTAAAATTTTTATTTAGATTTTCATTTTGATTCTTATTTGGATCATTTGGAAAACTTATTATTAAACTATATGTATGTGTTACTTCTTTTTTTATGTTATCGTCTTGATTAAATCTAGCTGTTCCTAGTAAGGTTTTTCCTTCTCCTGTCGGTACTTTTCCTGTAAGTGGTGATAATGTATCATTTTCATTTGTGCTTGTTCCGGTTAGTTCAAATTTTATTGCTCCATCTGTAAAGGTATTTTCTTGTACTACTAGTTTAATTGCATAGTCCATTATACCTTCTTCATTTATTATGGTATTATTTAGTCCGGTTACTGTGAATGTTTTGGTTTCTTTCCATCCTGGT
>CAZTEJ010000119.1:0-2402 GCA_964612605.1 uncultured Clostridium sp. | reverse complement strand
GAACTTTTTTTGCAATTTATCAATTCTCAAACTAAAAACACGTTTTTTATCTGGCATGTTTTTAGTTTTGTGATTTTTAGTTTTATAATAAAAAAATACATAGTTAAATGTATTCTTCGTATTTTTGCATTTTTAAATATTTGACATAATAGTATTCTGATATTTCTTTACTAAATGGTCCTTCATTTTTTTCTTTCATTTTTATTACATTTGTCATTTCATTTTTCAGAATATAATCCAAGTCCTCAGAATATTTCATAATTTTTCTGTGATACTTATATTCATTACGGTCTAAAATTTTGTATTCGCCATCTGGGAAAACTTTTAAATCTAAATCATAATCAATATACTTAATTATATTTTTATCTATTAAAAATGGGCTCGCTATATCAACTTTATAATATAATCCGATTTTTTTATATTGTGCTGTTATATGAAACCATCTTCTTTTATATAGATATACTATGGCTGTTTCTTTTGTTTTATGTACTCTCCCATCTGATTCAGTTATGTATACTTTATCGTTTGCACATACAATATAGTCTTTTGTTTCATCTAAAATAATTAATTTATCCCAAGTTCTATGGATTTTACCATCATGTTTGTAGCAATGCATTTGCATTACTTGTCCTGGTTTCAATTCCATATTAACCTCTTTCATGGTTATATTATATTGCAAATATTTAAAAATATCAATTTTAATTATTTTGAATTGTATAATTAATTCAAACAATTTAATTTATTTTCAGCTATATATTTTAATGTTGCTCCTCCTCCAGTTGATTTAAAATCAATATTTTTTATGTTATATTTTTCTATGCTTGCTAAGGCATCTCCTCCTCCAGCGATTTTTATACAGTTAAGTTTATCTATTGTTTGTAATATTGATTTTGTTCCTTGCTCATAATTTGGATTTTCATATAGTCCTAGGGTTCCATTTATAAATATTGTTGATGATTTAGATAGTATTTCTTGATACTTATTTATGGTATTTGTTCCTATATCATAAATAGTATCTTCTTGATTAATTTCTTTTAATTGTTTATAAATATTTTTTTCTTGATTTTGTACTATTACATCTGTTGGTAATATAATTTTATTTGGATAAGTATTTAATAGATTTTGTAATTCTTCTTTTTTTTCATGATCTGCTAGACTATTTCCTACTTCATTATAACAAGCTAGAAATGAATTAGCTATTCCTCCTCCTAATAATAAATAATCGCATTTGGGTAAGATATTTTTTATGATATCTAGTTTATCGCTTACTTTAGCTCCACCCATGATGACTGTAAATGGATGGGATGGTTTAATTATTGGTTCTAATCCTTTTATTTCTTTTTCCATTAATATGCCAATTGTGGTTGGAAGATATTTTGATATTCCATAATTAGATGCATGTTTTCTATGTGATAAGCCGAAGGCATCATTAATAAATATTTCTCCTAGGCTAGCCCAGTATTTTGAAAGGTCTTCATCACAGGAGCTTTCTTTTTTGTTATCTATATCTTCAAATCTAGTGTTTTCTACTAATAATATTTCTTTATTTTTTAATTTTGAGATTTTTTCTTCTAGTATTTTACCTTTTGTTGCGCTTGAAAAATATACTGGTGTTTTAATTAATTTTAATAGTTCTTCATAAACGGGATATAGTGTATTTGTTTGTTTATCTTTTTCGGTTTTAACTTTTCCAAGGTGTGAAAGTATTATTATTTTAGCATTTCTTTCTATTAGGTATTCGATTGTTGGAAGTGATGCTATTATTCTTTCTTTAGATGTTATTACACCGTTTTGGATTGGAACGTTTAAGTCGAGTCTAAGAATTACTTTTTTTGAATCTACATTTATATCTTTTATTGATTTCATCAGTATCCTATCTTTCCGTTTAGTGAATCGTCATCGTTTATCCAGTCTTCAACATTATATATAGAGTATTCGTTATTTGGTTCTCTGACTATGATTCTTTTTATTCCGCTATTTATAACTACTCTTTTGCACATCATGCATGAGGTTGCTTTGGGTTCTACTTCATTTGTTTTGGCGTTAATACCTACCATATATAAATCTGCACCTAAAAGTTCTTTTCTTGATGCACTTATTATTGCGTTTTGTTCTGCATGTACGCTTCTGCATAGCTCGTATCTTTCTCCTCTAGGAACTTCCATTTTATCTCTGTAGCAGTATCCTAGTTCATCGCAATTTTTTCTTCCTCTAGGTGCTCCATTATATCCTGTTGATACTATTTCATCGTTATTAACAATTACACAGCCAAAGTGTCTTCTTAAGCATGTGCTTCTTTCTGATACAACTTTTGCTATATCTAAATAATAATTAATTTTATCTTTTCTCATAATTTTAATCATTCCTTTCCGCTTCACTACGTTCGCTTCAAGCCACAAACT
>CAZTEJ010000118.1:0-2405 GCA_964612605.1 uncultured Clostridium sp. | reverse complement strand
TATAATTTAATTTCTTGACCCGGGTAAATATTATTGGGATTGCTTATTACATCTCTATTTTTGTTGTATAATTCTTGCCATGTAGTTCCGTTTGCTTTAGCGATTGCATCTAGGCTATCACCACTTTTAATGATATAGGTTTGAACAATTGGTGTTTCAATGTTATCTTCAATTTCTATAGTGGTTGATGTACTTTCTTTAATATTTGTGTTGTTAACTTCGGTGGTTTTAGGGATAACATCAACTTTTAAGATATCATAATCTTCTTCAAGTGTTGTAGATGTATCATTAACTTGTGGTTGCTCGTTTTCAACTGTTTTATCTAGGGTAACAAATTTGTCAGAATTATTACTTGTTATAATATCGGTAACGTCTCTGTTAGCTATGTTATTTGCATTGATAAAATCATTTAGTGTGTTATTGTAGCTATAGTATCTATTGCTAGCAACTTGATTTACTTTGGTATAGTAATCAGGGTCATTGTCACTTACTGGTTGTTCATATATTTTAGTAATATTACCTGATATCCATTCTGGACTAACATCTAATACGCCTGTAACTTGGTCGTAAAGTCTATGTTGTTCGTTACCGGAATTAAATCTGGTCTTTAATTCGTAATCCATAAAAAGAAGTTGTGTATCGATACTGGTGTAGTCAAGTCCATTTTGGTTTGCAAAATTAATTAAATCGCTTTTTCTATCGAGCCATTGGCATAGTCCGTAGGCTTTACTGTATTGATTAACTGAGTTGGGATCAAAGGAACTTTCTGCTCCTATATTGTTAAGGAGTGCGAGTGCTCCATTGTGTGTATATCCTAGATTATTAATCATGTAACTATATATATATAGTATATTTGCTTCTGCTTCTGGATTAACTGACATTGTTTTGCTTAAATTTCCTAAACTAACTATATTATTTTTTAGATAAAAATATCCGTTACTGTCAATTTTAAAGATATTTGCTAAATTAACTATTCCATCTTCTGAATAACCATTAAGTATATTAATCATATTTATGGTATTTGAAATTAGATTTTTTACTTCGTTAACATCTTCTAGTAATGGTATATAGTTAGTTTTTATATTAGCAAGTGATGAATAGAAGGAACTATCATCAACGTAGCTTGCAAGTTCAATTGCTTTATCGAATAAATAATTAACTGAATTCATCTTATCAGATACTTCATCAAGGTGTCTAATAGATGCATTTAATTGTTCACAATCGGTTCTCACTTGTTCACTTCCCATTCTTACTATTTCTTAATGCTGCTTCTCTTTCTCTTGCTAGTGCTGCATTATATTGTGCTTTTAGAGAACTAATTTTAACGTCAAACATTAATACTTTATTAGATACTTTAGTTTTAATATCGTTTAGTTTACTCAAACTATTGGTAATGGTATAATTAACATTATTAATCATATCGTCATTTATTGTTTTACCGTCATCTGTAACATATCCATTATATAAGCTATTGATTGCACTGTTACATGATGTTGATGTAGCGTTAATGTTTCTAACTAGTGAATATAAAGCATTATCTAATAGAACATAACTTGTTCTCTTAGCTTTAGTACTTTGTAAAATAGAATATATTTCTGAACTACTCATAAACTAACATCACCTTTCGTATTTTATATAAGTACTAAAGTACACCCATTACTTATTGTGGTATCTTTAATTAATAAATTTGAATCTAGTTCTATACCACTATCCCTATCTATAAGTCTTAAGGATGTATTATTAAAATTATTATTATAATTACTAATAATGTAGTCAATTATGCTTTTTTTTAAACTACCTACTTTGACTATATTAGGAACGTTAATATCAAATTTAATATCAATAATGGGAATAGAAATACTTATTAAAATTTTATTATTCATAAATACCTAAGCAACATATGAAATGTTTTTAGTAGCTTTTTCTAAATTATCTATTGCGTTATCTAAATAACTATTATATTTATTAGATAGGTCTACAAATTCTTGGAATCTAGCTTCCGCATTTCCTTTATTAGCACCTGCTCTCCAATTTGAGAATAATTCGTCTCTTTGACTCTTAAACATACTCATGAATTCGTTAAAATTACTTTGTATATTTTTTAATTCGTTTAAATCAGTAACTGCAGCTGGTTCAACGTAGTATTGTGTGGTAGCTGTTACGTTAGCAATACTGTTAAAGCTTGTTGATGAAGGTAGTTTAGTACCTACATTTCCCATAGTAGCTCCGTTGGCTCTTCTAATTTCTTGAATTGCAATCATTGCATCTGCGGCATTAGATGTAACTTCTAAAGCAGCACTAACCATTCTTCCTAGGTAAGAATGTAGTTCAATTAAATTATTAATGTGCATCATAGCATCATTACCAACCCAGTGAACTCTTAGGTTAGCAATATTGTTGCTAAG
>CAZTEJ010000117.1:0-2421 GCA_964612605.1 uncultured Clostridium sp. | reverse complement strand
AAATGCAACACCTGTACCGCAGTCATCACCCATGTTACCGAAAGCCATCATCTGTACGTTAACAGCGGTACCCCAAGAATAAGGAATATCGTTGTCACGACGGTAAACGTTAGCTCTGGGGTTATCCCAAGAACGGAATACAGCCTTAACTGCGCCCATAAGCTGTTCCTTAGGATCAGTCGGGAAATCTGCGCCGATCTTAGACTTATATTCGGCCTTAAACTGGTTAGCAAGTTCCTTAAGGTCGTCAGCTGTAAGCTCAACGTCCTGCTTAACGCCTTTCTTAGCCTTCATTTCATCGATGAGTTCTTCGAAGTACTTTTTACCGACTTCCATAACTACGTCGGAATACATCTGAATAAATCTTCTGTAGCAGTCCCAAGCCCATCTGGGGTTGCCGGAGTTAGCCGACATATATTCGACTACATCTTCGTTAAGACCGAGGTTAAGGATGGTATCCATCATACCGGGCATTGATGCACGGGCACCGGAACGAACGGAAACAAGGAGAGGATTCTGCTTATCGCCGAACTTCTTACCGGTTACAGCTTCCATCTTACCGATATACTCATTAATTTCAGCCATGATCTCGTCATTGATCTGTCTGCCGTCTTCATAATACTGTGTGCAGGCTTCGGTGGAAATTGTGAAGCCCTGGGGAACAGGAAGACCGATATTTGTCATTTCAGCGAGGTTCGCGCCCTTACCGCCGAGAAGCTCACGCATATTAGCGTTGCCTTCGGAGAAAAGGTAACAATACTTTTTGCTCATAGTTTTATACCTCCAAATATTTTTATCCGATATCCGTTTTTAGACAAAATATACGTATACACGGACTTACCAAAATTATACCAGAAAGTTTCAAGTATTTCTATACATAAACTACAAAAAATATAACAAAAATACCCGCTGTTAATTGTGCAATTTAACGCATAAATTAAATAGTAGCGGATTTAGCTTGAAAGATTTTAAAAAATATTATATAATTATTATGATTTTGATATATACGGAGGCGGCTCTATGAATATGGCAATAATACTTGCCGGTGGGCAAGGCAAAAGGATGAAATCAGACAAGCCCAAAGCATTACTCAAAGTTCTCGGCGAACCAATGCTAAGTTGGGTTATCGACACCTGTTTTGAAGCCGAGCTATCAGAAATAGTAATCACAAAAGGCTACGCACAAGAGCAGTTGCAGGAATATATTGACAACAATTACAAGGATTCGAATATTTGTACTGTTATGCAAGAACAGCGTTTAGGAACAGGACACGCTGTGATGTGTGCCGCGAATATTTTGCGTGAAAAGAAGCCTGAGAACACAATAGTTTTATACGGCGACACTCCGCTTATAGATGCAGACACTATTTCCGAAGCACTCGAAGTTCACATAAATGACGGAAACGCCATAACCGTGATAACTGCGGAAATAGATAATCCACACGGTTACGGCAGAATAATCAGAAGCGACAACGGAATTTCCGCAATTGTCGAGCAGCGTGATTTAACAGGTAACCAAAGTAATATTAAAGAAATTAATTCGGGATGCTACTGGTTTAAAACTGACGTGCTTTTATCGGCATTAGATGAAATAACACCGAACAATGCACAAGGAGAACACTATCTCACCGATACCGTAAAAATAGCCGTATCGAAAGGAAAGCGTGTCGGGGCATATAAAGCAAAGAGTGCAAATGTTACACTCGGAGCAAACGACCGAATCGGTTTATTAAAGCTGTCCGACATCGCAAGAACTATGATTATCGAAAAGTATGCAGATCTGGGTGTAGAATTCATATCTACCGAAGGAATAATAATCAGTCCGAAAGCCAAAATCGAATCAGGAGCTAAAATACTTCCCAACACACAGATAACGGCAGGTTCGTATATTTCACAAGGAGCTGTTATCGGGCCAAATACAAGAATAATCAACAGCCGCATCGGAAAAGGCAGCGTTATAGACAGCTCTGTTATAGAACAATCGATAATCGGCTGTGAATGCAAAATAGGGCCATTTACACATTTAAGGCCCAACACGGTAATGCATGACTATTCACATGCAGGAAACTTTGTAGAAGTCAAGAATTCCGAGATAGGCTGCGGAACAAGTATATCACATCTTACATATATCGGTGACAGTGATATCGGTTGCAATGTCAACTTCGGATGCGGAGTAGCGGTCGCAAACTACAATGGAAGCGGCAAGAACCGTTGCACAGTTGAGGATAACGCATTTATCGGATGTCACACAAACCTTGTTTCACCTGTTACCATAGGCGAAGCGGCGTATACCGGAGCGGGTTCAACTGTCACAAATGATATTCCGAGCGGAGCATTAGCCGTTGAGCGAGGAGAATTAAGAATCCTTCCCGGTGAAGGTGTCAAGCGGCTTTCAAGGCATCTCAAGAAGGGTGAAGAATTA
>CAZTEJ010000116.1:0-2464 GCA_964612605.1 uncultured Clostridium sp. | reverse complement strand
TCTTTGATAATGATTTTGATTATGCAGAATTTATGGAAGCATCGTTATCTAAAAACAGTAAGATGATTCAAAAAGAAACATCCCTTAAAACACCAAATAACACTACTGATGGGATGTTAAAAAAAGCATGGATTATTGAAGACGGAACAAGATACTTATTAAAAGGTGGTTATAAGAATGAAACATTACAACCATTCAATGAAGTATTAGCAACTGAAATATGTAAAAGACTTGGATTTGACCACGTTGAATATACTCTCGATACTTACAAAGATACAGTAGTATCAAAATGTCCTTGTTTCATAACAAAGGATACAGAGCTTATTACTTGCTATCAAATAAGAAATGATATGAAAAGACATAATAGTAAAGAAGATTATGAAGAATATATTAAAAAGTTAGAAACAGAAGGAATAAAAGATGTAAGAGAAAAAATAGAAAATATGTATATCTTAGATTTTCTAATTATGAATGAAGATAGACATCTTAATAATTTTGGAATAATAAGAGATGTTAACACTTTAAAATGGTTAGATGTTGCTCCAATATTTGATAATGGACAAAGTTTAAATATTGAATATTATGATGAAGAAGAATTACATATTTCTGGTGAAGGTAAATTATTTTATGAAGTTAAACCTTTTGATGAATTAATAAAAGTTGTAAAAGATATTAAAAGAATAGATATATGCAAATTAGAAGGATTACCAGAATGGTTTGATGATTTATTGCATCAATATCAACATTTAACAGGATATTCAGATACAAGAATTAATAGATTGTGTATTTTATTAAATAGACAAATAAACAAGTTAAAAAAGTTAATAGAAAATGGGTAAAAAAGAAAAAATATATGCAATTGATTCATTTTAATAACTTCATATCAAGTTGACGCATAGCTAAAAACTCTGACATTTTTTAAATTCATATAGCAACATACCGATAAAGGAATAAATATATTGACAAGTACTACCGAATGCGGTATAATTGTAATAGAGGTGAATAATATGGAATATATGACTACTAAAGAAGCTGTTGAAAAATGGAATATTAGTGAAAGAAGAATAAGACAATTATTACAAGACGGTAGAATTGAAGGTGCTGTTAAAGTAGGAAATAGTTGGAATATTCCTGTTGATGCAGATAAACCTGTTGATAAAAGATTAATTAAACCGGATGATAATAATTTTATTATTGATTTAGATGATAATTATTTTGATGAAGTAGATAGCTTAAAAAAAGAATTAGATAGTAAAAGACCAATACCAAAAGAAACTTTAAAATCTTTAAAAGAATCTATTAATTTAGAATGGACTTATAATAGTAATGGAATTGAGGGTAATACTTTAACATTAAGAGAGACGCAAGTTGTTTTAGAAGGAATAACCGTTGGTGGAAAATCTATTAAAGAACATTTAGAAGCAATTAACCATGAAAAAGCAATATTATTTTTAGATGATTTAGTTAAGGATAATGAACCAATTAGTGAATGGAATATTAAAAATATTCATCAATTAATTTTAAAAGATATTGATAATGAGAATGCCGGAAGATATAGAAAAGAAAATGTAACTATTAAAGGTGCAACACATATTCCACCAGATTATTTAAAATTACCAGAATTAATGGAAAAGTTAATATTAACTTATAATACTTGGAATGAGTATCATCCAATAATTAGAGCTGCATTATTACATGGAGAGTTAGTAAAAATACACCCGTTTGTAGATGGTAATGGAAGAACGTCAAGATTACTTATGAATTTAGATTTAATGAATAGTGGATATAATCCTGTAATTATTAAGAAAGAATCAAGATTAAAATATTATGAAGCATTAGATAAAGCACATACGACTGGTAATTATACAGATTTTGTTAAATTAGTTACTAAGTTGGAAGTTGAAATATTAAAAAAATATTTAGAATTGCTATAAAATAAAGGAATGATTTCAAATAAATTATATGATGTTACAAATGAAAAATGAGGAGGTTAGAAATAATGAGTGATATAGAAGAATATACAGAAAAAACTTTTGAAAGTATAAAGCATATTGATGAATATGGAAATGAATATTGGGAAGCAAGAGAATTAATGCCTTTACTAGAATATAGTAAATGGGAAAATTTTCATAAAGTTATAAAGCGTGCAATGATTGCTTGTGAAACAAGTAATCATAAAGTAAGCGACCATTTTCCCGAGTTCAGGAAAATGGTTGACATAGGCTCAAGAACAAAAAGAGAAACTGTTGATTATCATTTATCTAGATATGCATGTTATTTAATAGTTCAAAATGCGAATCCTAGAAAAAAATCAGTAGCTCTTGGGCAAACTTATTTTGCAGTACAAACTAGAAAACAGGAAATTACTGAATTAGAATATTCAAGATTAACTGAAGATGAAAAAAGATTATATACTCTCATCTTAAACACTTTTTTAGATGCAAAAACTCCCTATTCCTTATTT
>CAZTEJ010000115.1:0-2487 GCA_964612605.1 uncultured Clostridium sp. | reverse complement strand
GGGGACTGCTGCACCGAGGGCGGCAAAACCTACCGCTCCAAAATCGACAACAACGTGTGGGCACCCAGTGCCTACCCCCAGGGATGGGAGGGCGTGACGTGATTGGACATTGTTTTTGCCCTGAGCATCTGCGCCCTGTGCATCGGGAATCTGCTGCTGTATTGGAGGTGGCGGGATGATCGCTAAAACCATTTCCATCACCACCCAGGGCAGCATTTCCCTGGGGAAGCAGGGGGAAAATGGCATCCTTGCGGTGCACTTCCCCCAGTCCGCCGCCCTGATGGAGGAGGACTGGCAGCTGAACCACCAGAGAGCCACCGACACCGCCGCCTACCCTGTGCCCCTGGAAAAGCAGGGCAGCGACCTGGTGTGGCGGGTTACCAGTGGGGATACCGCCATCCCCGGCATGGGCAAGGCGGAGCTGACCTGCTACGGCAGCGGCGGGGAAATCCTGAAATCCATGACCTACAACACCACCGTTGCAAGGAGCCTGACCACCGGCGGGGAAGTCCCTGACCCGGTGAAGCCCTGGTATGATGCCATTATGGAGGAAATCAACCAGGGTGGCGGTGGCACTGGCCGCCCGGGCAAGGACGGTGGCTATTATACGCCGACCGTCACGCAGACAGACGATAGCACGATGCGGGTAGACTATACCGCCAGTACTTCCGGTATGCCCGCTGTCCCTGCGGTGGAGGTTGCGCTGCCCGCTGGCCCCGCCGGTGAGAAGGGTGACCCCGGTAGCCCCGGCAAGGACGGCAGCACCGGAGCACCGGGAACCGCCGGAAAAGACGGAGCCGACGGCATCACCCCGCACATCGGCACCAACGGCAACTGGTACATCGGCGATACCGATACCGGCCAGCCCAGCAGAGGTGCCACCGGTGCAACAGGAGCCACAGGCAGCCCCGGCAAGGACGGAGCCGATGGTGCCAAAGGTGATAAGGGGGATAAGGGGGATAAGGGTGACAAGGGTGACCCCGGCGAACAGGGGGCACAGGGCATCCAGGGTATCCAGGGCGAAAAAGGAGACCCTGGTGCCACCGGCCCCAAAGGGGACAAGGGTGACACCGGTGCTGCTGGTGCAAAGGGTGCCGATGGCACCAGCGTCACGGTGGCCTCTGTCACGGAGAGCACCGCAGACGGCGGCAGCAATGTGGTGAAATTCTCCGATGGGAAGTCCATCACCATCAAAAACGGCAGCAAGGGCAGCAAGGGCGATACCGGAGCCAAAGGCGAGAAGGGAGACCCCGGAGCGGTGACCAACCTGTACCTGACCGATGACAAGGTTTACATGGATAACAGCTATACCGAGCAGTGTGACCTGAGCATGATGAATGAGTTTATGCAGCAGGGCATGGTCTACTTAACTGAGGCTTCCAGCATGATGCTCGTGGTGGGCATAAATTATGGCCAAGCGTTGATATTTTGTTTGGATACCACGACCGGAAATGTCCGGGGCATAACTTTGAGCTAAGGGGGTCACGCTATGACGATTTATCAAATCCAGCTGTTGCTGCTGTACCTGGGTTACAGCCCCGGCAATCCGGATGGGCGGGACGGGGCGTATACCCAGGCGGCAGTCCGGCAATTCCAGGCCGATTTCGGCGGCATCCAGGTGGACGGAATCCCCGGCGTGGAGACCCAAAAAGCCCTGAAATGCGCCATTATGTACGGCTCCCTTCGGCGGGAGGAGACAACCACCAGCAAAACCGGCACCTTTTGGGACGATATCCAATACTTCACCCGGGCGGAATTCGCCTGTAAGTGTGGCGGGACATACTGCAACGGCTACCCCGCAGAACCCGCAGAAGCTACCGTGAGAGCCGTGGACGAAATTCGGCGGCGGTTGGGTGTGCCTGTGACTATCTCCTCCGGCCTCCGCTGCCCTCAGCACAACGCCAACGAGGGCGGCGTGAGCAACAGCCAGCACCTCTATGGTATCGCCGCTGACCTCCACAGTAGCGTCAGCCCCCAGCGGATGAAGGAGGTGGCCGAGGAAGTCCTGGGTGATACCGGCGGCATCGGCCTGTACGACTGGGGCATCCACGTAGACACCCGGGCAACCAAAGCCCGGTGGACTGGCTGAGAAAGGAGGAGATACCAATGGAGAATCTGAGCCCGCTGGAAACTACCCTGGTGGTTTTCGGTGCGATCATGGCGGTGGCATCGGTGGTCAACGTGCTGGGCAGTGCCGTGGAGAAAATCATCAAGACATGGAAGGCCGCAAAAGCCCCGGATATGGCGCAGAATGACCGTCTGGCCGCCCTGGAAGCAGACATGCGGGAGGTGAAGGAAAAGCTGGGGAAGGACTACAAGCACCTGGAAGCCCTGGACGAGGGTAACCGTGTGACCCAGCGTGCATTGCTTGCCCTGCTTGCCCACGGCATCGACGGCAACAACGTCCAGCAGATGGAAGATGCAAAACACGCCCTGGAAGAACACCTTATCAGCCGTTAAGCAAAGAAATTTGCAAACTGTTTGCTA
>CAZTEJ010000114.1:0-2493 GCA_964612605.1 uncultured Clostridium sp. | reverse complement strand
TAATGAGTAAAGAGAGTTCTAAGGATTTTAATTTGATGCTTAATAATAGTAAAGATATGCCTAAGGTTGTTATTGTTAATGATAGTAAAACTATAAGTAGGTATGGTGGTAATAGAATGTTTATTGCTCCTCCTATTTATTATGATGAGTTAATGAGGAAGGTTCCTAAGGGAAGGCTTATTACTGTTGGTCAGATGAGGGATTATTATGCTAAGAGGTATGATGTTGATTTTACTGATCCTATGACTGCTGGTATTTTTGTTAATATTGTTGCTTGGGCTAGTTATCAGAGAAATGATGATGTTACTCCTTATTGGAGAACGTTAAAGTCTGATGGTGAATTAAATAGTAAGTATCCTGAAGCTATATGGCTTCAGAGGTGTTTGCTTGAGGATGAGGGGTTTGTTATTGTTTCTAAGGGTAGAAATAATATTAAATATTATGTAAAAGATTATGAAAAGTATTTAATTGAGTTGTAATTTTTGTAATTTTTTATTATTATAATAAATATTGTTCGAATATTCGTAAAAAATGTATTATTTTTTATGATATATATGATAAAATATGTTTGTAGGAGGAATTATGGAATTAGTTAATATTGTTTATCGTTATATGAATCGTTTTATAAATAGTGATGAGTTAGTTAATTTATTGATCAATGTTGATAGAAGTAATTTTAGTAATGATGAAAAAGAAGAATTGGATAAAATTATTTTGGAGGTTAAGGAAGTTATTAATTCGGTTAATAATGAAATTGATGATGTTGAGGAAGAAAGAATTAAGTCATATAATATGG
Organism: uncultured Clostridium sp.; assembly: GCA_964612605.1. Taxonomy (GTDB): domain Bacteria; phylum Bacillota_I; class Bacilli_A; order RF39; family UBA660; genus CAG-533. The sequence goes on along the minus strand of CAZTEJ010000114.1, from coordinate 1,697 downwards.
TAATTGATGCTATTAGTAATTTATTGAATGATGATTCTTATAATGATGATATGAAAGAACAATTAAGTAAGAATTATGAAAGTTTAATAGGGGAGAAAGAAAAGGTAAGGGATTGTGGTCCTAGGTATGAAAGGTTAGTTAATCTTTTAATTGATAATTCGTTATATAAGAAGTATTATAATAATATGAGTGATGAGGAATTATTAGATTATATAACTCAGTTTATATCTGCATCTTGTGTTCCTAATATTAATCAAGATGTTTTTGATAGGTTGGTATGTATTTCTATTAATGAAGATAGTAGAGAGAAATTATGGAGACTTGCTTTTAATTATAATAAGAAGATGATGGATTTTTCTGAGATTGAAGATTATTTTATTAGTAAGAGGGATGATTATTATTTAACTGAACTTATTTGTGCTGTGGAAGATGATTTAGATATGAATAGATTGGTTGATAAGGTATTTAATACTAATGATAAGGAATTTATATTTAAATGTGGAAATAGGGCAAATGAATTAGATTTATTTAATGATGAAGAAAAAGATAAGATAAGAATAAGATTAAATGAGTTATAGAAAAGAGGTATTGTTATGCAGTTAGTTATTATGGCTGGTGGTATGGGAAGTAGATTTGGTGGTTTAAAGCAGATTGAACCTATACATGGAAATGGTGAGTTTATTATTGATTATTCAATTTATGATGCAATAAAGAATGGATTTAATAAAGTTGTATTTATTATTAAAGAAGAAAATTATGATGTATTTAGAAATACGATTGGTAAGAGGATAGAAAATATAGTTAATGTTGAATATGTATTTCAAAAGAATGATAATGTTCCAAAAGAAGTTGAACTTCCTTTGGAAAGGGTTAAACCTTTGGGAACTGGTCATGCTATATTGTGTTGTAAAGATGTAGTTGATGAGGATTTTGTTGTTGTTAATTCTGATGATTTTTATGGATATGATGCTTTTAGGATTGCTAGTGAATTTATTAATAATAAGTATGATGATAATGAGTTTGCTATGATAAGTTATAAGATTGGTAATACTTTAACTAAGAATGGGTCTGTAAAAAGAGGAGTTTGTGAGGAAGCAAATGGTTATTTAACTAGGATTAAGGAATGTTCTGTTAGGGAAGAAGAAGATGTTATTGTTGCTAAGACTTTAGAGGGAGATATTGATATTCCAACTAATAGAAATACTGTTGTGTCTATGAATATGTTTGCGTTTACTCCTAAGGTATTTGAGTTATTGGAGAATGATTTTTTACCTTATTTGGAAGAACATAGGGATAGTTTGTTAACTTGTGAGTATTTACTTCCTGAGGTTATTTGTAATAATATTGATAGAAGAAATATTAAGGTTAAGGTATTGAAGACTGATGCTAAGTGGTCTGGAATGACTTATAAGGAAGATAAAGAAGAATTGGTTAATGAAATAAATAAATTAGTAGAGGATGGAGTTTATCCTGATAAGTTATGGGATTAGGAATACTTTATTGAAAAAAGGGAAGTTACTTAACAATTTAATGTTGAGTACTTGCCACAAATTTTATTGTATAAGCACTTAATCTATTGAATTAGATTGAGTGCTATATTATTATTCTAAGAAACTCTATTGAAATAGGGTGTAAAATATGATAATATGAATATGTAAGGAAAAACTTACATAAAATAAAAAAGGGAAGTTACTTAA
>CAZTEJ010000113.1:0-2533 GCA_964612605.1 uncultured Clostridium sp. | reverse complement strand
TACGCACACTTGATTTGCTTGCTATTCGCCCTTTCCATAATAGCAAGTGCCATTTCCAAAATGGAAATCGGCGGCAACCGCCGCCTTGTCTGCCCAAAAGCGAAACAGACGAACGGAAGTCAATGGTGGCGAAGCCGTTCATCTTGACTATTGACTTTGCTCGGCGGTTTTACTATATAACTATATTTTGAATGAAGAATGTAGAAGCATATTACAGTTGACGGAGAGAATATATGAATTTGACAATTAGAAGATTTAATGAGGCTGATGTTTTGGAAGTGCGCAATATTATTGTGCGCAATTTTCTTGAAGTGAATAGCAGAGACTATGGAATGGACGCTATGCAACAATTAGCAATTGCTTATGACGAAAACAAAATATTTCAAATTGCGAGTCAAGCACATATGTATGTTTTTGAGGCGGACAAACGCATTGTTGGTACGGGAGCAATATCAAGCTATTGGGGAAGTGAAACAGAAAGCATATTGCTTACTATTTTTGTATTACCCGAATATCATGGCAAGGGAGTTGGCACAAAAATCATTAAAACTCTTGAACAAGATGAATTATTCACACGAGCAAAACGAATCGAAATACCAGCTTCGATTACGGCAGTAGAGTTTTATAGGAAGTTCGGATATGATTACAAAAATGGCGTTAAGGAATTAGATGACGAGGCTCATTATCGTTTGGAGAAATTTCGGTGAAAAATTGATTTATCGAATACCTGTTTCGGAACATCATAATGGTTGCAATGAGTTACTTAAAGAAGGCTTTGACCTATGGTCACCAAGAAAAAGGCGGTGAGATCATCGAACTGACCGAGGAAGAACTGGATGAGATTTTTGCAGACAAAGATTTTGAAAGCGACGATGGCTGTGAGGAAGTACACTCTTTCGTTTTCTCCAATCCCGACCCGTATGCCAAGGTCGAGCCTCGCCCCGATGATGCCCCAAAGCGAGAGTTTTCTTTCGATGACAAGGGCAACATCGTTGTGAAGAATCCGTCCGCCTTTTGGTTGCCCGATGTAAAAATCGTGGAGCAAGTGGGCGGCACGGAGTATACCATTACAGGCAGCTATGAGGGAACGGAAACCCTTGACAAGAAGCTCAAACGCATCATGGAACAGAATGCTGCCAACAATGAATCCGATATCACAGAGGATGCCAATGAATAACGACACCTCTTTTGATATAAACACCAATCTCAATCCTGTTCAGACAGTTGCCCCGACCAACAAGAAGGATAACGATATGTTAAGGGCAACCGGCAAGAGCAATATGTTCTCCGGTCTGGTGTTCTGCAACGATTGCAAGCAGAAGCTCAATTACTCCACTACCAACTATTTTGAGAAACGGCAGGACTTCTTCATTTGCTCCACGCATCGCACAAACAAGGACAAGTGCAGCGGTCACTATATCCGAGCGGTGGTGCTGGAAAATGTAGTGTTGAAACACATTCAGGAGGTCATCTCCGTGGTCACTCGCTATGAGGCGTATTTCCGTTCCGAGATGGAACAGAAGCTCCGTTTGCAAAGTGAGGAAACCATGCGGCTGTGCAAGAAACGGCTGGCACAGGCAGAAAAGCGAATCGGAGAGCTTGACCGCCTGTTTGTCCGCATTTATGAGGACAATGTTTCCGGCAAGCTGGACGATGAGAAATTTGCCATGATGAGCCAGAACTACACGCAGGAACAAAAAGACCTCAAAGCCGAGGTCACTGGTCTGCAACAGAAAATCGAAGAACAGGAACAACAGGCAGATAATTTGGAACAATTCATCCAACGGGTAAAGAGAAACAGTGAACTTACGGAACTGCCCCCGTACGCTCTCAGAGAGCTTGTGAAGGCAGTTTATGTGGAGGCACCCAACAAGTCTAGCGGCAAGCGAAAGCAAAAGATCCACATCTGCTATGACCTCGTTGGCTTTATCCCCGTGGATGAGCTATTAAAAGCAGAACAGGCATGACCGAAATCATGCCTGTTCCACAAAATTCAGTTTTTACTGTCTTACGACCACCGAGCTAATACGGTGCTTTTTTTCCTTCATAGAATATCAGTATAAATAACGCAGTTAAACTTAACACAAATCACACTTTTTTGACAGCTTTGTATGGTGGAAACTTTTACGAATTGCGGTATAATGTATGCAGACAAGGAGGTGGAAGATTTGTTTTCTGATAATTTAGTTCTTCTTCGCAGTCTAAAAGGATCGACACAAGAGCAGGTGGCAGAGGCAATTGGAATTTCCCGACAGTCCTATGCAAAATGGGAACAGGGTGAAACTTTTCCGGATATAGATAAATGCGATAGATTAGCAAAATTCTATGGAGTTACTATTGATTCACTTGTTCATCAGGATGACAAAGTCGGCAATACCAAGATTGCACCTGCACCAATTGGTAAACACCTTTGGGGAACAGTTACGATCGGAAGTAAGGGGCAGATCGTTATTCCAAAAGATGCAAGAGACACTTTCGATCTCAAAGATGGAGACCGATTGGTTGTACTCGGAGATGAAGCCGAAGGAATAGC
>CAZTEJ010000112.1:0-2657 GCA_964612605.1 uncultured Clostridium sp. | reverse complement strand
CCGAGATCATCGATATCGTGAAAAACGCCGGTATCGTCGGTATGGGCGGCGCGGGTTTCCCGACCTATGTCAAACTCAACCCCGGCAAGCCCATCGACGCTGTCCTCGTCAACGCCTGTGAGTGCGAGCCGATGCTGACTGCCGACCATCACGTCTTGCTCGAGTACGCCGACGATATCATCTACGGCCTGAAAGCCGAAATGAAAGCCGTCGACACCAAGCGCGGCGTCATCGTCATTGAGGACAACAAGCCCGACGCGATCGCCCTCATGCAGGAAAAAGTCGCAAACGAAGAGGGTATCGAAGTCTGCGTCGCCAGAACGAAGTATCCGCAAGGCGGCGAAAAAATGCTCATCAAGCGCGTGCTCGGCCGCATGGTGCCCAGCGGCAAGCTGCCCGCAGACGTGGGTGCGGTCGTGTCCAACGTCAGCACCGTTAAGGCGGTCGCCGACGTTTTGAAGACCGGTATGCCGCTGGTCGAGCGTGTAACGACCGTCACCGGCCCCTATATTCCGCATCCGGGCAATTTCATCGTCAAGATCGGTACGCCCGCGTCGGAACTGGTCGATTACTGCGGCGGCATCCTGCCCGGCGACGTGACGATCAAGGCCGGTGGCCCGATGATGGGCTTCCCGCAAAAAAACGTCGAATTCCCCATCATGAAAGGCAGTAACGGCATTATCGCCGTCGACACCGACCATTCCACGGCAAACGAGTGCATCAAGTGCGGCCGCTGTATGGACGTGTGTCCGATGTCCCTCAAGCCGCTCTATTTCCACAAATACTTCCAGACGCAGAACTGGGCAGGATTCAAGGCCGAAAGCGTCATGGACTGCATGGAGTGCAGATGCTGTGAATTCATCTGCTCGTCGAAGATCCCGCTCATCAGCGAAATCAAAGCCGGCAAGGCCGCAGTAAGGGAGATGAAGTGATATGTTGATTACGCAACCGAAAGCGCCGGAGGCCGTTGAAAAACTGCTGACCGGAAAGGTATTCATCATCAATTGCCACGGCTGCAAGGAAGTCCGTTTCCCCGAGCACGAGGCCGTGCAAATGCAACAGGAGTGGAAAGCGCGTGGCATCGTCACGGGCATTTTGACCACGGACTACATCTGTAATGTCGATAACCTGAAGCTGCGTCTGAGCTATCGCAAGGATGAGATCGACGCAGCGGATGCCGTGTTGGTGTTCTCCTGCGGTGTTGGCGTGCAGACCGTTGCCGAGCTGCTCAGCCCCAAAAAGGTGTACGCCGCGTGCGACACGTTCCCCCTGCCCGGCTATCAGGGCGTGACGCCGCTCGAGCACAACTGCGCACAATGCGGCGAATGCTACTTGAACATCACCGGCGGCATTTGCCCGCTGACCGCCTGCTCCAAGGGTCTGGTCAATGGCCAATGCGGCGGCGCGAAAAACGGCAAATGTGAGGTCGACCCCGAAATGGACTGCGGTTGGGAGCGCATTTATCGCCGCCTGACGCAGATCGGCCGCACAGACCTACTGAAATGTCCCGTCCAAGTGCGCAACTATGCCACCGACGACGAAGTTTCCAAAAAATAATTGATGAGGAGTAATAGAACATGAGAATTACCGAATTGTTTGACAACGGTCAGTTTGTCGTTACCGCCGAAGTCGGCCCCCCCAAGGGTTTCCATATCGAGCACATGGTCGAGGAGGCGAAAGCCAACCTCTCCGGCATCACCGCCGTCAACGTCACCGATAACCAGTCTTCCGTCATGAGACTCGGTAGCCTCGCTACCTGTAAGGCACTCAAGGACGCGGGTCTGCTGCCGATCTATCAGCTCACCTGCCGTGACCGTAACCGCATGGCGCTCGAGTCCGACCTGCTCAGCGCCGCCATGTTCGGCATCGACAACATTCTCTGCCTGACGGGCGACCACACGAAGATGGGCGACCACCCCGGCGCAAAGCCCGTATTCGACCTCGACTCCGTTTCCCTGCTGCACACCGTCTGCCAGCTTGAAAAGGGCGTCGACCTTGGCGGCAATGCCCTCGTCGGCGAGCCTCCGAAGTTTGCCAAGGGTGCCGTCGTGTCCCCCTGCTCCGACTCCGTGGACGCACAGCTTGCCAAAATGGAGCGCAAGGTCATGGCCGGTGCGGACTATTTCCAGACGCAGGCCGTCTTTGAGCCCGAAAAGTTCATCGCTTTCATGGAGAAAGCGAAGCAGTTCGGCAAGCCCGTGCAGTTGGGTGTCATCATCCCCAAGGGCGCCGGAATGTGCAAATTCATGAACAAGAACGTCGCGGGCGTCCATGTGCCCGACGAGATGATCGCCCGTCTGGCCGCCGATCCCGAGCGCGCTAAGGCCGGTATCACCGGTGTGGAGATCGCTGCCGAGATCATCAAGGCGTGCAAGCCGTATTGCCAAGGTGTGCACATCATGGCACTCGGTTGGGAGAGCAAGGTTCCCGCTCTGCTCGAAAAAGCCGGTATTTAAGTTACGAAAAAATGCGTTGCCGCAAAGCTCGGTGGTCGTAAGACAGTAAAAACTAAATTTTGTGGAACAGGCATGATTTCGGTCATGCCTGTTCTGCTTTTAACAGCTCATCCACGGGGATAAAGCCAACGAGATCGTAGCAGATGTGAATCTTCTGCTTTCGCTTGCCGCTGGACTTATCCGGTGCCTCCACATAAACCG
>CAZTEJ010000111.1:0-2661 GCA_964612605.1 uncultured Clostridium sp. | reverse complement strand
TTACCTCCTGAATTTAGTTATTATAGTATCATATATCAAACACTTATTCAATTAAAAACCACTTTATTATAAAGTGATTATTTATTATTTTGAATTAGTTGTTCTACAACTTTAATCCTCATTTCTATTTGCCTTGTTATTTTATCAATTCTTTCTTTACTTAATAATTGATTACTTAAAAGTATTTCTCTTACTTCTTCTATAAAACCATTTAATTTATTAATATCTAACCAATCAATATTTTTAACTAAACTTAATTGTTGCTTTTCGTATTCTTCGAAGGGTTTTGTTAAAAAGAATTCTCCTACGTACATATCATTTTCATCAAACCATAAAGAACAACCGTTATCAAATATTGGTGCAACAGATTCAAATTCTAGGGTTTCAACATTTCTTATTACTCCAAAATTATTGAAATGTCTATCTTTATTAGCTAGTATGTAATCGCATACTATCATTTTATCTATCAAAGTATTAGCATCTTTTATATTTAATTCATTTAAACATTTTATATAATGTTCGTATTTATTTTCATCTTGATTATACTTATAATATTCATTTATTTTCCATGCAGGTATTAATTCGGTATTTTTGGTAATAAAATTTTTACATATTGATACTGCTTTATTATCATCATAAATAATATTGTATTTTACGTATTCACCTTCATTTAAAATTCTTTCATATAATTTTGTTGCAATTAATTCGTTAAATGGTTCTTGATTATAGATTTTACTACCTGCTTTTATTAAATATCTATCTCCATTAATAATTTTCCATCTTTTTTCATAATTACCATTACTTGTCATATCTGGTGTATTTAAATTTAAATTAAGTGATGTTTCTTTACCTTTAAATAATAATTTTCCTATGTCTTCTGAAAATTCGTTATCAAAGAAATTAATTTCTTCCCATGTAATATCTTCATTTATTATTTTAACCCAATATTGGTCTGATAGGGATAGACAATATGCTTTTGAATCTAATAGGTCAAAGTTATCTTTATCATATATATTACTTTTATGTAAAAAATCTTTTAATCCGTTTCTAGATGTTGGTATTTGTCTATTTTTCCACCATTTATTAAAATCGTTTTTATCAATGTTATTATTTTTAATTAATCCAAAGGGTGCATATATTTCATTTTCTTTATAATTTCTTTCTATATTTGTTATTATATGTTCTTCTTCATCATATTCAAAATCAAATATTTTTTTGTTTTTATTCATTAAAGTATATGTGCTCATATTAGTCACCTCATTTATTATTTTAATCTATTAATAGTATATCATAAAAAGAATATAAATAGATACTTATTGGATTATTTTTTTAGTATCTTATTATTTGATATATTAATATTATTTTTTTGATTATGTATTGTTTTTTTATAATTGATTATTGATAACACTATTTCTTTTATTGGATTTGAGTTGTAAATTCTATAGTTAATAAGTGGTTCTAATGTTTTGTTGTTATCAAAGTATAAATTATTTAGTAGGTTTTGAGCTAGGTTATATTTATTTTGAACTAATTTTATTATGTATTTTTCTATTTGATATGGTTCTATGTATAATAGTTTGTTTGGTAGTATAAGTCTAAAGTTTGCTATTAGTGTTTGAATTGGGATGTTTTTTGTGTTATATATATAAATATAAATATAAATAAATTTAAATTCATATGGTAAATAGATATTATTATGTGTATTGTTTTTTATATGTTGAATGTATAGGCTTTTATTTGTAGATAAGTCTGATAGTTCTATTTCTATGTATTCGATGTTTTCAGGAATGATGTAATCATTACAACTTGTAAGAGGGAGGACTCCTGTATTAGCAATTTGGATTATTTTTAAGTGTTCTGAAAAGTATAGTTTTTTATTTTTTAAATTATTTAAATATATATTAAATCTAGTTGTATTGAATTCATTTAAGTTTGTTATAATATTATTGTAGTTAAAATTATCTTTGTATAATAGTCTAATTAATTCTAAATGAATTAAGTGGGTAGATATTTTATTTGTATATATTTTTGAATGTGTTTCATTAATTAGATAATTTAGTCTGTAAATTTTGGTAGGGTTTAGACTTGATAAATTTATTTCTTTATTTATATCAAACTCTAATAGTAATACTGTATTATAAAAATTATATATTGAAGTTTCAATTAAGTTGTCATATTGTTTTTTTCTAAATATATCTGATAGGACATTTGTTTTATCGATAAATACTTTTTGATTATTGTAAAATTCATACAATCCATTTTCTTCTTCTAAAGATAGTAATAATGGGAGTTTATTAGTTAAATTATCATATCTATTATTTATTAGTTCTAATAATAATTCTTTTATTTTTTCTTTTTCTTCGAAGTTAATATTATTAAGTACATATGATTTACCTTGGTTTAACATTTCTATTTTATAATTAATTATTTTATCATAGTATTCTTTTTCATAAGCATATGTATTGTTATAATAATCTATAAAATCATCACAATAGTAAGTAAAATAAGTATAAGCATTAAATATTATTTGATATAAATTATTTAGTTCTTCTTCTTTAATTATATTTCTACCATAGGTATTATATATATTAAAATATGTTTTTATTTGTAATAGAATATTAATTATATTGTTTTGTTCTTGTTTAGATTTTATTTCGGTAT
>CAZTEJ010000110.1:0-2661 GCA_964612605.1 uncultured Clostridium sp. | reverse complement strand
AGGACATCATCTGCCACAGCGAGGGCTACAAGCGTGGCATCGCATCCAACCACGGTGATGTGATGCACTGGTTCCCGAAACACGGCAAGTCCATGGACACCTTCCGTGCCGAGGTCAAGGCTCTGCTTGCCGCCGATGCCAAAGCGGATGATACTACGCAGAATGAAGCCCCTGCGACTACTTATCCTGAAAAGTTGACCACGGGCTACTACCGTGTGCGTAAGACCTGGAAGGACAGTAAGTCCCAGGTGGGTGCGTACCGTGTGCTTTCCAACGCAAAAGCCGCTGCGGACAAAAATCCCGGCACTTATGTGTTCACCAACGACGGCACCGCCATCTATCCGACCACTGCTGCGGAAACCTACTGCACCCACACGGTGGTCAAGGGTGATACCCTCTGGGATATTGCCCAGAAGTATCTCGGAAGCGGCACTCGGTACACTGAAATCGTCAAGCTGAACGTACTGACCGGCAATGTCATCTACAGCGGTATGAAACTGAAAATCCCCAACTAAGCACCAAGCCCATCTCGGAGAAAATTTCTCTGGGATGGGCTTATTTTTTTGCTCAAATCCTCATATTCGCACTTCTTTGTGGCCGTATTTTGAGAGGACTCAATCCTCCCGGAAAAGAGGTATGATATGACGGCTGAAGAAACAACCAGGGTCGGTCAATTACAGCGTGAAGGATACGGCTACAAGAAAATTGCATCTATGATCGGATTGCCTGTGAATACTGTAAAAGCCTATTGCCGCAGGCATCCGATTTCTAAAGAGGACGCTGCGGCTGAAAACAATCTGTGCAGAATGTGTGGGAAGAATTTGGAGCAAACGCCGCATAAGCGCAGGCGTGTGTTCTGTTCCGATGCCTGCCGTCTGGCTTGGTGGAACTCTCATCGGGATCAGGTCAATAGAAAAGCTGTATACTCCTTGACCTGTACATACTGCGGACAGGCATTTGAAAGCTACGGAAAGGCTCACAGAAAGTTTTGTTCCCGCAAATGTTACGGATTGTCCCGCCGCAAGGAGAAACAATCATGAGCGAATACGAAAAGAAAATCATCTCCTACAGACTGGCGATGTCCCTTGCAAAAAGTATGCTGAAACAAGGCATCATCACAGCGGAAGAGTACGCTGAAATTGATACAATCATGGCGAAGAAATACGGCGTATCTTCGTGTACTATATTTCGTGAAATCGCTGGATAATCGCCTTTTTTAGAGGTAATATGTGACACTACGAGGAGGTGATTTTGTGGAAAGAATCATAGAAAAAGTACAATGGTCGATACCTGCACAGCCAAAGGCAACAAGGGTCGCAGCCTATGCAAGAGTATCTACGGGCAAAGATGCCATGCTCCATTCGCTGTCCGCCCAGGTCAGCCATTACAGCAGTCTAATACAAAAGCACGCCGGATGGCAATACTGCGGCGTATATGCAGATGAGGCTTTGACAGGCACAAAGGACAGCCGCACAGAATTTCAGAAATTACTGACAGAATGCAAGGCAGGAAATATCGACCTTATCATCACAAAATCTATCAGCCGCTTTGCCCGCAACACGGTTACGCTGCTTGAAACTGTCCGTGAATTGAAGCGGATGGGCGTTGATGTGTTTTTCGAGGAACAGAACATTCACACGATGAGCTCTGACGGTGAACTGATGATGACAATCCTGGCGTCCTACGCACAGGAAGAAAGCCGATCAGCAAGTGAGAATCAGAAATGGCGCATCCGAAAAAGCTTTGAAAACGGCGAATTGATGGGGCTGCGGTTTCTATACGGTTATCAGATCGAAAAGGGAGAAATTACCGTTGACCCTGTAACATCAAAAATCGTTCAGGAGATTTTTAAACGAGCCGCCGAGGGTGAATCAATGAATTCCATCGCACGGGATTTGAACAGCAGAAAAATCAGCGGGCTTAGAGGCGGCGGATGGAACTCGACACGCATTCGTGCCATTTTGGAGAACGAAAAATATCTTGGGAATGCGCTTCTTCAAAAGTCCTATGTAAATAACCACCTGGAAAAGAAAAAAGTAAAAAATCGTGGTGAACTGCCAATGTACTATGCCGAAGAAACGCATGAGGGTATTATCGACTCAGAACTTTTTGAACAGGTTCAGATGCGTCTTCGGAAGTGCGCTGAAAGATATGCAAAAAGGAAAACTGCCACTGTCACGCCCTTTACAGGCTTTGTTAAGTGCGGAAAGTGTGGAAAATCATATAAGAGATCCGGCAAAGAAGGACATCGATTTTGGAATTGTATGACCTTTCTCAGTAAAGGAAAGGCGTTCTGCTGTCAGCCCCAAATTCCGGAACCTCTGCTTTATGAACTTACAGCAGAGGTTATCGGCAAACAGAATTTCACATCTGACGATTTACGCAGTGTCCTGAAAGGAATACAGGCAGACGGTAAAACGCTGACCTTCTGTTTTCACGACGGACATACTGCACAGCGGAAATGGATGCATCCTTCGAGGGCGGATAGCTGGACGCTTGAAATGAAAAAGGCAGCGTCCGAAAGAACAAAACAGCAAAGGAGGAATCAAAATGCCAAGAGCGGTCACGGTAATTCCAGCAACCATTAACCCTTTGACTCGGATGTCAACGGTAAATGTTTCAAAACGAAGAACAGCGGGTTATGCTCGTGTTTCTACAGAC
>CAZTEJ010000109.1:0-2683 GCA_964612605.1 uncultured Clostridium sp. | reverse complement strand
AATTTTATATTGTAGTCAATAAGATACGATAAGATTTTAAAAATTCCATTTAATTTCGATATCTCTTGTATTTGTTTCTTTATTTAATTTACTAACATAGATTTTATCTATAAATTCCTCAATAATAACTCTATTTAATTTATTAAATTTCTTATATTTATTAAATAATTCTTTTGTACTATTGTTGTTTTCATTTTTAATTTGATAATAATTGATTTCAGTTTCAATAGACTTTAACCTAACTTTTAATTTTTCATCATCAATATTATAATTAGTAATTAATTCTTTAAATTGATTATTAGTAATAAGATTATTTACTTTATCTTCATAAAGTGTTTTTAAATAGTATTTGGTTTTATTTATTTGATTTATTGTAGATTCTTTTTGTTTAATTAGTGAATCTATTTTTTTTGTGAATGGTTTTTCTTTTTTTGAATTTTCAGTTTCAAGAATATTTAAATCATAGTATTTTTTAATCTTTTTATTAATAGTATCTAATATTAATTCTTCTATGGTATCATATCTAATACTTTGTTTGTTTTCGCAATTAATATATCCATCTTTATTATTAGAACAAACTAGATATTCATGTTTAGAAGAGTTTTTCTTTCTCATATAATGATTACATTCCATGCAAAAGACTTTTCCTGATAGGTTATGAACAACTCCTGTTTTTTTTATGGGTTTTGTTCTTTCTTTCATAGTAACTTGTACTTTTGCAAATGTTTCGTTATCAATAATTGCATCAATCATGTTTTCTTTTCTTATCCACTCTGTTTGGGGTTTATTAATTATCTTTTTGTTTTTATAACTTATAGTAGTTCTTTTTCCTTGAATTAAATGTCCTATATATAATTCATTAGTTAGTATCCGTTTAATTGCGTTAGCACTCCATTTTATTTCTTCTCGTGGTCTATTACTTATTACATTTAATTTAATACCTTTTCTATATTTGTAAAGGGAAGGGCTAGGAATATCTTTATCGTTTAAATATTGTGTTATTTGTGTGAAACCTAGTCCTTTTAAATATAAGTAGTATATTTCTTTAACAATTTCACTTGCAACAGGATCAATAATTAATTTATTTTTATTTTCTGGTGATATTTCATAACCGAATGAGGCGAAGGGAGAAATAAATTCTCCTTGTTTCATTTTTGAATTTAATGCACTTCTGATATTATTTGAAACATCTTCTAAATACCATTCATTAACTAAACCATTTATTTGTCTAGATTTTTTATTCCCTTTATTGTTTGTATCTGCGTTATCTGATAGTCCAATAAATCTAATATTCCATTCTTTGAATTTATTGTTGATATATTTTTCAACTATTTCCATATCTCTTGAAAATCTAGATTGACTTTTACATAACACGATATCTATTTTGTTATTTTCACAATCTTTAATTAATCTATCAAACTCTGGTCTATAAGTACCTGCACCGGATAGGTCTTCATCGCAATAGATATCTGTTAAAATAAATTTGGGATTTTTGTTAATATAGTCTATTAACATATTTTTTTGATTTTTTATTGATTCGCTTGTATCTTCTTTGTTTTTTTTATCTTTATCTTCATTAGATAATCTTAAATAAATTCCAACTTTTAGTAATTCTTTTTCATTTTTCATTTATTTTATAACCTCCAATTTATAGTGTAGTAGTAACTTATAACTAATATTTACTTATTTGTTGTATTTTCTATTAGCAATATAATGTTTAATAATTTTTTATTTATAATATTTTTTAATTCTTTATTGGTTATAGGTTTATTTATTACTTCTTTAACATTATAAATTATATTTATAAAGCTCACCTCTAATTAATAATATGTTTTAAATTTTAACAAATGAATTATAGCTTATGTTATAATATTTATAAAAAAGGATGTGAAGTTATATGAAGAAATATATTTTTAATCCATTAAGTATGTTTATTATTGGATTAATATTAGGTGTTATTAGTAGATTGTTAGATATATATACAACGAATTTAGGTAATATGTTTTCTGGAATTGGTATTTGGATATTATTTGGAGTACTTATTTCTATATGTAGTAAAACTAAGAAACATGCTATGTTAAATATATTTCCATTTTGTATTGGAATGCTAATAACTTATTATTTTGTTGCGGTTATTACTAAAGGTGTTTATAGTCGTATTTATATTATTGGATGGACTTTATTTGCGTTATGTTCACCAATACTTGCTTTCTTTACTTGGATGACTAAAGAGAAAGGGGTATTTGCTAAGTTTATTAGTGTAGGTGTTGTATTAGTATCAATAGTATCTACTGTAGTTTTATTTGATAAGTTAAGGTTTTATGATTATGTTATTAATGGTGTTTTGATATATTTTTTATTTTTTAAGAAGATTGAAAGATAGATATAAATTTGTATAACTCAACTTTTAGTTCGTGTTATAAACTTAGTGATTATTATATGATGTAAATATGAAAGGAGAGAAACTATATGGATCAAGTTAAAATTGGTAAGTTTATTCAAGAGAGAAGAAAGAGTATTGGTATAACTCAGAGTGAATTAGCTGAAAAATTATATGTTACAGATAGAGCTGTTAGTAAATGGGAAAATGGGGTTTGTATACCGGATATTTCAAATATTGTGGAGTTGTGTAAATTATTAGATATAACAATTAATGATTTATATAGTGGAAAAATAGTTGATA
>CAZTEJ010000108.1:0-2727 GCA_964612605.1 uncultured Clostridium sp. | reverse complement strand
TTTATATATACCACTCGTGTTGTTTGCTTTCTATCGCTTTCTTAAATTTCTCATATAATGCGTCTATGTCGACAATGCTTTTTATTATCTCCAACCGATCTTCGCTTCGATAACTGTATATCTCTTCGTCCCCAACGATTAAACTGTCCAACAACGTTAATTCGTTTGCCGAACAAAACACATTAAACTTCATTACCGCATAATCGTCCGCTTCGCTCGGATACG
Organism: uncultured Clostridium sp.; assembly: GCA_964612605.1. GTDB lineage: Bacteria > Bacillota_I > Bacilli_A > RF39 > UBA660 > CAG-533. The sequence continues at coordinate 2,502 of CAZTEJ010000108.1, read as the reverse complement.
CCGCTCCTTCAGGGTGATTGTGCATTATTATCACGTATTTTGCGTTCAGTCTACATATTTCCTCTCTTATCTCTTCCGCTCCTACGTTTACTTTGTTTTTATCGTGATTAGAAAACATTAACGTCTTTACTTCGTTTCTGTCTTTGTTGAGTAACACGATAACCAGTTTCTCTTCTCGCGCTCCCTTAAAAAACGATAGTATTCTTTTTCTTTGCTGACTTATCGACACCCATGAAATTAACGACTCTTCGGCTTTGACTCTTGCCTTTATACGATTGACAACTTCTCCGAACGCTATTATCTGCGCGGCTACGCTTTCACCTACCCCTTCCACCGATAACAGTTCTTCTTTAGAACGCGCAAACACCTCTTCTATAGATCCGAATACGTTTATCAATCTGTGTGCGAGCGGGTTCGTATTTTTCCTCGGCACTACCGAAAACAACAGATATTCGAGCAATTCGTGATCGTCGAGACTTGTCGGCGTTTTCACGACTTTTTCCGTCATTCTTTTTCTGTGTCCTTCGTGGACGTTTTCTTTCTTCATAACCTCATTTTATCATATCAAAATTTTTAAATCAATATTTTTTCTACACCGATTATATTTTTATTAAATTCTTTTCTCTTCCGCTCGTTTAAATCAACCGTTTTATCGATAAATCTCCTATAACTCTTTATCTTACCCACTTAACACGCATTAACTTTATTTCAAGCAAAAAAGAGTGAGAATTCGTTAGATTTAGTAAAAAAATAATATGTTGTAACAAAAATTTACGTAAAGCATATTAATATTGTTGACAAAATATAGCAAAAATGTTAAAATTTCGTCAAATCACAGACAATCGATAAAGGATATTTTTCAATGAAAAAACGTTATTTATCTCCTCTGTTTATTGCTTTTAATATTTCTTGCGGTATGCAAATTACAACCTCTCCCCTTTCGGATAACTTATTCGATAACGTAGATAAAGATAAATTCGGAGCGTCTTTCGACCTATGAAATCCGCTTCGTTAAAAACCTTTACTTTTCTCATTGCTTTAATCTTTTTAATCGTCGTTTCGCTTTCTCACGTCGGTATTGCAGACGAAAAAATTACCGTATCCTCAGAGATTCTCTCTAACGAGAATTTTAACTCTTTCACATATTATCCGTTTTGGGGCAACGTTCCTGACAATTGGAGTTTTTCCGGAGACTTTAATTACGACGACGAAAATAAATATATTTTTTCGTCGACGCCGAATTCTACTGCAGAACAATCCGCCACTCTCCCCATTGGCATATACGAATTCTCCGTATCTGCACAAACAGATAGTTCGTCCGCAAGCATAATTATCTCCGCAATCGGCGACAATCTTAACGAAATCCAAACGTTTATCGTGTCATCGGAAAAACAGTATTTTAGTTTTTACTTATTCGAATACGTAAACGAATCCGTTACTTTTCAAACAAAAATAAACTCGGTAACCGATAATTGCGAAGTAAAAATATACTCCGTATCAGTTAAACTCGTCGGAGAAAAGGTTCTTTTTACCGAAAACGGAGCGAGCATAAGAACCGTATCAAACAGTACCGGATTAAGATTTAAGGGCGGAATCGACAAAAACTTTTACGACAAATGTATTAAAGAACTCGGCATAAACAACGTGGAAACCGGAATAATGATCGTTCCGCAAGATTACCTTACGGAAAAGCAATTCACGGTTGAAGATTTAGGCGTTGACGCTCCGTTATTTATAAAAGCGAAAAAATTCAACAACGACTCTTCGGTAAATATCGACGGGTATTACGGGTTTAACTGCGCCATGACGGACGTTGCTCCCGAAAACACCGATCGTCGGTTTTCCGCAAGAACATATCTAAAATATATAATCGACGAAAACGCCTATTACGCTTATGCGAATTACGACGAAAACCAACATTGTCGCTCGGTTTACGAAATAGCGGAAAGAGCAAAACAAGACGTTGACAACGGTTTAATTTCTGATACGGAAACGATAACGGCAATCGACGAATATCTCGATAAAATTCAAACGTCGACATATAAATACGCGGAAGACGATAGCACGGATATTTTCGAAGAAAACGGCGGAAAAATTTATTATCTGAATTTTACCTCGGAAAAAACCGCGATAATGCAAATAACATCCGACAACTCCGATATCACCGCCACCGCATATGCAAACGACTCTACACTTTTACCGAAAAACGGATATTATCTATTGCCGGCAAACTCGAAAATCAAAATTTGCTTTAACGGTAAACCCGTTTTATCCGTGTATCTTTGCCCCGTTAAATCCGTAACCGTAAAACTATATTCTTTACCTTAATTTTTTTTGGAATAATACGCATTTATCCCCCTTGTTTTTGCATAAAAAAATTATTTTCAGAAGTTTGTGCATTTTGCAGCATAAACTATTGACTTTTTGCTGCTGTAGTGCTATAATGCTCTTAAATTTAGAAAGGGAGCGTCTTTTTATGTTTTCTAATACCGAATTAAAAAA
>CAZTEJ010000107.1:0-2742 GCA_964612605.1 uncultured Clostridium sp. | reverse complement strand
TTTCTTTTAGATTATATTTTTCATTGTATTCTTTAATGTAGAATGGTTTATTACTAATTTCATTAACTTTGTATTCAAGTATAGTAAGAGTAATAGGATATGTAATTAAATATTCAGTAGGTTCAATAAATTGTAGATTTGTATTAGTTAAGTGTTTAACTTTACCATTTTTAGTTTCATAAGTGTAATTTTTAATTAATTCTAGAATTTCAGTATTTGGTTTTAATTCCTGTATTATTTTAAATTCAAGCATAAAAAATGTCCTCCTTTCTAGAAAGAGAACATTTAGTTTATATAAAATAAAAACTCACGAACTTTAATTGGTTCGTAAGTTGTTTTCAAATGGAGCAGGTGATGAGAATCGAACTCACGTCATCAGCTTGGAAGGCTGAGGTTCTACCATTAGACCACACCTGCGTCAACAACAAATTAAATATACTACATATTTGTTGTTTGTGCAAGTGTTTTTTTTGATTTTGTTAAAAATTTATTATTTTATTAGTGATAATTGTACTTTACCTCTATTTTTATCTATATCTGCTATGTATACTGTTAGTATATCTCCTACACTTACTATATCTTTTGGATCTTTTACGAATGTTTTACTCATTTTTGATATGTGAAGTAATCCATCATCATGTAAACCAATGTCAATAAAGGCTCCAAATGATGCTACGTTTCTTACGCTTCCTTTTAATTCCATTCCTATTGTTAAATCGTCTATTGTTAATACATCGCTTCTTAGTATTACTTCTGGGGCTTCTTCTCTGGGATCTAATCCTGGATTTTTTAATTCTTTTATTATATCTGTTATTGTATATATATCTGTATTTAATGTTTTAGAAATATTTTCTATATTAATATCATTTAATTTTGATTTAAATTCTTCTGTTTGAATATCTTCTATTTTTAAATTTAGTTGTTCTAATAGTTTGTATGTTATATCGTAACTTTCTGGATGGATTCCGGTATTATCTAATGGATTTTTACTATTTTTGATTCGTAGGAATCCGATACATTGTTCGTATACTTTATCTGTTGTTAATTTTTTTAATTCTTCTCTTGATGTAAATTCTTGTTTTTCTTTAAATTTTTGAATTTTATTTATTACTGTTGTTGTTAGTCCCGAAACATATTTTAATATAAAATTGGATGCTGTATTTATGTTTACACCTACTTCGTTAACTACTTTACTTACTGTATTGTCAAGTCCTTGGGTTAGTTTTTTTGTGTTGACATCGTGTTGATATTCTCCTACTCCTATGCTTTTGGGATCTATTTTAACTAATTCTGATAATGGGTCTATTACTCTTCTTCCTATACTTACTGCGCTTCTTTCTTGTACTTCATAGTCTGGGAATTCTCTTTGGGCTTCTTTGCTAGCTGAGTATACGCTAGCTCCTGCTTCGCTTACGATTGTATAGTATACTCCTTTTAATCCTTTGATTGTGTTTGCAACGAATTCTTCGCTTTCTCTTGATGCTGTTCCATTTCCGATTGCGATTAGGTTGATGTTGTATTTTTGAATTAGATTTAATAATTTTATTCTAGATGCTTCTGTTTCGTTTTTTGGTTCATGAGGATAGATTACGTCTTTGTGTAGTACATTTCCCTTTTCGTCTAGACATGCTAGTTTACATCCTGTTCTGAAAGCGGGATCGAATCCGATTACTCTGTAACCTATAACTGGTCTTGTGTATAGTAGGTTTTCTAAATTATCTTTAAATACTTCTATGGCGTTATCTTCAGCTTTTTCGGTAAGTTCGTTTCTTACATCTCTTTCTATAGATGGATATATTAATCTTTTTAATGCATCTTTTATTGCTTCTGTTACATAATCTACTACGTATGATTCTTTGTTTTTTATAATTTTATTTGATAAGTTATTTAGTATATATTCGTTATCATAATCTAGTTTAACTGTTATTACGTTTTCTTTTTCTGCTCTATTTATTGCTAAAACTCGATATGGTTTAATATATTTTATTTTTTCTGTAAAATTATAGTATATTTCGTATGTTTTCTTTTCATCAAGTGCATTTTTCTTTATTTTTGATACTATTGATGCATTGTTATAGATATAGTTTCTTATATATTTTCGATAGTAAGCGTTATCGCTTATCCATTCGCTTATAATGTATCTTGTGTTTTCTAATGCAACTTGTTTATCAATGTTTGGTACTATGTTACATAGTGTATCTAGATTACCTTTGGTTGGAAAGGCCATTATTGCTTTTGCTAGTGGTTCTAATCCTAGTTTAATTGCTTCGGTTGCTTTTGTCTTTTTCTTTTCTTTGTATGGTAGGTAGATATCTTCTACTTCAACTAGTTTAGAGCAATTAAGGATATTTTGTTTAAGTTCTTCTGTTAGTAATCCTTTTTCTTCTATTAGTCTTATTACTGTTTCTTTTCTTTCCATTAAGTTGTTATAGTATTTGTATTTTTCTTCTATTTTAGTTATTTGGTTTTCATCAAGGGCTCCGGTTGCTTCTTTACGATATCTTGCTATGAAAGGAATTGTTGCTCCTTCTTCTAGTAGTGTTAATACTGCTTTTATTTGGTTTATTTTGATATTTAATTCATTACTTAATTCTTCTATTACTATTTCATTCATTTTCTTTTACCTCGCTTAGTTAATTATATCATAGATTGAGGTTTTACTTATAATTTTCTACTTCACTTTTTGTATTTTCTAGTATATATATTATTTCTGCTTCACTTTCATCTAGAGTATCAAGTATT
>CAZTEJ010000106.1:0-2747 GCA_964612605.1 uncultured Clostridium sp. | reverse complement strand
TCAATACTTACATATCCTGAAAATTCAACTAAATTGCCATCAGTTCCATACTGTGATTGAACATTCTCAGTATCATCTTTATAAGTTAATATAAATCTATAATAAGCTGCACCATCTACAGCACTAGCTACATATACAGTCTTTTCACCACTACTTATATCTAAAATAGTACTTTCAACCAAATTAGTACATTCAGACCCATTCCTTTCAGTACAACTATATAATTCATAATACAAACTACCCTTACCTACAGTTTCAACTGTATAAAAATTACTACTCTCAACAACTAACTTTATATTATAAGTTACATCCTTACCAGTCGTATTCATCGAATTAATAGTAAAATACTTGGACGCAGTCCACCCAGGTTCAATACCTGAAGCAACAATATCATTAGTATCTGCTTCATAAGATAATTCTAATCTAGCTGATCCTACTTTTATAGTACTTACAGATTCACTATTATAAAAATTAGCTGCAAAATAAGCATAACTTATTCCTATTCCAATCATAATAACTAATACACAAAAACTTATTGATACTCTTAACATTTTCTTATCCATATTCTTAATTCTCCTATTAATATAACAACATTATCTTATTTTTTACTAATTATTTCAAGTAATTACTACCAATATTTTGTTAAATTTCCATCTTCCTTATAATAACTATCCATTTTAACCATATATTCAAACGTATCTAAAAGCTCTTCCCTACTATATATCATAGCCCTTACACCACCAATATAAGATAAACTCTCAGCCACATAATAAGTATCATTATCAATTCCAATTAACATCGCAATATGACCCCACCAATTAAGTAAATCTCCAACCTTAATATCATTTATATTCTCACTCAACTTAACAAATTCACCTAAATCAGTACACTGACCATCCCTATTAGGATCCTCACCAGCACCAACATCCCCTGGATCATACCCAGCATTCTTTAAAGTCCATGTTATAAAACCAGAACAATCTAACCCATTAGGCATTAATTTTCCCATATAATACCCATACTTCTCATTACGTTCCAAATTCATTAAATTACATCCCCATATAGCCGGACCCTTCCAAGACGATACAATATCATTCTTCTTACTATCAGATAAATATAACCCCTTCTTATAATATCTTCCTTCCCCATCAGCAATATGAGTATTAATATTAGATTTATCAGTACTACTTATAGGAACCCTTCCATTCTCATAAAAATAAGGAACCCGATAAGCAAACTCTAAAGTCAAAAACCTTGCTGCCGCAACAGCACCTGCTCTTGTCTGATAACCTGCTTTATTTATCTTATATTCTAATATATTATCTAATTCTTCAGCCTGTTCTTCACTATAAACATTACATTGTAACAAACTTTTCTTCTCTTTAGTTGCATAAGGTTTAGTTATTAAATTAGTTACCGTAACATTTATAGTACTATCTATTTTATCTGAATAAACATAAGCACTACCTACCCCTTTACCTATTATCTTATTATCTTTAACTTCTATTATATTACTATCACTACTCTTAAAACTATAATTCTTTTTTAAATCAACTACTACATCAGTATATTCAATATCTATTTCTTCTCCAACTACTAAATATACCTGTTCCTCATTAAATTTAAAATAAAGTACATCATTAAAAACATCATTCAACTCTATAACATTACTCTTATAACCTTTATCACTAGTTAAAAACAACTTATAAGTATCATTAATCTTAAAAGAAACATTACATTCATTATTATTTCCCTTAACCTCATAACTATTCTCATCACCTACCACATTACAAGAATAATCATTAATTAATATATTATTATTCTTTATTAACTTCATAGTTACAGTACTATCTTCCTCATTATAAGAAACAAACTCAGTACCAACTAAAACAATATTCTTAACTTCATTAAAATAATAATAATATCCTCCAAATAACAATAAAAAACTAACTACAACTATAATAATCTTTTTAAACATTACAACATCCTCACCTACTCTTTAAATATATCATAAAAATAAATAAAAAACTAGATAATTATCTATCTAATCTCATACTTAATTTATTTAATATTATAATATCTTTTTTTAATTCAAACCTATACTTAATTTTATATAAAGGAACCTTATTATATATATCCTTAGTTTTATTAAATAAATAATTATAATAATCACAATTCCCCTTACTTAATATAGGACCATACTTTAATTCATTTTTACTATATTTCTTATATCCTTTTTTAAAAACAATATTAATATAATACTTATCTTTATCATAAACACTACTTTCATCAAATATATAATAACCTTTACCAATTAAATACTTTCTCAACAAATAATAATCATTATTAGATTGAATAATTAACTTATCAATCTGATTCAACCTAGAACTACTCAATATCTTAATTATAGTAGAACTACCCATCCCACTAATAATTAAAGTATTAATATCCTCCGGGATATTATTAATACCATCATCCAACCTAATAACAATCCTATCATTTAAATTAAACTTATTAATATTATTTATACCACAACTCAAAGCATTAGAATTAACATCACTAGCATAAGCTTTATCAACAATATTATTTAAAACCAAATAAACATCAAGCAAAGCATGATCACAACCAATATCAGCTATAATATCATTAGAATCAATCAGTTCAGCTAAAGATCTTAATCTCTTAGATATTTTCATTAATCCACCATAAAATCTTTTAACTTCTTAGCCCTAGAAGGATGACGTAAC
>CAZTEJ010000105.1:0-2771 GCA_964612605.1 uncultured Clostridium sp. | reverse complement strand
CAACACATTCTTTAATATAACTAAGATCAATATCATTATCTTTTAATAAATAATCTGGAACGCTTAATCCAGATTGCTTCATTGCCTCAATTAAAGTACAGTTATTTTTTAAATACAAATCTCTTTCTATTTTTAACCCAAAAGGTAATTGTATATTCTCTAATTCGGATAACATAACATAACCAAATTCAGCATTTACATCATCTACTAAGCAACAATATCCAAACATTTCATAATCACCATTAGGTAGTCTGTTTCCTTCAGTAATAAACCATGTCCCTACACCTATTGGATTAAAATATTTTACTAAAACTATTGAATCTCCACCTTTATCATCTTGACTATTTAATGGATATTTTTCAAATTTCTTTTCTAATTCTTTTGTCATCAATTTCATTTAACCACCCCCTTAAATTTCTAATTCTTTTAAATCTTCTTTTTCTATTTCGTTAACATTCCTATCATCAATAAATCGTGTTTCTAAATCACTATAACCTACTATTAAATATTCTCCAGTATCTACCTCAATAACATCATCTAATTTATATTTTTTAATTTCAAGTTTTAAATTCTCAATATCTTTTTCAGAATAAATTTCATCATAGAAATCTCCCCAATCTTCATAATCAATATGACACATTGAAGCATCAGAAAAACAAACTGAATCATATATTTCTTTTAACAAATTAGAACATTCGCTAGTTTTAGGTAATTTAATATATTTTTCTATATTACTAGAAATTAAAACTGCAAAAGCATTTTTTAATTCTTGCTCCTTTAAGTTTTCTTTAATATTACCTGTTAGATTTCTAATTGTATCTTCATCATAGCTTGCAATAACATTTCCTAAATCATTTTTATTGCAACCTATTGTTGCAAAACATCTATAATCACCATAATCTGTTTTCCACGTACAATCTACATCAACATAAATATCCTTAACATTTTTATAAAACCATTTCTCATATTCTAACCAATTATCTGGATTATATATTATTTGATCTAATAATAATTCTGGATGATAATTATTAATGTAAGCATCTATATTATTCCATTTTTCTTCACCAATAAATTCTTTTACTTTTTCAAAATCTTGTAATAAACTCAATTTTTCATCCCCCTTTTTTATAAATTAACTATTATTTCATTTCATAACAAAAAAAGAATAGAACCAAATATTCTACTCTAAAATTAATTATTTGTATTAATCCATTCTGTTGATTTAATAATCATATATAAAGATATTATTATAATTATTAATGCTATTCCACCACCAGTTGCCATAACCATTATTTCAAAAAATTCAATGTTATTAGACCCAAATGTTGGTATTAATATTATTTCAAGTGATATTAATGATACTAAACTTGTTATAACATTTATTACTTTTGCTGATGACATTAATGGACTTTTATACTTACGATATTTAATCAAGTTGTAAATTGCTGAATAGATAATTGAAAATGTATAAAATGCAACAGTAATGGCAATCCAGTTTGGATATATATTCATTATTTTTTGATTTACTATAATAAGTATTATCATAGTTAAAATAACATTTGTAAGTAATAATATAACTGCTGTTTTTCTATATTTAGTATATTCTTCTAATAAACTAGATTTATCATTTATTTCTTCTTTTAATATATTTGCTCTAACAACAACTAATAATATATAGTATAGTGCAAAAGTAATGAACCATACTGATTTAAAAAGAATACCTGTTATTAATTTAAATAAAGCATAAATTACATTAAATATTAAAGACATAAGTAAAGATAATTTATATCTTAATTCGTGATTATTTACATACTCTTTTAAATAACGATTATTGTTAATAATTTTATTTATTTTATTTTTTATTACTTGATACACTTTAATACATATTACTACTAATGAATAAGTCATTATTAAATATAAAATGTATGCTTCTACTTTTCCAAATCTATCAAAATAAATAAGATAAAAAAGTGAAATAACAATAATAAACAAGTCTAATATAACAATATAATTTTTTGGATATAAAAGTTTTTTTAAATAATCTTTCATAATATTCCTCAAACTTAAATATTGATTGATGAAAACCAATCAATATATTACTACTTATTTCCTTTAATATAAGAATAAATTGGATAATTTAATACACATACTATTAAACCAACAACTCCTGTTATTAAACCAATAATCATATCAGTTTTAGTAGTACCTTCAACCATAATTCTACTCATTCCAAATCCCATTACTAATGCTCCAACAACACCAATAACCCAAGTAGCAACAATTCCACAGTTTATAGGTTCTGTTCTTTTTTTCTTTGGATGATTTTTTCTATATACAGGAATAATGCAAAGTAAAATAATAAATCCAATGATTCCTACTACAATACCTTCTTTTAACATATCCCATTCTGGAATTAAACACATACACATACCTATTGCGAATATTAATCCTCCAATAGTTCCTAAAATAATTTCTAATAAAGTTTCTTTTTTCATATTTCCTCCCATTTTTTTAACTTAATTTTTATTATTTTTTTAATTTAGCTTTGTTATTTTCAGCTCTAAGTCTGTTCTTTTCTTTTAATTCTTCTTGTTCTTTTTTAACTCTTTCTTTTGCCTCTTCAATAGTTTCGTCATCTTTTTTTAAGAAAGTATCTACAAATTTATCTTCTATTTTCTTGTATCCACCTACAAATGTATCTTCAACTTTCTTATAACTATCAACTACTGTTTCTTCAACCTTTTTGTATCCACCAACAACAGCTTTTTCTA
>CAZTEJ010000104.1:0-2813 GCA_964612605.1 uncultured Clostridium sp. | reverse complement strand
AGGATATAGAAAGTTTCATGATTAATTTTGTAGAAGTAGAACCAATAGAAGACGAATCAGATATTCCACCATTTATATCTATTGATGATATACTAAATAGATATTTAAATGATTTAAAAGATATTTCAGCAGTTGCAATCTATAAAGTAGATGGTACTTTAGTAGCAAGAAAAGATAGGGAATGATTTAGGAAATAGTAAAAAAGACTTTACAATTTAAGTGTAAATATGATAAAGTATAGTTGTTACAGATTTAAGTGGGCAGAATATTCCCACTTTTATTTATAAGGAGGATTATGGAAGAGAAATTAAGTATTATTAGAAAAGAAATAGAAAAGGAAATGGATAAGATTGATATTATTGTAGATAGTGTTGATTTTGTTAAGGAAAATAATTATTATTTTTTAAAGATAATTTTAGACAAAATAAACGGTATTGATTTGGATACAATAGTAGAGGCTACTAATATTATTAATCCGATTATAGATAGATTGGATTTAATAGAAGAAGAGTATGTATTAGATATTTCTAGTAAGGAGAGAGGTTAATTATGAACGGAGAAGAATTTATTAAGACATTAAAAGTAATAGCTCAGGAGAAGAAAATTGATGAAGATTATATTTTTACAAGTATGGAACAGGCTTTAATTACAGCTTATAAGAAGAATTTTAATTCTAAAACTAATGTTCAAGTTGAAATAAATAAAGAAACTGGGGATATAAAAGTTTTTACTTATTATATAGTTGTAGAAGATTATCTTGATGCTCCTGAGATAGTAGATGAAGAGGGAAATGTAACTTATGGGGAACCTGAGGTTCCTGAGGATGCTCAGATGCTTCTTGAGGACGCAGTTAAAATTGATCCTGATATTAAGGTTGGGGATACAATAAGGGAAGAGGTTACTCCTCGTGATTTTGGAAGAGTTGCTGCTTCTACTGCAAAGCAAGTTTTAACTCAAAGAATTAGGGAAGCTGAAAGATCTTCTATAATGGGTGAATTTATGGATAAACAGGATGAGATAATGCTTGGATTATTAGCTATGGAGGATAGGAAGAATTATTATGTTGATTTAGGTAGAGCTAGAGGTATTCTTCCTAAGAGTGAGATGATTCCAGGGGAAACTGTTAAGATGGGTTCTTCAATTAGAGTATATTTGACAAAGGTTGAAGAAAGTACTAAGGGTCCGGTAATTTTGTGTTCTAGAAAAAACACTAATTTTGTTAGAAGATTATTTGAGGTAGAGATTCCGGAATTTAAGGATGGTTCTTTGGTTCTTTATAATGTGGCAAGGGAAGCTGGTGTAAGGAGTAAGGTTGCTGTTTATTCTCTTGATCCTAAGATTGATCCTATTGGTACTTGTGTTGGTGAAAGAGGAAGTAGAATTGGTAATATATTAAATGAATTAAATGGGGAGAAAGTTGATTTAATTAAGTATGATGAGGATGATGCTACTTTTATAACTAATGCTTTAAGTCCTGCAAAGGATGTTATAGTAAATGTTCTTGAGAATGAAGGAAATAAGAGAGAAGCTTTAGCGGTTGTTAATAATGATAATTTATCTTTAGCAATAGGTAAGAAAGGTATTAATATTAAGCTTGCTAGTAAATTGACTAGATTTAGAATTAATGTTAAGACTTTAGAACAGGTAACAGCTGAGGGTAATGAAGACTAAAAAGATTCCTATGAGGATGTGTGTTGTAACACGTGAGAAATTACCTAAGAAAGATTTACTTCGTGTGGTTCTTAATGATGGTGTTGTTGTTGGGGATTTATCTGGTAAGTTAAATGGTAAGGGTTGTTATTTTAAGAAAGATAAAGAAGTTATTGAAATTGCTAAGAATAAGAAAGTTTTAAATCATATATTTGATATGGATGTTAAAGATGAGGTTTATGATTCTTTAAAAGAATTAGTATAAGAAAGGAAGATGACTTATATGACAATAAAGGAATATGCAAGTGAGATGAATTTTACTGTTCAAGAGGTTATTAATAAGTGTCGTGATTTAGGTATTAAGGTTAATGATGGGAATTATATTTTGGATGATGATGCAATTATTATGCTTGATAATTCAATGAATTTAATTAGTACTGATAATGAGGCTTCTTTTGAAGAGATTGATGCTTTGGATAATGCGGTAGATGAAATACTTGGTGATAATCATAGATATAGTGAAAAGAGTCAAAAGTTAAAGAAGAAGAATAATAAGGTTAATAAGGATAATATTGATTATTTAAATAAAAAGAAGGATATGTATAAGAATAAATCTAAATTATCTAGTAATAAGGATGATGAGAATATTATTCTGTTTAAAGAAGGAGATACTGTAAGTGATTTGGCTTCTAAATTAGGTAAGAGTAATAATGAGATAATAATGAAGCTTATGAGTTTAGGAACTATGTTAAATTTGAATCAGAGAATTGATTTTGAAACTGCTGAGATTTTAACTTTAGATTATGGTAAGACTTTAAAGAGGGAAGAAACTAGAGATATAACTAATTTTGAAGAGTATGAGATAGTAGATAATGAAGATGATTTGATTAGTAGACCTCCTGTTATAACTGTTATGGGTCATGTTGATCATGGTAAAACTACTTTGTTAGATTATATTAGAGCAACTAAGGTTGCTGAGGGGGAAGCTGGAGGTATTACTCAAGCGATTGGTGCTTATCAAATTGATTATAATGGAAGTAAGGTTACTTTTATAGATACTCCTGGTCATGCTGCTTTTACTGAGATGAGGGCTAGAGGTGCTAGTGTAACTGATATTGTTATTATTGTTGTTGCTGCTGATGATGGGGTTATGCCTCAAACTA
>CAZTEJ010000103.1:0-2921 GCA_964612605.1 uncultured Clostridium sp. | reverse complement strand
CAGAAAGTTTATCAAATATACCAAAAGCAGTAACTTCAAATGTTAATTATGTATTAAGTGAAACACAAGAAAAAATTATTGACTTAATAAAAGAAAATAATAGGATTACGCAAATTGAAATAAGTCAACGTTTAAGTATAGATAAAACAACAGTTACAAGAAATTTAGATGTTTTGAAAAAACAAAACGTTATAAAAAGAATTGGTTCAACAAAAAATGGTCAATGGGAAATATTATAAATTCCATTGATTTTTTTATTACAACGAAACAATAGAAAACCCTACTTAATCATCTAAAGAATCTTTCGTAATACAAAAAGCAGCATACAAAGGAACAGACTTAATATTATCCTTAAACCCAAAATTTCTAGTAGATACCCTAATAGAATATTTTGGATTAAACTCATTAATATAATTATATAAACTTCTAGATCTAACATGATTACTAGTTTTAACTTCTAAAGGAATAATAAATCCTTTATTAGATTGTAAAATAAAATCAACCTTACTATCATAATCATTCTTCCAATAATTAAGATTTACTCCATTATACCTTAAAGAACTAGCAATATAATTTTCAGTAAGCATCCCAAGCATAGTTTCATTAACCATATCCCTATTCTTAATCAAATAAATTGGAAACTCACATAAATTAGTTAGCAAACCAACATCATTCATATATAACTTAAAAGATTCAACTTCCTCATACATCTTTAACGGAATATCAATCTTTGATTTAACACACTTATTTACAATTCCTGCATTACATAACCAATTAATAGAATCACCAAATATAGAACTTGTTCCACCTTTCTTAATTAATTTAAATTGAAATTTTCTATTATCCTTAGCAAGTTGTATTGGAATAGAATTAAAAGTAGCAATAATCTTATTTGCATTATTAGAATCATCACAATACTTTGTTATATCATTCTTATAAGATTCTAGTATATTATGTTGAAGATCAATCGCACTTATAACAGAACCAGAATTAATATATTCTTGAACAACTTCAGGCATACCTCCAATTATTAAATAATCATAATACAAATCTAAAGCCTTATTATGTAACGAAATACTTAAGCTTTTATTCTCATTATAACAATTTAAAATATTCTCATATAATAAATTATTTTCAGTATTAATCAAAAATTCATCAAAAGACATAGGATAAATTGTAAGCATATCAACTTTTCCAACTGGAAATGAAAAATCTTTTTTATTAATATAAACGCCAAGTAAACTCCCAGCACCAATAATATGATATTCAGGAGCTAACTCATAAAAGTATTTAAACGAAGTAAGAGCTCTTGTATTTTTTTGAATTTCATCAAAAAATATTAAAGTTCTATTCTTATCAATTTTTTTATTAAAAATATTTTCAAGATTCTTAATAATATATTCAGGAGAAATATCATCATCAATAATTTTACTAACAAGATTATTTGTTTCAAAATTAACATAAATAATATCATCATAATATTTCTTACCAAACTCCATAACTAAATAAGTTTTACCAACTTGTCTAGCACCATTAAGTAAAAGTGGCTTTCTATTAGTTTTATTCTTCCATTTAATTAAATCATTAATTCTATTTCTAATCATATTATCATCACCTATATATTATCTATTAATAATTAGTTATATTATATATAAAATTTATAAAAAATAAATATCTTTATACTGATAGAAATGATTTATTAATTTAAATTTCTAGGTGAAAATATAAATTATATTGTTAATATTTATATTTATTGCATATAATAATAAAGAATTTTATATTGATTTATTACTTAAAATATAGTATATTATAGATGTACTTGAAAAAGTATAAATGTTAATCGCTTCTAGGTGGTGCGAGCAATAAATGATCCTAGTTGAGAAATGTTAATCGCTTCCGAGTGGTGCGAGCAATAAATGATCTCGGTAGTAAATAAAAAATAAAATCTATCTATCTTCTGATAGATTTTTATGTTATATTATTCCAACAGGAGGTTAAATGGAAATACAAACAGGATATTTATATCATATTAAAGACGAATTCTTTGATAAAATTAATAATAAAGGATTAATGATAAATCATGAAAAAGGACATTCTAGACCATCATACCTAGCAATTAAAGACAAAGAATTATTATGGTTTATACCATTAAGTACTAAAATTGATAAATATAAATCTATTATTGAAAAAAAAGAAAAGAAATACGGTAAATGCAAAACTATATTAATAAAAGAAATAGCAGGACGAAAACAAGTAATATTAATTCAAAATGCTTTTCCAACACTAGAAAAATATATTCATAGTATACATAAAATTGATGGAAAAATAGTAAAAGTTTCTTCAGCTGTAAAAAAAGAAATAATAAATAATTTTGAATATATATTATCTCTAAAAAAGAATGGATTAAATTTATTCTTTACTGATACAGATTATATACAAAAATTAATGATAGAAGAACTAAAAAATATAAGTAACATTGTAAATATTGCTTTTTATACATAAAATATAGTATATTATAAATGTACTTGAAAAAGAAAATTTTTCTTGCTCCCGGATGGTGCGAGTAACAAATTATTCCGAACGAAAATCTATCTATCTTCTGATAGATTTTTATGTTATATTTTGATTATGGATTACGAAAATAAAGTTTTAGAATATATGAAAAATAATAGTGATACAATTACAATAGAGGAAGTTAATGAACAAAATATACCAAGAGTAATCTTAACTAGATTATTAAATAAAAACTTAATTGAAAAAGTAAAGAAAGGTTTATATTGATGTTTACGAATTAGGATTAATAAAAATTAAGGAAGAAAATAACAATAATAAAAATATGTAGGATAACACATATTTTGTAAATACCGATGACTTCTCAAAGTAAAAACACGCAGCAAATGAAGTAAATATAATTCTCAAAC
>CAZTEJ010000102.1:0-3003 GCA_964612605.1 uncultured Clostridium sp. | reverse complement strand
CTCGCCGATCCATTTTTTTGCACCATTGCTCTTGACCTTTAATAGTTAGTCTTTCTTGTTTTTTGGCATTGCCGACAGAAATATTTTAGCAGAGCAAGCGCGGCCTAACAGGAAAACGATAGATTATAACATTCTCGTTATTTCGACAAATGGAGGGAACTCACATGGAAATCATTATTATTGTTATCGTTGGGTTCACTTTTGGGTTTGTCGGCATTCCACTATATTGCCGATATATCGATAAAAAGCAAAAACGAAAAAGACAGGAACAGCGAACAGCAATTTTTAGGCAGTTTGCTTTGGACTTTAATCGCATTGGTTGGACGCGCTGGGGCTATGATGCTCATATCAAGAGTGGTCAGAGGGACCGAATCGAAAAAGGCATTTATTCCAAGCGGATGAAACTTCTGACTTTTGATATTGCGCAACACACAGCCTGTGTTATGGGTGAGCATGATGTTGCCTACAACATTGATTGTGACGGGTGTTCTTGTATGGATTTTCGAACAAGAAGGTTGCCTTGTAAGCATATGTATTTCGCAGTAATAGAACTATCTCAAATGGTAGAAGGAGGCAAGTCATGAGCTTTGAAATCATCACACTGCCTTGCATGAACGGTTTTACTGTACACATCAAAGATTCAAATCTTGTAGTTGAAACGAAGAGGAAAGAGGATGTATATCCGATTTCAAAAATCCAGTCGTTCTCGCTGAAAGAACCTCGCGCACTCAGCCCTGGGTCGATTACATTCCGTACCGCGCAAGCAGCAACCTCCGGTATTGGCCTTGGCTTTGGTGTGAGCGCCGCCATTGGTGCAGAACAGAATTTCTTTTTCTCAAAAGCAGACCTTCCGGCCGCGATCCGCATCCGCGATTACGTTATGAGCTTTGACAACAGCACTTCATCCCCAGCAAAAGGACAGGTTGTGTCCGTTGTGGAAGAAATTCGTGGGTTAAAAGAGCTGCTGGATGAAGGAATTTTGACGCAGGAAGAATTCGATGCAAAGAAGCGACAGCTTCTCGGCATTTGATACCCTATCTATACTGTATCGATACACGCGTGCGCGCGTGCGTGTGCGCGCGATCGCGCGCACTGTCTCTGTATCTGTTACTGTAACTGTATTCTGTATCTGTAACTGATACTGAGTAAATCTAAGACTGTAAGACTATCTTGTAGAAGGAGGTGGCACTGTTGCCGAAAAGCACTGCAAAGCACCCGGCAAAACCCAAACGGGGGAAGCGGCTGGAGATCGAAGAACCCGGTGTCCTCTACGGTCGGTACAGCAGCCACAACCAGAAGGATATTTCCGTTGAACAGCAATTTGAGAAAGGCTTCGGGCTTGCCAAGGAATATGGCATTAAGATTGTTGACACCTATGCTGACCGTGCAGTTTCCGGTCGTACTGATAAGCGCAAGAATTTTCAGCGTATGATGCGCGAAGCGG
The DNA here is from genome assembly GCA_964612605.1 of uncultured Clostridium sp. GTDB lineage: Bacteria > Bacillota_I > Bacilli_A > RF39 > UBA660 > CAG-533. Next base: position 1,559 of record CAZTEJ010000102.1, on the reverse strand, counting down.
CCAGCGGGAAGTTTAGGTATGTGATTGCGTGGAAGTCAAACCGTATGGGCCGTAATATGCTGGAAGCCTTGATTAACGAAGCCAAGCTTCAGGATATGGGCGTCCGTGTACTGTATGTCGAAGAGGATTTTGATGACACTGCTGCCGGCCGCTTTGCTGCGCGGTCGATGATGAATGTCAACCAGTTTTACTCCGAGAATATGGCCGAGGACATCAAACGCGGTTTGTATGATAATGCTGCGAATTGCATGGTTGCAAATGGACGCTTGCCCTATGGATACAAATCCGACGATACGCTGCACTATGTTGTTGATGAGCCGCGAGCGGCCGTTGTGCGGGAGATATTTACGCGAGTTGCTTGTGGTGAACCGTTTGTTGACATTGCCGCCAGCTTAAATGCGCGGGGCATTACTACATCAAACGGTAGACTTTGGGGGAAATCCAGCTTTCAAAAAATCATCTCCAACGAGCGATACCTGGGGATATACATTTATGGCGATGTTCGCAGAGAGGGAGGCATCCCACGCATCATCAGCGACAAGCTGTTCTACAAGGTTCAGGAGGTGTTGAAAACGAAAAAGAATCCACAAGGGCGTCACCGGGCTAATGGTGACTATTTGCTCACAGGAAAACTTTTCTGCGGAAAATGCAAAAGCCCAATGGTAGGTGTGTCTGGCACAGGACGCTCTGGAAAGTTGCATTATTACTATGTTTGCCAGAAGCGCCGAACCGAAAAAACCTGTAGCAAAAAGAATGTTCGGCGCGATGAAATAGAAACACAGGTTGCACAGGCCATCTGGGATTACGCACTCAAAGCTGATGTCATCGAGTGGATCGCAGACAGCACCATTGCTTACAATGAGCGTAAAGAGGCTGAAAGCAAGGTCGGCATCCTGGAGGATCAGCTTGCCGGTGCAGAGCGTGGCATCAAGAATATCATGACCGCGATTGAGCAGGGGATAATCACAGAGACCACCAAAGGGCGGTTGATCGAGCTGGAAGCTGAGTGCGCATCCATCAGGGCGAAGATTGCTGCGGCCAGGGCAGACATTGTAACGGTCAGCAGAGATGATGTCATTTCCGGCCTTGAGCTATTCTGTGACGGAGATGTTTGTGACAAGAAGTATCAGGCGCGCTTGTTCGACACTTTCCTTGTGGCAGTATATGTGTACGACAATGACCTGCGGATTGTTTTCAGTTTCTCTGGCGCTAAAAATACTATCCAAATTCCGTTAAGTTCCTCCGTGGAAGAGGTAGAAGATAACACGGCTGAGTGTTCGTTTAAGCTCTGCGATGTTCCACCAACAAAACGACGATTTTCGAAAGAAAATCGTCGTTTTGTTCTTTTCTCCCTTCTTTTTTCTCTCTTCTCTTTTCTCTCAGAACGCGGTCAACGTAAACGTCGCTTCCATTTACCCGCATATCCACGGTGGCATAACGGCCACGCCCGTTTTTGGTCAGAAAGACTAACTATTAAAAGTCAAGGGGTACAGCAGCAAAAAAAGGATCGGCGAGGAGATAAAAAGGGGTGCAAAAAACGGAGCCACTCGAAAAAGGAA
>CAZTEJ010000101.1:0-3022 GCA_964612605.1 uncultured Clostridium sp. | reverse complement strand
ATAACAAACCAGAAACAATAGACGAAGCATTTCATAATCTAGACAAATTAGAAAAGAAATTATAATTATTGACATATTTTTTACTATTAAGGTATAATTAACTCACAGGGTGGTGTAATATTATGAATATAGACAATGCATTAGTAATGCTTTATAAAAAAGAATTACTAACTAAAGACATTGAAAAAGAAATATATAAATTAATACCTTATAAAATAACTAAAGGATATATAGAAAACAATACATTCTATACATATGATTCTGAAGAAGATAACACAGCTTGTTACAACAGTATAGAACACTTAGATACAATTACGGATGGATACGTTTACGCATTCACACTAAATCTAGAACAACTAAGCGAAGAACTAAGTCAAAATTTTAATGAAGACTACGAAGAATTTGAAAAATTCTTTAACACTCAAGAATTTTTCTTCATAAATAATTTGTCTGATAACACAACTAAAACCCTAACAAGATACGAAGATAACATAGAGCTAGTAGAAGTTAATATGCAAAACTTTAAAAATTTCTTAGAAATATTCGACAAAGTAGAAGAAGAAAAAGAAAAAAACAAACTAATGAATACAGATGAACTCTTTAACATAGTTACATCCTCAGTTAAATGCCAAGACGAACAAATAAAAGAAATAATAACAAACATAGTTAAAAATCAAAGGATAGAAAATTCCCTAATAAAATCTAATATGTTAATATGTGGACCAACCGGAGTTGGTAAAACCAAAGTATTTGATATCCTACTAGAAAATACCAATATCCCAGTCGTATTTGAAGAAGCTAGTGACTATCATAAATCAACTACACCTAGTATAAATCAAACATTACTTAATTTATACCTAGCAGCTGACAACAACCTAGAAAGAGCCCAAAAAGGTGTTATAGTTATAGATAATTTAGATTTTAATTGTATTAATTATGAAAATTTTATGTCTAACTTCATGCAAGAATTTAAAAAACACTTAATAGGAGAAATATATATGATACAAACTCCAACCGGAGAATATCAATCTTTTAATACATCCAATCTAACATTTGTACTAATAGGTAATTTCATGAATACAGACCTATATAATTCATGCAAAATAGGTTATAAATATAATCCACCAACCTCTATTACAGATGAAAAAATCCAAAAAAGATTAAGTTTATACCCTGAATTTAATAACGATAATATAATTATATTTAATAACTTAAACATAAATGATTTAATTACAATAATTAAAGAATCAAAAACAAGCGATTTATTACTATATAAAAAATTATTAAATAATCATAATATTAATTTAGTATACGACGATACACTTATAGAAGCCATTGCACAAGAAGCATATAAATTAAATCTCGGAGCAACAGGTGTAAAAAGAATAGTTGAAAAACTATTCAAAGATGCCAATTATTATATATTTTCAACTGCAGAATACAAAGAATTAATAATAGATAAAGAAACTATAAAAAACAACAAAAAATATACTTTAAGATAAAAGATTAATCACAAAATGATAATCTTTTTTATTTGATATATATTTAATAAAATGATAAAATTTATTTGTACAAGGAAGTGAAACACATTGAATCAAAAAATAGGTAATTTTATTAAAGAACTAAGAAAACAAAATAATCTAACTCAAAAAGAATTAGCAGATAAATACGGAGTTACATATCAAGCAGTTAGTAAATGGGAAAACGGCAAAAACATTCCTGATATCAGTATTATTAAACAAATGAGTCAAGATTTTAATATAAATATAGATAGTATACTAGATGGAAATAATAAAGTTAATAAAAACCAATATAATAAATATTTAATATTAATTAGTATAATTATAATCTTAACAATAGGATATATTATATTTATACATAAAGATAATTTCGAATTTAAAACCCTAGGAACAACCTGTAATGATTTTACAGTTACAGGAAGTATAGCTTACAACAAAGATAAATCATCTATATATATATCAAACGTTAATTATTGTGGAGAAGAAAATAATATTAAATACGATAGCATAGATTGTATATTATATGAAAACAACGGTAATATTACTAAAAAAATTAGTGAATATAGTTATAACGAAGATAAAATAACATTAAACAAATTCCTAAATAACATTAACTTTATAATAGATAATTACGAATCAACTTGTAAAAATTATATAAATAACGAATTATACATTGAAATACACGCATACATAAATAACAAAATAACAACCTATAATATCCCCTTAGAACTTAATAGCTGTAACTAAACCAAAAGTTGAGTAAATTCAACTTTTATTTTATAGTAATATCTATTATTTATGTATTAAAATAAAATTGTAAAAAGAAAGAAGAGGTAATAATGAAAAAAAAGACAATACTAATTATAACTATTATTGTTATAATAATAACATCAATAGGAGTAATCCTAAGTAAGAAAGGAAATAAAGATAATATCAAATTTAGTAAAGAATACGAAATAACAGAAAACAACGTATTCGTTTACAGAGATATAAATCAAATAATAAAAATACTAGAAAACGGAACAGGTATAGTCTATCTAGGATTTCCAGAATGTCCTTGGTGTAAAGCCTATGTTAAATACCTTAATGAAACAGCACTAGCAAACAATTTAGATAAAATATATTATTTTAATATCCTAGAAGATAGAAAAAACAACACCGAAGAATATCAAAAAATAGTTGAAATACTTAAAGATTACTTAAGATACGATGACGAAGGAAATAAAAGAATCTATGTACCAGCAGTAATATTAGTAAAAAACGGTATTATAACCGGATTCGATGACGAAACAAGCTACGACACCAAAAACTATGATACCCCAGAAGAATACTGGAAAAACGAAGACCTAGACTCATTAAAAAACAAATTAAGCAAAATGATAAATAGCACCATAGATAATACCTGTACAGACTGTAACAAATAAGCGTAAAAAAACGCTTTTTTTAAATTAAAAAAACTAGGAAAACCTAGTTCTAATCATATTATGGGGCGAAATGTGGGG
>CAZTEJ010000100.1:0-3028 GCA_964612605.1 uncultured Clostridium sp. | reverse complement strand
CAAACTAAAAACACGCCAGATAAAAAACGTGTTTTTAGTTTGAGAATTGATAAAACACGGAAAAACGTGTTTTTTTACTTGATAAATAGAATAAAAGATGCTAGTATATAAAACTAAGAAGAACAATATGCGAAAAAACTAACTTAACTAACATCGTTCTCTTACCATAAAATGGGTGGTGGTTGAGAATTTTTGCTTTATTATTTAATTAAAAAAATTGCTGTAATTTAAGGGAGGATGATATTTATGGCAAGAAAATCACTAGAAGATTTTGATAATGATTACCAAAAATATGCTGATTATTTAGAATCAGCTGAATGTGCAAATGATGATGGGTATACTATTTTTGCTGATGAAAAAGGAAATGAATATGAAGCAATAGATGGAGACTGGACTAAAGGTCATAGTCATAAAAAAAGTAATTCTGATTGGGAAGGTAGAGAAAAAGAACATCCTGATTCTAAAGGAAGACATTGGACAAACAGATGGTTAAAATATTCTGATAAACTAGAATTAACACAAGAAGAAGTTGAAATATTAAATACATTATTTGATTGTAATATAAATAATCAAGATAATAATAAATCATTTACTAAAAGAAGATAAATTTAAAATAATAAAGCAAAAAACTATATGGAAAATATTTTAAGAATTATTTATGATAAATCATTAAATAATAAAATTTTAAATCAAAATGATATTGAAAAACTTATTGAATATATTGTTATTAATAAAAGTTTAAATGATTATATTTTAAATATAGATTTTCAACCAATAAGAAGCAATAATCTTGCTTCTTATTCAACCTATACAAAAATTATAACCATATATACTAAAACAATTGATAAAATGATAACTAATCTAGAAAATAACTTCTTAAGTACTAATAATTTTGAAAAAATACTATATAAAAATCTTTCTATATTGCAAGTGATATTACACGAAATAGAACATGCAAACCAACAAAGAATTGCTTATAAAGATAATACCTTAGAAGCATTAGTATTAAGATTATCTTATCTAGTTAATAATGAAATATATGAAATATCTCCTGAAGAAAGACTTGCTGAAATTAAATCATTTAACGAAATATATAATTTAATTAATTATTTAGATATTAATTTATATTCTATTTCTAATATAATTAAAATAGATAAATTAAAAAGACAATTAAGAGGATATCATTATAAAAATAACAATATTACTAGTCCTACAGTTGATTATTTTACTTTAGGAAATAAGAAAACATTATTAGAAGCATTACATTTAAAAGATAATATTTATGATAAATATACATTAGAAGATAGATTTAAATATGGTTTTCCTATTTCTTTAGAAGAGTATGGAGAATCTATGAAGAAAACTATAATATTTTTAAATAATAATTTTAATAATAAAATAAAAATTAAATAAAGTATGTTATACTTTAAATAGAGGAGATGACTTATGAATATACCAGTAGAAGAATTAAATACATTTAAAACAAATGTTATTTATGAAGAAGGATACAGAGTAGTTTACTACTATGAAAAATATCACGAGGCAGAACAAGGATTATATGCTAAGAAAATAGAAGACTTTATTAATTTCTTTAATAAAGAAGATAAAAATATTAAATTTAAAGATATAGACGATATACTAGATAGATTTTTAGATTTAAACGAAAAAGCTTTAGGAGTAGCAATATATGATATAAACCAAAATTGTATAAAGAAAAAGATAAGAGATAATGTAGATAAAGTTAATGATAGAGAAGTATATAAAGAAGAATTAATATATGATTATAATTATGTTACTGTAAACGAAGGATACAAAGTAGTTTATTTTTATCCAGATAATAAATATTATATTAGTTATTATTGTAAATATTTAGAAGACTTCATGATAGATTTTGTAGAAGTAGAACCAATAGAAGATGATTCAGATATCCCACCATTTATATCTATAGATGATTTATTAAATAGATATCTAAATAGAAGAAAAGATATATCCGCAGTTGCAATCTACAAAGTAGACGGTACTCTAGTAGCAAGAAAAGATAGAGATGACTTATGAATATACCAGTAGAAGAACTAAATACATTTAAAACTTATGTTACCTATGAAGAAGGATACAGAATAGTATATTACTATGAAAAATATCACGAGGCAGAACAAGGATTATATGCTAAGAAAATAGAAGACTTTATTAATTTCTTTAATAAAGAAGATAAAAATATTAAATTTAAAGATATAGACGATATACTAGATAGATTTTTAGATTTAAACGAAAAAGCTTTAGGAGTAGCAATATATGATATAAACCAAAATTGTATAAAGAAAAAGATAAGAGATAATGTAGATAAAGTTAATGATAGAGAAGTATATAAAGAAGAATTAATATATGATTATAATGATTTTACGGCAAAAGACGGTTATAGATTAGTATACTTTTATCCAGATAATAGACATGAAACAGGTGCATATACTTTAAAAATAGAAGGATTTATGTATGAATTTACAGATTTTGACCCAATTATTGATGAATCAGATATCCCACTATATATATCTATAGAAGATATATTAGATAGAAGTTTAAAATTATATACTGACATATCCGCAGTTGCAATCTACAAAACAGACGGTACTCTAGTAGTAAGGAAAGATAGAGATGACTTATGAATATACCAGTAGAAGAACTAAAATATAAAAGTGAATATGGAATTAATTATGGAGAATATCAAGAAGGATATAGAATAGTAATTTTTTTTCCTGACAATAGTTATAAAGTTCAAACATTTAGTGGTTGTATTGAAGGATTTATGATAGACTTTGTAGAAGTAGAACCAATAGAAGATGAATCGGATATCCCACCATTTATATCTATAGACGACTTACTAAGTAGATATTTAAACGATTTAAAAGATATATCCGCAGTTGCAATCTACAAAGTAGACGGTACTTTAGTAGCAATAAAAGATAGAAATAGTTCCATCAATTTAAACAAAATAGATACCAAACCAATTGACAAACCATAAAATAACTTTTAT
>CAZTEJ010000099.1:0-3096 GCA_964612605.1 uncultured Clostridium sp. | reverse complement strand
AATGTTCACATAATAGAAATTATGCGAACATCAGGGGAGAAAAATTGACAAAGGAGCCGACCATACATATGAATATAGACTATTCCAACTGTCCGACGTATCTTAATGACTTTTTGACATATCTGCGAATAATTAAAGGTCGTACAGAGAAAACCGTCGAAGCATATTACAGTGACATCAGTATTTTTTTAAGGTACATTAAAATCAAAAACAAATTAGTTGGTCCAAATGTTCCTTTTGAAGAAATAATAATTTCGGACATTCCGATTTCTTATTTGGAATCTTTTACTTTAATGGATGCATACGAATATCTCAATTATCTGAGTACGGTTCGTATGAATAATTCAACAACACGAGCAAGACGCACTACGGCAATCAAATCTTTCTACAATTATCTTTATTCAAAGGCTGCACTAATTAAATCAAACCCACTTGCAACTTTAGAACGCCCCAAAGAATCGAATAAACTTCCGAAATATCTTGATCTTGAGCAAAGTTACCATCTGCTCGAAAGCACTTCTTCTACCCATTATGAGCGAGATTACTGCATTCTCACGCTTTTTCTGAACTGCGGTATGCGTTTAAGCGAGCTGGTAGGCCTTAATATTGACGATTACAGTAAAACTACACGAACGCTTAGATTGTTTGGAAAAGGGCAAAAAGAGCGAATTGTGTACATAAACGACGCTTGCATAGATGCATTAGACAAATATCTTGCTGTAAGACCTAAAACACAACCTGATCAAAAAGCGATATTTGTCGGTCATTACAAGAATCAATATAACCGTCTTTCAAACAGGAGCGTTCAGAAAATTGTAGAAAAGCAGCTCATGCAAGCCGGGCTCGGAAACAGAGGCATATCAGTCCACAAATTAAGGCACACATGTGCTACACTTTTATACGAATACGGAAATATTGACCCGATGGTTTTGCGTGATATTTTAGGACATGCAAGCGTTGCGACAACACAAATTTACACGCATTTATCAGATATGGACAAGCAAAAAGCTGCCGAAAGCTCTCCCCTTGCGTCTATTAAAAATAGCGAAAAGATTAAAAAGGAGTAAATGTTATGAACGCTATATTCTCCCTTAACGGATTACAGATTGAGACTCCTCGCCTTTTACTCAGGCCTTTTAAACAAGCTGATTTAGACAATTTCCATGAATATGCCCGTGTTGAGGGTGTCGGCGAAATGGCAGGCTGGCCACATCATAACTCAATAAAAATCACTCAGGACATATTAAATAGATTCATCGAGAGCGACAAGACTTTCGCAATCGTTTATAAGGAAAACGGAAAAGTTATAGGCTCTTTAGGGATTGAAAAATACGGGCTTGAGGACAAATTATCAGAGTTCTTTGACTACTCCGGTCGAGAAATCGGATATGTATTATCTAAAGATTACTGGGGAAAAGGTCTGATGCCGGAAGCTGTAAATGCCGTAATTAACTATCTCTTTAGTGTGGCCAATCTTGATTTTATTACTTGTGGATACTACGACTTTAACACTCAGTCTAAGCGAGTTCAGGAAAAATGCGGTTTCAAGCCATATAGAAAACTATTACATAATACGCAAATGGGAACACAAGAAAACGGAGTCCTAAGCTTACTTCTTAACCCGCAAAAAAGCATAAAGCTTGAATTCTCGCATCCCGAAACTCTGATATGGAGCAATGAATAAAATGAATAGGTCTAAGCGTTTTACGGTATCTGTTTTGCTGATTTCTATAATTATCTTAGCATCTTTTAGCGGTTGTATGCAGACTAATGATGGGCCTTCGGTAAATACTTCCGAGGCCGAGTATTCATATACGCAAGAACGTATAACATATGTTGAAGCAAATTCGCAGTTTTCTTTATTAAAAGATATGTTTTATACCGAGTCGGAATATGCGTATTACTATTTCGATTTAACAGCAGACGAATCATTGCGACGAGATTGCATCGAGTCTACCGACTGCGTTATATCAAGTCTTGAATATGGTGACTCAAAGCCGAAAATATACATTTTCTCTACAGATACATTTAGCGGAATGAATATAGTTGATAACTCATTATTTACATGTCAAGATGATTTTAAGAGTATTGAATATATTACGAATGTAATTATTGCCGTATACGGAGAATGCACTCATTACGGTTTGGCATACGGTTATGCGACAATTCTGTGCCGAGAATTCGGTTTTGACATTTCGGAATTATCTTATGAGCATACTTATGATATCGACGAGATATATGATTTGAATTTGCTATGCTTTAATGATAATTTTATATCCGAATCTGAGGTTCTTGCAGCTAAGCAAACATCCTATCAATTTGTCAGTTATCTTATCGAAACATATGGTAAGGAAACGGTTTATCAATTGCTTGAATCATCTAATACAAATGGCGGAATGAAAGAGTTATGCAAAAAGCTCAGTGAATACTACGCAACGATTGAAGTTGATTACTCTGCATCATGCCTACGCTTCGGATATGGCGGAATATCCTATGACTATATAGTAAAAAGTGAGTTCAGTACATTTTATGTAGGTACTGATTGGACTGATGTGAATTATTTATCAAACCCTCTTGTAACTGAGACATTCTTACACGATAATTACAGACAAACAAAGGAATTCTTTGAGCGTAATCTTGACCAGATGAACAGCTACCAAAAGTTATTTGATTTAGGCAATTATGACAATGAGCTTAAAATCATATTTCCGAATTCAAAATCAAGTTCTAAATATTCTTATTATCAATCGGGTCTACATCGCTTAATTGTATACAATGTTGATTCTCTGATGCACGAGTATATTCATGCTCTGACAAAACCGAGTACATCACAAGCACTTTGGGAAACGGAAGGCTTTGCCCGATATTTCAGCTACTATTATGATTACTACGGGATGGCTTTTCTGAATGAAGACTACAATTCCGCAGTACAGTCCAAAGCGACGGAATATCTATTCGAGTTCAAACAAACCATAGACCGTCCCATTGATATACAAATAGATTTCAAAGAGCTTGAAAATATCGCAGTTTACAGCCGCAACTATACTGATCCCAACGCAAGCTATGTGGCAGGTTCATCCTTTATCCAATACCTCG
>CAZTEJ010000098.1:0-3143 GCA_964612605.1 uncultured Clostridium sp. | reverse complement strand
ACTGATATTGTTATTATTGTTGTTGCTGCTGATGATGGGGTTATGCCTCAAACTAAGGAAGCTATTGATCATGCTTTATCTGCTAATGTACCTATAGTTGTTGCTGTAAATAAGATGGATAAACCGGATGCTAGACCTGATAAGATTATGGAAGAGATGGCTGCTCTTAATATTACTCCTGAGGCTTGGGGTGGAACTGTTCCTTTTGTTAATATTTCTGCTAAAACTGGTATGGGAGTTGATGATTTACTTGAGACTGTTGTTACTATAGCTGAGGTTAGTGAGTTTAAAGCTAATCCGAATAGGTATGCGATTGGTACTGTTATTGAATCTAGAATTGATAAGAATATGGGTGGTGTTGCATCTTTACTTATTCAAAATGGTACTTTAAGATTAGGGGATCCTATTGTTGTAGGTACTACTCATGGTAGAATTAGAACTCTTAAGAATGATAGGGGAGAGAATATATTAACTGCGGGACCTAGTACTCCTGTTGAGATAACTGGTCTTGTTGATAATCCTTCTGCTGGGGATAAGTTTATGGCTTTTGAATCTGAAAAGCAAGCAAGAGATGTTGCTGAGGCTAGATTGATTGCTGCTAAGAATAATAGTTATAAGAAGGATGTTATTACTTTTGATGATTTATTTAGTAAGATTAAATCTGGTATTAAAGAGATTAATGTTGTTTTAAAATGTGATGTTAGAGGTTCTGAGGAAGCTGTTAAGAATTCTTTAGAGAAGATAGATGTTGAGGGTGTAAGAATTAAAGTTATTAGAAGTGGTATTGGTACTATTACTGAGAGTGATATTGTTCTTGCTAATGCTTCTAATGCGGTTGTAATTGGATTTAATGTTATTCCTTCGGCTATTACTAAAGAGGTTGCTAAAAGATATAATGTTGAAATTAGATTGTATCAAATAATTTATAAGTTGGTTGAAGAGATGGAAGCTGCTATGAAGGGTATGTTGGAACCTGATTATGAAGAAAAGACTATGGGTAATGCTTCTATAAAGAAATTGTTTAAATTTAGTAAGGTTGGTACTATTGCTGGTTGTATGGTTAATAGTGGTATTATTAAGAATAAATCTAAGGTAAGAGTTGTTAGAGATGGTGTTATTATTTATGATGGTGTTATTTCTTCTGTTCAAAGAGAAAAGGATACTGTTAAGGAAGTAAAAAGTGGTTATGAGTGTGGTATAACAATTGAAAACTTTAATGACCTTAAGGAAGGCGATGTTTTCGAAACTTATGAAATGATTGAGGTAAAGAAGAAATGAGTAAAATTAAATTAGAAAGAATAGCTTCTTCTATATTAAGGGAATTATCTTCTATAATTTATGAAGAGGTTCATAATGAAGTGATTAAGAGTGTAACAATTACGGATGTAAGAGTTACTAATGATTTATCTATGTGTAAGGTTTATTATACGTTTTATGGTGATTATGATAAGCAAGAGGTTCAGGCTGAATTAGCTAATGCATCTTCTTTTATGAGAATGGAACTTGCTAAAAGAATTGAGATTAGGAATACTCCGGAAATAAGATTTGTTTATGATGAGTCTACTGAATATGGGGAACATATTGAGGAGATAATAGAGGAAATTCATAAGGAAGCTAATGAATAGTAATGGTATATTAGTTGTTAATAAATCTAAGGGAATTACTTCAAGAGATGTTGTTAATAAGGTATGTAAGCAATTGCATACTAAGTCTGTTGGACATATTGGAACACTGGATCCTTTGGCTGAAGGTGTTCTTGTTTGTTTAATAGGTAAGTATACGAAGTTGTCTAATATTTTGGTTAATCATGATAAGGAGTATATTGCTACTTTTGAATTAGGAATTCTTACTGATACTTTGGATATAACTGGTAATGTGCTTAAAAGGTGTAATAAGGTTATAACTAAAGAGGAAATAGAGGATGTTTTAGATAAGTTTATTTGTTCTTATGAACAAGAGGTACCTATTTATAGTGCTGTTAAGGTTAATGGTAGAAAATTGTATGATTATGCTAGAAGTAATGAGGATGTTGTTTTGCCTAAGAAGAATGTTACTATTTATGATTTAGAATTGTTGTCTTGTAATGATAATTTGGTTAAAATTAGATGTAATGTTTCTAAGGGGACTTATATAAGGTCTTTGATAAGAGATATTGGTTATGGTTTAGGTAGTTATGCTACTATGACGGAACTTGTTAGAACTAAGTTAGGTGATTTTAGTATAGATGATAGTTATTCTATTGATGATATAAATAATAATAATTATGAGTTATTGGATATAGATAGTGTATTAGATATTGAAGTAAATAATATTAATGATGAGTTAGAGTATAAATATATTAGTAATGGTAATGTATTAAATATTAAGAGTAATAAGTATATATTGTTTAAGTATAATGATATTTCAGTTGCGTTGTATCAACCTTTTAACAATAAAATGAAACCATTAATTATGTTTTAATGGTTTTTTTGTTGGGGTTATGGTAGTATAATTTAATTAGGGGAGTGTATTTAATGAGTAAGGAAGAAAATGTTATTAATTATTATATGGTATGTAATAAATTAAAGTATGTTATAAGAACTGGGTGGGTTTGTTGGAATGTTAAGAGGGAAAGATTGGAAAGTGTTGCTGAACATGTATATGGTACTCAAATGCTTGCGCTTGCTATGTATAGTGAATTTAATTATGATATTGATATTATGAAGGTTATATTTATGCTTGCTATACATGAGTTAGGGGAATGTGTTATTGGTGATTTAACTCAATTTCAAATAAATCGTGAAGAGAAGGAAAGGATAGAGCATGAGGCTGTTCATAGTATATTAAATAATATATTAGAGGGTAATATGATAGAGGAAATGTTTTTGGAGTTTGATAAACATGAAACAATGGAGTCTAAATTTGCTTATTGGTGTGATAAGTTAGAGTGTGATATTCAAAGTAAAGTATATGATAGTGAAGGTTGTGTTGATTTAGATGATCAAGAGAAAAATGATGCTATGAAGAATGAGATTGTTATGGGATTATTGGATGAGGGAAAATCTTTTTCGGATGTGTTTTTAGAGTTTGGTCGTTTGAAATATGCTTATGATGATAATTTTAATTTGGTGTCTGAATATGTTCAAAAAAATTTGAAATTTAAG
>CAZTEJ010000097.1:0-3321 GCA_964612605.1 uncultured Clostridium sp. | reverse complement strand
CACTTGTTTCATCTCTCGAAATAGATTCTTCCATTTTTGAAATCATAGAAACTTCCTCACTAATATTTTCATATAGTTTATAAATCTTATTATCTACATCTTCAATTTCTTTTTCAATCTTTTTCTTTTGAAATCCAAATATACAACTATTTAAAAGTGCTTGTTTTTGTGTTTCATACATTTTTATTTGACTACTAAATAATTTAATCATATTTCGTGAATCTTCAATTTGATACCATAAACATAAATCTATAATTCTTTGAGAAAGTTTATAATCATCACTATTTGATGGTTCATCTATAATTTCTTTTTTCTTCTTATTCTTTTTAACATCTTCTACTTTTTTCATATTGCTTAATCTCCTTCCGAAATACTTCTATTAAATATTATATCACAATTTTCTCGAAATACCCCACAAAATCGTTATTTCCCACATTTTTATTAGACAATTATATTGTTAGGATGTGAGAAAATATGAAATTTGAAAAAATGCGTATAATAAGAGAAGAAAAAGAACTAAAGCAAAGAGAAATAGCAGAAATTTTAGGTGTTGATCGTTCAACTTATGCAGGATGGGAAACAGGCAAAGATACAATACCATTAAGAAAACTTTTTGCTTTAAGTAATTATTATAAATTAAGCATTGATTATATAACAGGATTAAATAAAAATAATAATTATGACTATTACTGCAATGAAATTGATCCATTAATAGTAGGAAATAATTTAAAACAATTTAGAAAAAATAAAAATCTAAAACAAAGAGAACTATTTGAAATGTTAAATATTACATCTTCCAGTTATTCTGTTTATGAAACTGGTAAAGTATTAATTCAGACATCATTTATCTATGAAATAGCAAAAAAATACAATATATCTATAGATAGCCTTTTAAAAAGCAACAATTAGTTGCTTTTTAAACATAATAATTATTTTATTAATTAATATAACAATTTTAATTATGTTCTTTTAAATTAGAACATCAAAATATTTTTTTGTAAATGAATTTTTCTAGTTATTATTATATATATCTCTAGTATAAACTTTATCTAAAACATCAATTAAACTTTCCTCTAATCTATTAGCAATAATAATGTCAGATAGATATTTAAAATTATCTATATTATTAACTATTTTACAACCATCAAATTGTTTTTCATCTAAAGTAGGTTCATATACTATAATATCAACGCCACTTTGTTTTAAATTATTTATAATATCTTGTATCGCACTAGACCTAAAATTATCAGACCCAGTTTTCATAATCAATCTATATATACCTACTATTTTTGGTTTTTTTTTCAAAATCATATCAGTAATATGTTTTTTTCTTGTTTTATTAGATTTAACTATTGCTTCTATTAAATTTTGTGGAACATTATCATAATTAGCTAATAATTGTTTAGTATCTTTAGGCAAACAATAACCACCATATCCAAAAGATGGATTATTATAATGATTTCCTATTCTTTGATCTAATCCAATTCCATCAATAATATCTTTTACATTTAATCCCTTTAACTCTGCATAAGTATCTAATTCATTAAAAAATGCAACTCTTAAAGCTAGATATGTATTAGCAAATAATTTAACCGCCTCAGCCTCAGTACTATTCATAAATAAAACAGGAGTATTTTCATCTAAAGAGCATTCTTTTAAAAGATTAGCAAAAACTTCTGCTCTTTTACTTTTTTCGCCTACAATTATCCTAGATGGATGCAAATTATCATATAAAGCTTTTCCTTCTCTTAAAAACTCGGGTGAAAACATAATGTTATCGATATTATATTTTTTCTTAATATTTTCAATAAACCCCACTGGTATGGTAGACTTTACAACCATAGTTGTATTTAAATTCATTGAAATAACTTTTTGAATTATATCTTCAACACTTGAAGTATCAAAGAAGTTCTTCACATCATCATAATTAGTTGGCGTGCTGATAACAATAAAATCAGCACCTGAAAAAGCTTCTTTATAATCTAAAGTTGCTTTTAAATTTAAATTCTTATCCTTAAAGTATTCTTCTATTCCTTCATCTTTAATAGGCGAAATTCTATTGTTAATTTTTTTTACTTTTTCTGGTATAACGTCTAATGCTACTACTTCATTTTTTTGACTTAATAAAGTTGCTAATGATAATCCTACATATCCTGTCCCGGCTATTGCTATTTTCATTTTAAATTTTGTCCTCCTTATTTAGTTTATTCAAGCATTTATCACACATTTCCAAATAACTATTATCATATATTGAAATTGCAAAATAATCTAAATATGACAAATACCATTGTTCTTCATAATAATACTGGTCTGCTCTGTTTTTTAAATCACTTTTATTGATATTTTTCAAGAATTTGCAATAATGACTATTAGAATTAACTATATCATTAACCGAACAAATATTTAAATTAAAATAATAGTTAGCAGCATAGTAGAAAAAGCTTTGCAAGTAAAATTTATTTTCTTTACAAAAATTAAACATATTATAATCATTTAATCTAATTGATATATCAAATAAATTTTCCATTTTTTCTAAGTTTAAATCTTTTATAATACTTAAATATAATTCTTTAGCCTTCATAAAATTTCCTAAAAAATAATTATAATCTGCTTCTTCTAATTTTGTATTATAAATTATTTTTTTTGGTTTTATAGGTATTTTATTATAAATATGATTATTCTGGTATTCAAATAATATCCTAGAAGAAAAGTCTTGATTCATATAATTAATTCTTTTTTCTTTTGAGATATATTCAAACATCCTTTTCTCGTTTTTCTTTCCATCTTCCCACTGACTTTTCATCCTTATCGGATGAAAAATATGTAAGCAGTGTGCTGATGGTACAGGAATTATTTTAATATTTTGTTCTAAACACAAAGAAATAAATGATGTATCATCGCATCCCCATCCTACTAAAAATTCAGCGAAGCCTCCAATTTTATAAAAATTTTCTCTACTAACTGCAAACAGAAAACCATATACCATTCTATATAACTGCCAACAATCATAAATTGCTTGTATATTATTACTTACCCAGATATTTTTTTTACAAGTATATTGCTGCAAAAAATTAGTTTCTAACATCATATTTGAACCCCAACTACCAATAAAATCGTAAATAAATCTATTATCTTTCCAAAAACTTGGTTTAAAATTTTGAACATAATTCATCATATCATCGACTTTTTCTGGAACATTTTTTACATCTTCTCTAAATCCAAAAAATACTGCTTCATTTAAAAAATCTTGCTGTCTTTTTACAATTTCATCAATTGTATATGGAAATAATAATATATCTGCATCACAAAAAATTATAATAT
>CAZTEJ010000096.1:0-3339 GCA_964612605.1 uncultured Clostridium sp. | reverse complement strand
ACTATGTTTGGAACTCTTAAAAATGTTTTAAATGAAGAATGGAAAGAAGTAGAAGAAAATAGATTTATAACATTTATAACAGAAGATGGAAGTTATATATATGAAGTGTTTTCTGTATATCAAATTGAAGCAGAAGATTATTATATGAAAACTGAATTTAGTGATAATCAGGAATTTATGAAATTTGTAAATACATTAAAAGGAAGAAGTAAATATAATTTTGATGTAGATATAGGAGAAGATGATAGTATATTAACGTTATCTACTTGTGCTAGTAATAATAAGTATAGGTTAATTGTTCATAGTGTTAGAGTAAAAAAGAATTAAGTTTCTTTTTTATTTTTTGCGTTTTATAGGAGAAAAAACTGGTAAAATGGTTGAAAAAAACTGAGAAAGTGATAAAATATTGAAGAAATTTAAATTTTTTGCAAAAAAAAAGAGAATTTTGAGGGGTAACCGGTAATAAATATATATATGTAGGGTGATTTTATGGCTAGACTTTCGAATGATGAAATTAATTCTATTAGAAGACAAGCTGATATAGTTGATGTTATTGGTTCTTATATTGATTTGGTTCCGCAGGGTAAAAATTATTTTGGTGTTTGTCCTTTTCATAATGATCATTCACCTAGTTTAAGTGTTTCTCCTGAGAAACAAATATATAAGTGTTTTACTTGCTCTGCAAGTGGGAATGTGTTTACGTTTGTCCAGAATTATGAGAATATTTCTTTTATTGATGCTGTTAAAAAGGTTGCTGACAGGGTTGGAGTTCATGTTGATATAAGTGGTAGTAAATCTATAGATGTTAATAAGAAGTATTATGATATTATGGATTTATCTAATAAGTTTTTTGTTAATAATTTGAATTCTAAGGCTGGTGATGATGCTAGGAAATATCTTATTGATGTTAGAAAGTTAGATGAGGAAACTATTAGGGAGTTTGGTATTGGTTTGGCTCTAGGGGATAATAATTTGAATAAGATTCTTAGTGCTAAGGGGTATAGTGATAAGGATATTGTTGATATGTCTCTTGCTAATGATACTTCTAATGGGTTATATGATATGTTTAGAAATAGAATTACTTTTCCTATTACTAATGATAAGGGTAATATAATAGCGTATTCGGCTAGAATATTTAATAATGAGGATACTAGTAAGTATATTAATAGTAAAGAGAGTATTATATTTAAAAAGGGGTATACGTTTTATAATTACGATAAATGTAGGTTAGAGGCTTTGAAGTTAAGGAAAGTGTATTTGGTTGAGGGGCAAATGGATGCTATAAGGGTTTATGCTTCTGGTATTAAGAATGTTATTGCTTCTATGGGAACTGCTTTAACTATTAATCATATTAAGTTATTAAAGAAACTTAATTCGAAAGTGGTATTGGTAATGGATAATGATAGTGCTGGAGAAAAAAGTACTCTTTTAAATGGGGAAGAGTTGGTTAAGAATGGTATTGATGTTGGTGTTGTTAGATTAAATGGGGAAAAGGATCCTGATGGTTATATTTTAAAGTATGGAGTTGATGCTTTTAAGGATGCTGTTGGAAGTGATATATCGTTTTTTGATTTTAAGTTAAGGTATTATAAGAAGGATAAGGATTTAGGTAAGGCTGATGAGCTTGCGCTTTATATTAATACTGTTATTGATGAGTTAAATAAGAGTGATGATGATATTTTAAAGAGTGTTACTATTAATAATTTGTCTAAGGAGTATAATATTGATAAGAGGGTATTAGAGGGAAAATTAATTAGGAAGGATTATAAGATACCTGAGAATAGTTTTAAGAAGGTTAAACCTAAGTTAAATAAGTATTGTAAGGCTTCTGAGGCTATATTGTATTTGATGATGAATGATCCTAAGTATATTAGAAAGTATAAGATGGATTTAAATTATATTCCTATGGAGAAGTATAAATTAATTGCTAATGATATATTAGCGTTTAAGGAGATTAATGGTGAGTTTAAATTAGCTGATTTTATGACTTATGTTGAGGAGTTTGATTATAAGGATGAGATTTATAGAATATTAAATGATTATCAGGATAAGATAGTACCAGAGGAATTTGATAATTATGTTAAGATAGTTAATGATTGGATTAAAGAGAAAAGAATTGATAAGTTAAAAGATGAGTTGAAGAGTGAAACTGATATTAATAAAAAGTTTGAATTAAATGATTTAATAATAAAAATAAAAAAGGAAGTGTAATATATGGCAAAGGCTGTAAAAGAGATTAAAACATTGGATGAAAGAAAAGTAGAATTATTAAAGAAAGGTAAGAAGGATGGTTATATTACTTTTGAGTATTTAGCTTCTCAGTTAAAGGGGTTAGATGTTGATAGTGATGCTTTGGATGAGTTATATAATTTATTTCAAGAGAATGGAATAAGTGTTGTTACTAGTGAGGATGATATTAATAGTGGTTCTTCTGAGGAAGGTCCTGGTAAGTTAGTTGAGGAAGAGGTACAGATATTAAGTGATGAGGATTTAACTAAGGATATTAATATTAATGATCCGGTTAGGATGTATTTAAAAGAAATAGGTAAGATTAGTTTGTTATCTCCGGAGGAGGAAATGGAATTATCTATTAAGGTTGCTGAGGGTGATTCTGAGGCTGCTAGGCTTTTGGCTGAGTCTAATTTGAGATTGGTAGTTAGTATTGCTAAGAGATATGTTGGACGTGGATTATTGTTTCTTGATTTAATTCAGGAGGGTAATATTGGTTTGATGAAGGCTGTTGAGAAGTTTGATTATGATAAGGGGTATAAGTTTTCTACTTATGCTACTTGGTGGATTAGACAGGCTATTACAAGGGCTCTTGCTGATCAGGCTAGAACTATAAGGGTTCCTGTTCATATGGTTGAGACTATTAATAAGATGGCTCGTATTCAAAGGCAATTAACTTTAGAACTTAATAGGGATCCTTCTGAGGAAGAGATTGCTAAGAAGATGGGTGTAAGTGTAGATAAGGTTAGAGAGGTACTTAAGATTAGTCAGGATCCTGTTAGTTTGGAAACTCCTATAGGTGAGGAGGAAGATTCTCATTTAGGTGATTTTGTTCCTGATGAGAGGAATATGTCTCCGGAGGATTTTACTACTAATGAGATATTAAAAGAGGAAATAAAGGCTGTTTTATCTACGTTGCAACCTAGGGAGCAACAGGTTCTTGAACTTCGTTTTGGTTTAATTGATGGTACTAGTTATACTTTGGAGGAAGTTGGTAAGAAGTTTAATGTTACTAGGGAAAGAATAAGGCAGATTGAGGCTAAAGCGTTAAGGAAGTTACGTCATCCTTCTAGGGCTAAGAAGTTAAAAGATTTTATGGTGGATTAATGA
>CAZTEJ010000095.1:0-3364 GCA_964612605.1 uncultured Clostridium sp. | reverse complement strand
CAAAAACCTGCTTAAAGCCCAACAGGCATAGGCCCATGACCGCCGAGCTGAAAAACCCCTGAGCTATCGGCCTCCACTGGACCTTTATCTTCAGCTTGTGTGTGATGTAAATGATTCCAACGCCATTTTTGAACAGCTCTGTGCATACCGATGCTATGGCCGCCCCGTTTTCCTGCCACCTGGGAATGAGAAGACTGTTCAGAACTATATTCAGGCAGGTGGCAGCGGATAGGATGGGCATAAGCTTATTTTCGCTTCCGCTGCATATCATCATCTGATAGCACAGCAGTTTTCCAAAGGCGGATATCAGTATCATCACCGCAAAGCAGCGCAGAGTCTGGGCTGTCGGTAGAAACTCACTGCCAAACAGGATCTGGACGGCCTCAGGAGCCAGCAAAAACAGGCCCACAGCGGCAGGAAATGCCAAAAATGACACGATTTCTACCCCTTTTTTCAGAAGCTCGTTGAAGCTCTGCCTGTCGTCTTCAAAATAATAGCTTAGTCGTGGCAAAAATGCAGAGGTCACAGCTGTGCAAAAAGTGGTGGCGATTTGAAGCACCTTGTGGGCGTAGGAATAATACCCAACATTCCTTTCTGCGGCCATTATGCCAAGCATGGTGGTGTCCACCTGAGAGCAAATGCTGTCCAGGAACAGGGCTATCCCCGTGACCAGTACCGGCCTGATGTGCTTCAGGATGGACAGATGGCGAAAGCGCAGTGTGACCAGTTTTCGTGCCCGCACAACGTTGAATAGATAGTTCCCGCAGGTGGCAAGGCAGGTGATCAAAAGATAGATGATGTAGTCATCCCGGGTCCTGACAAAGATAAAAAGTGCCAAAATGGATATGACCTTTATCACAACACTTCGTATAACTATGTATACATACTCTTCCTGCCCCTTATACAGCCAGTCGATGTTGAAATAGTTAAAGGCGATAGACAGCCCCGCCACCGTGTGCAGAAGAATATCCAACCTAAAGCCGGGGACCAGAAAAATCACCGCTGCGTAGGCTGCCAGGGCAAGAGAGGTAAAGGCGGCATTCAGGAAAAACAGCTCAGAAAACTCTTGATTTAACCGTTCCTGATGGTTTCGTGCCACTGAGACCACCCGCACCCCAATGGTTGGCATTCCTAGTTCCGCCAGGGCAGTAAAATAGGACGCAATATTCTGGGCATAGGCCACCCGGCCAACTCCATCAGGGGATAATACCCGTGCCACATATATGGAGGATATCAGGGGAAAGATTAGGTTTAAGACCTGATATATGGTATTGAATATGGAATTTTTTGCCAAAGATTTCATGAAAACTCCTTGCCGCCCCGGGTTCGAAGCCTTCTCCTGGAGGAGAAGGTGGCCGAAGGCCGGATGAGGTGTCCATCAATTACTCAAATTTGATCTGTGCTCGCCTTTCCAAAGTATAGCTTCGCAGCTGCCAGCACCGTAAGTACCATGGTTTTTTCGTTGGCATTTCCTGTGCGATACAGCCATTGCATATCGCTGACCAGCTGCTCTGACATGGTCACCGGCAGATGGGCAAAGCCTTCCTCAGCGTAATCGTCCAGTGCAGCAGCCAGCTTCTTGTCATGTTTCAGCCAATAGGCCATGGGCACCATTTCCCGGGTCAGCAGATTTTCCCGACCCAATATCCGCAGCAGCTTTCTTGGCCCCTTGGTCATCACACGGCGAATTTTCGCAGCTCCGGCTGATTCTGTGATTTTGGTTCCGGTTTTTTCCCAAATGAACCCCGCCGCCTCAGGATATTTGGCAATGATCCAGTGTTTATAGAGCTTATGGTTATATCGGAAGTCCTGCGGGATATCCCTGCACAGCTGTAACAATTCTGGGTTCAAGAAAGGGGAACTGACCTCTGTATAGTTTTTTCGTGTCAGATAGGTGCTGCACGCACCTTGAAATCCCCGGCTATAATCCAGAAATAATTCGTAATTATCGAAGCTTTCTATGTGATCCAGCACTTCTTTTGGTAGGCGGTGAACCAGTTTATTGGAATACCTGCCTGTTTGCTGGTTCAGCTCCATGCTCCGTTTGGTTTTCCACCAGGAGCCGATAACTGCATCACCACCCAGGCCGGTGTGCTCCAATCCGAACCTGTCCATATTCAGTGCCCTCAGCATACGGTTGCCACCGGAAATGCCTGAATAGAGAGCAAGCCCGCCATTCAGGAACGTGATCTCATCAATGTCATAGAGAAAGGCAGCATCGTCCAGAGGTTTTACCAAAAGTGCGTCCTTCCAGTATTCTGCGATCTGCTTTGCGATTTTCTCGTCCAGATAGTCTGCCCTGCAATAGGTCAGGAGCTGTATTGGACCATATCCCATGGTGTGGGGGACCCACATGGTCATTCTGGAGTCCAGTCCACCGCTGAGGTCTGCCAAATGCTCATATCCGTATTCAAGATCCTTGTCAAAAAGCTGCTTTACCGCTGTCTTAAAGGTCTCATCTACCACTTCGATGAGTTCAGATTCCGCATAGCCTTCATAATGCTTTGTATCTGTGCGGAAGGTGTGGTATTCCTTAACGGCGGTTTCGCCTTTTTGCACCAAAAGGTAGGTGCCGCCCCGCAAACGCCTTATCTCCTTGGCATAGGTGGCGTTTGTTGCCATGAATCCATAGGTCAGCATCTGATAGGCAGCGCACTCATCAAAATGCAACCCAACACCCTCAGCTCTGCATCCATCTATCAGGTAATTCACCTGTGACCCGGCAAAAAACCCCTTGCCTGTCAGGGTGTAGAACACGGGATTTGTGCCGCTGTGATTGGTAAATACCAGCCATTTATCCAGAGACTTGTCGTATAATGCACCTGAGAACTCACCTCTGAACTCGCTGAAAAAGGTGTCTCCCTCTGCCCGATACATATTCAGCATCAGTTCCTCCACTGATGCTGCCTCATAGCGGGAAAACAGATCCTTTTTGTTCAGCAGGTAACCCTCTAAGACCACAAGCGCCTCCGACATTTCGGCCAGAGTCTTATCAAGCATAAACTTGTTCAACGTATTCCTTTTTGCTGTCTGATGCGATAGTTCCAACTGTTCTTCTACACATCTCTCCGGGTATTTGTTCACTAACCGGATATCTACCTTGTGATTACTTACAAAAAATCCGGGCATACCAAATCCTCCATGTTTTTGTTGTATAAGGCCCTCCGCCTATCCCAGCAGAACCTCTTCAATAAAACGCCTGTAATTCGTGTTTGCATTAAACTTGTCACGAAAGGACTTTTCTGCCATTGCTCGCATCTTTTCATACTCAGCCTCAGGCATCCGGGCAATTTTTTCTATTAGCTCTATCAGCTCTGCATCCTCATAGTCCCGGTCCAGCAGATAGCCGTTTTCGCCCTCTGTC
>CAZTEJ010000094.1:0-3478 GCA_964612605.1 uncultured Clostridium sp. | reverse complement strand
ATACTATAGGATAAAAGCAAACATTTATTTGCTTTTTTCTTTATCTTATGATATAATTTATCTAACTAAGGGGGAATTGGTTATGATTAATGATAATTTTACATCTCTAGATCAATATTTTTCTGAAATAAGAAAGTATAAACTACTTACTAGAGAAGAAGAAAGAGAACTTGCTATTAAATCCAAGAATGGAGATATTAATGCTAAAAACAAACTAATAAATCACAATTTAAGACTAGTTGTTAAAATTGCAACTGATTATCTTAATAGAGGTTTATCCTTCGAAGATCTTATCTGCGAAGGTAACATCGGTTTAATTAGAGCAGCAGAAAAATACGATCCAGACAAAGGTAAATTCTCTATTTATGCTTGTTTCTGGATTAAACAAAATATTATAAGAGCAATTTATAATTCCAGCAAAACTATTAGACTATCAATTTCTAAACACACTAAATACAGTCATATATTAGATACCAAATTAAAATTAGAACAAGAACTAGGTAGAAAACCATCTACAAAAGAAATATCTAACTATCTTAACATACCAGTTGATGAAATTGAATTAATAGAACAAGAAATATTACCTCCAGTCAGTCTAGAAGAAACAATTAGAACCGATGACGAAGACTTATTATTAATTAATACAATATCAGATAACTTCGATGTAGAAGAAGATTACAACGAAAAAGAAAAACTTAGACTACTAAAAAGAATAATAAACGAAATAGACTTTACACCAAACGAAAAACAAGTTATTCTCTATAGATATGGATTTATTAACGGCAAAGTCTTATCCCTAACAGAAATAGGAAACATACTTAATCTATCCAGAGAAAGAATAAGACAAATAGAAAATAATGCACTTAATAAAATAATTAAATCTAATTTAGTTATAGAACTTTCAGAATATTTTAATGATTCTAATTATTTCAAAGATATTATTAGAAATAAAAGAGAAGTACCTAATCAAATTAGAATAAGAAAAACTATTTATGATTATTTCAAAGAATACGATAAAGAATATATTAATCATATATTAGAAACTTTACCTGCTCCTAGCATTAACTATTTAACTAACACCTTTGGTGATGATTTCAATATTCCAGTAGACATTAACTTAG
Organism: uncultured Clostridium sp.; assembly: GCA_964612605.1. Taxonomy (GTDB): domain Bacteria; phylum Bacillota_I; class Bacilli_A; order RF39; family UBA660; genus CAG-533. The sequence continues at coordinate 2,357 of CAZTEJ010000094.1, read as the reverse complement.
CAAAAAAAGAAAGAAGTCATTTCTACTACGAAATAAAAAAACTTAGACTTAAATTAAACAATAATCAAACACATACAAAATAATCATTCATTTGATTATTTTTTGTATTATATTTTACTTATTACTTAAAATAATAATATGATAAAATTAAAAAATTCAAAACTATTAAAATTATTAATTATATTAATCGATACTATTTTAATACTATATTTAATAAGAGAATGTAAAATTACACACTTTTGTTGTACTATTATTAACCTAATTAGTCCAATCTTTATTGGATATATTATCTCTTGGCTCATTAAACCTATTGTTAATAAACTTAATAACAACTTTAATACATTCACAAGTATTATAATAACCTACTTAATAATTATTACATTATTAATACTATTTATATACCTTCTAATCCCTTTTATAATCAAAGAAATAATTAATATCATCCCCCTAATTAAAACAATCTACAATAAACTACCTTACGAAATTATAAAAAATATTAACATAAACAAACTTAGTAATAAAATAATAAATATAACCATCAGTATTAAAGATATACTACTAAACATCTTCTATAGTTTATTTATATCATATTATTTCCTAAGAGATAATAAAAAAATAAGTAAATTAATATCAAAATATACACCATCAAAACTTATTAACGAAATTAGTACCAATTTAAGACTATTTGTCAAAGGAACAATACTAGATACAATAATACTATTTATTATGACATTAATAAGCTTTACAATAGTTAATATACCATACACCTTACTACTATCATTATTTATATCAATTACCAACATTATACCCTATATTGGACCATATCTAGGAGCTATACCAGCCCTATTAATATCCTTATCTATAAGCAATAAACTAGTAATCATAACATTAATCATAGTAATAATATTACAATTTATTGAATCATCAATCATACATCCAATCATAATGAGCAAATCCATGAAACTACACCCCATAACCATACTAATCGGACTAATCATATTCGGACACTTCTTTGGAGTTATAGGAATGATAATATCAACACCATTAGTTAGCATAATAAAAAGCTTATACACATACTATAAGCCCTTTAAGAAACTTCTAAATAAATAGATTTATTAAACTCATGATCAGTAATATTATACCCCTCTAAAGTTTCAGTATCAATCAAATAAAATTTATGATTTATAGAATCAGTATTAGACTTAGAATCAATAGGATCATCCCAAGTCAAATCCAAATGTAACCACTGATTATTTATATACACCGCATTCCATACATGCGTATCCGATATAACACGATAATTCAAAACACCTAATCTATCCAAAAATAAAGCCATCGCATCAGCATACCCATTACAAGTAGCATACCCCTCAATCAAAGCACCATAACTACTATAAGATTTATACTTTGATTTATCTAAAAGAGCATCCTCATCATACTTAGTATTATTTATAATATAATCATGAATAGCTAATATCTTATCCTCTATACCCATATCATCACTAAGAATATCATTCATTATCTCATCAAGTTTATCATTTACCATCCTTATTTCCTCATCAGTATACAACCTTTGCATCTTAAGCGTAACCTCACCATCCTCAGAATAAGAAGTCAAAATAGACTTCTCAGTATTAAACGGAGAAATAAAATAATTAATACTTTCCAATTCATTACTATCCGGATTACTTATATAACCAACATCCTCAATACACGATACATACTCCTTAGGACAATAAAACGTAAACGTTTCATAACCCCTATCTAAAACCGAATAATATATGTTTAATAAATCCTGCTTACTATAAGGAATAAAATCAATTGACTGTTTAACATACTTATAATCTAAATTTTTAAAATATTCATTCGGAGAATCTAACGTTACCGCATGAGTACTATCAAACAAATAAGTTATTTTATCAACCAAAGTATCTCTATAAATTATAATTGTTCCTACTATTAATATATATAATATAACTCTTATTATCTTTTCCATATCATCACAAAATAATTTTATCAAATAATATAAAAAAAAGAAATGAGATTAATTCATTTCTTTAACTTTTTTATTTAATCTTGCTTTTTGTCTAGCAGAAGTATTCTTTTTGATTAAACCTTTACTAGCACACTTATCTATATTAGATACAGTTGTTTTTAAAATGCCATTTGCTTTTTCTTTATCATTTTCTTTAATAGCTTTTTCTAATTTCTTAATACTATTTTTCATTCTAGATGTATATGAAGTATTAGCAGCAGTTTGTATTCTATCAGTTTTAACTGATTTTTTAGAACTTTTAATATTAGGCATATCTAGGCACTCCTTTCCAAAATTCATTATTGATTATACTAGAAATAAT
>CAZTEJ010000093.1:2356-3663 GCA_964612605.1 uncultured Clostridium sp. | reverse complement strand
GCCATACTCACCAAGCCCCCTCTAAGCAAGCAACTTGTATCTTGATAATGGAAGCAAATATCGGTCGAAATTGGTATAATTCTGGAAAACCCTTGTCCCTGCGTCGCCGAATGACTTGCTTGTGATTCCAATGTTAGAATCGCTTTCAGATTGCAATAATGTTGCAATTCTTAGTACCGTCAGCTTCATAAGCTCTGGAATTGCATCTGTATCATAGCCAGCACTGAATTCAACATAGACATTTTTTGTCCCTTCCGTGAACTTGCCGTCCTTGCGGATTATTGCGTCGTCATCAATTATTATGTTGCTTGTGTCAATCTCTGTGTCGTCTATTGTTATCTTGCTAATTGCAGTTACATTCTTGACACCTAACCGCAAGGCAGAATAGCCAAGTCCGTTGTATAATCTGTTGTAGACTTTGGATTCAATCTCATAGCCTAGATAGTTCTCTACTATTCCTTGTGCTGAGCCTAAGAACATCTCTTGACTAGTAGTGTCATCTACGTATACTCCGCTGTATTTTTGTAATTCTTCTATTGTTACAATCATTGTTTACTTTTCCTTTTTTGCAATTTAATAGTCTTGATGTATGATGTAACCTATGAATGAAAAGATTTTCAGCGAATCGCCCCTTGATGAAGAGGAGCTTAGGAAACAGCTTATTTTAGCCGCAAAAAGAAACGTCGAAAAACGAAAAGTAAATGATAATATAAAAAAAAGCCCCTAAAACCTTTTAATTCTAGGAGCGTAAAAACAAAGTGTTTCTATTTAGGATTTTATAAAATGTAGCGAAAAAAATTATTTTACTTGAAAGTTTAAAACTTTTTTTATCTCGCCAATATCAACTAAGGTGCCATTCAAATACTTGTGTAAAACACTACTAATTAAAGATTGATACGGTAAGCCCTGATTTTTTGACTCTTCTTTTAGGAGTGCAATGTCGTTACCTTCCAATCTCATTGTAATCATTTTTTTATTTTCTTTTTCTTTGATTTCTTTCATAGTATTTTTTGCCGCCTCCCTTAAACTTTCGCCTACCCATTTTGGCGCAGTCTTAAATTCTTCTAAATGGTCTTCAATCCATTGCTCTTCTTTGTCTAATACAAGATTGTCAAAAACTTCATCTTTCATTTTTACACCTTCCCTTTGTATTTCCTTGACTGATAAATTGTTTTTAAAAACCAGCCACCATTTTCCATAATGACAAACGGAACTACACACGGATAACCGTTTATTTTTACAACTGTAATAAACTGATTTTCATGTACAGGATTTACAACTGGCTCTGTATTTCTTCCAGCAGTAAT
>CAZTEJ010000093.1:0-2256 GCA_964612605.1 uncultured Clostridium sp. | reverse complement strand
TAATACATTATAAATACTTTGTCAATAATTATTTTTTTAGTTAAATAAACAAAAAGCCCCCGCATTTTAGAACGGGAGCTAGAAAAAAGGAGCAAAACCCTTTTTTACATTTTTTTTACTTTTTAAGCGGAAATTGTCAACTTGTAGAAGTCACCCGCTACAATTGGCTTACCTGCAACATATACTGATGCATCATAAGTATGAGCAAGACTTCCTACTGTTGTTTTTGGCGTTATTTCGAGCTGGTTGGCTACGCCTATACCATAGTTGCCCAAGTCGCCACCTACAACTGTTCCCTCTGGAACATAAGCTGATAATATAACTGGAACGCCTTCAACGTTCTTGTTCTCTATCAACTGCTTCAAAAGGATTTCATCTTTCTTTGTACCTGCGTCTACAATAGAAGCATAAGTCATTGGATTGATGACAATTGTTCCGTTGTCTGTCTTGCTTAGAATCTTCAAGGCAAGTGTCTGGATTGCAGTAGGGTTCAATGCAGTAGCAGTAACCTCTGTTGCTCCGTCTGTGATTGCTGTAAATCTGTCTGTAACCCCCTCAAAAATTCCCTTCAATATTGTGCGTCTTACTGAATCTGTAAGAATCTTGTTCAAAGCAGATTCAAAGTCTACCGCTGATAATTTCAAAGTCTCGTCTGAAACCTTGATTGATTTGGCAAAGGCGCGTGGCTGTACATCAACTGATGCAAGACCATCACCCTCAGAAGTGAAAGTTCCGTCCTCAGCAACCGCCGCAAACTCGCCTACACTGTTATTCCATACTGGGATAACATTGCTTGCAGATGCGCCTGTGTGAATTGAGAACTTGTTAAGTAAGTCATCTTTGTCTTCTAATGCGAAAACTAACTCGCTTGCAACATTGACTGTTCCAGTTGAATTGAGCTGAACACTGCGGTTCTCTTTCATGCTTTTCTGGATTGCGGTGTAAAATTTTGCTTTATCTGCTCCGCGTGATTCTAATATTGGCGCATTAGCCAATGCCTTCTCCGCTTCAAGCTCTTTCTTTGCGCTCCGTAATTCAGCTAACTTATCGTTAGCCATTTTGATTTGGTCATCTAAATTTTTCATCTTTATTTTTCCTTTTTATTTTTTAGAGTGATTCAGAAAGCTCTTTTTCAAGTTCCTTCTGGATTTTTTCAAGCTGCTTTTGTTTTTCGAGGTCGTCATCGGCTTCATCTTCGTCGCTCTTAGTTTCGCCTGTCTGAGTGTCATTAGACTGCTCAGGTGTTTCAACTTTTGGCTCTTCCGATTTGGCTTCGTCTTGTGCCTTATCATCAGCAACTTCTTCTTTTTTCTCGTCTTCTCGAACTTCCTCTTTTGGCTCTTCACCTTGAAGGGCTTTTTGGATTTGGTTTAAAAGTTTTTTTACTTCGTTTAGTGTATCTGGGTTTGACAAGTCCAGCTCCTTATTTTCAATTGCTCTTGTTATTTTTTGCATCTCATTTAGTCCTCTGTCACTAATAGTCTCTGCGTCAGCTTCTTGGTACGCAGGATTGATGACGCATAGGCTTATTGCTATCAGCTTGGCAGAACGCAACATACATACGCCGTCCTCCTCGTACCAGTCATAAGGATAGAACTCAAAACTCAATGTATTGCAGTCTTGACGCTTGATTGTGGAATAAGCCCTCATTGCAATCTCGTTGTCTGGGTCTAACTCAATTGTAAAGTGCAAGCCGTCCTCGCGGTTATCCAATTGCAATGTCCCGCTCTTGGTGTTGCCAAGAATGGATAAATCATCGTGGGCATAGTTGCAGTAGACATCGGCGTTGTCTGCAAGTGTCTTTTTAAAGACGCTAGGAAGAAGCATCTCATACTCACAATCCGAATATTGCAACGCCATCCTCTGCGACTTGACGTTGTATGGAATAACGCCAGCTACAATCTTTTTTCCGTCTATCTCGTCTGCGTTTGTTTCATTTCTTTTGTTCAATGTTCTGAACTCTATTTTCCTTGTCATTTTTTTTGTTCCTCTATTGTAATAGTTCGCTGCCTAGTCCAGATGCCTCTGCGTTCTTTTGCGTTGAGGTAGGCTTCTCGATATTCTCATATTCTGCTTGCTTCAACTTTGCGCTGGCTCCTAATGCGTTATCAAGCTCGCTTAGAACTGGTAGCAAGTTAGAAGGTCTATAAGCAAGGTCGCCGTCCTCGATTGGCGGAAGGTTCTCTTTTGCTCTGATTTCGTTTATCGTTAATAATCCGTTGTTCATCTGCTTAACATAAGCGTCTATCTTGGAAG
>CAZTEJ010000092.1:0-3748 GCA_964612605.1 uncultured Clostridium sp. | reverse complement strand
AAATCACTCATACCATACTCAGTAACCATAGATCTAGCAATCTTAGTAGCCTTCTCAAAGTCATTATGAGCACCAGTAGTAATCTCACCAAAAACAATCTCCTCAGCAGTTCTACCACCTAATAAACCAGTAATTTCCTCTAATAAATCAGTCTTAGTAGAACAAATCTTCTCCTCACTAGGAATCATCATATTATATCCACCAGCACTACCTCTAGGAATAATAGTAACCTTCTGAACATCATTAGCATGCTTTAACTTAAGCCCAATAACAGCGTGTCCAGCCTCATGATAAGAAACAAGTTTCTTATCATTTTCACTATACTTATGTGATACCTTAGCAGGTCCCATTAATACTCTATCAGTAGCCTCATCAATCTCAGCCATACCAATCTCATTTAAATTTCTTCTAACAGCAAGTAAAGCCGCTTCATTTAGTAAATTCTCTAAATCAGCACCACTAAACCCAGGAGTTCTCTTACTAATATTCTCTAAACTAACATCCTTACCAAAAACCTTATTTCTAGCATGAACATTCAAAATAGCAAGTCTTTCCTTTTGATTAGGTAAAGACACAGTAACCTGTCTATCAAACCTACCAGGTCTTAAAAGAGCAGGATCAAGAACATCAGGTCTATTAGTAGCAGCAATAATAATAATACCTTCATTAGCGCCAAAACCATCCATCTCAGTAAGTAATTGATTCAAAGTTTGTTCCCTCTCATCATGACCACCACCAAGACCAGTACCTCTTTGACGTCCAACTGCATCAATCTCATCAATAAATATTAAGCATGGAGCAGATTGCTTAGCCTGTTTAAACATATCTCTAACACGACTAGCACCCACACCAACAAATAACTCAACAAAATCAGAACCACTTATATAATAAAATGGAACATTAGCCTCACCCGCAACAGCCTTAGCAAGTAAAGTCTTACCGGTTCCCGGAGGCCCTACCAACAAAACACCCTTAGGTATTCTAGCACCCATCTTCTGGAACTTCTTCGGATTCTTAAGAAAATCAATTAACTCAGCAACCTCTTCCTTCTCCTCAGTTAAACCAGCAACATCACTAAAATGAGCCTTAGCCTCTTCACTTAACTTAGCCTTACTCCTACCAAAATCCATACTATTACTATTAGACTTACCCAACTTACTAAACAACATCACAGTTGCTCCTAATAATAATACAGTAGGAACTAAATTAACAACAATAGTTAAAATAGTACTATTTTCAGGATTCTCAGTAGTAACTAACTTAGTATCAGTACCATCAACATACTCCATTACTTTACTTAAAACAGCATCAGACAAAGGTACATTAACCTTAAAACTTTCCTTTTCAGAATAACTATCCAAAGTACCAGTAATAAAATATACCCCAGCGTTACTCTTAGCAGTTATCTCAAGCTCCTTAACCTCTCCTTTTATCAATTCACTAGAAAACTCATCATAAGAAAGTTCATTAACTTTATACTGACTAAGTTCTAAAAAACTCATAACCCCTACTATAACCAAAAGTAAAACCAAATAAGGCATACTCTGTTTAACATAATTATTATTATTCTTCTTCATTTTTTCTCTCCTTTTTTATATACTTGATTATTATATCATACTCTTCCCCAATTTGCCTATCAAATTTACTCTTTTTAATACCAGGAATCCATAAAATCTTATTATTATCATCAACTACTATTGGATAAATATCCCTCTCAAGCAAATTCATCTTACATTCACTAAATATTTCACCAACATTTTTACTACCATTTCTTAAACTAATCTTATCCCCTACACACCTATTTCTAACATGTAAAGGCATCTTAACATCACTACTTGATAACCTAATAACATAATTACTCTTCTTAATATCACATTCATTCAAATAAGCAATATAACCATTATTAATATACAATTCTTTATCTATAACATAATCATAACTAAATACTTCCTCTTTCTTCTTAATATCTATTATATTATAAAACTTATAAGCAATAATATTAAGAGGCAAATTAACCATATTATTAGCCTTATCACTAAACATCAAATCAATAATCAAATCAACATGCTTATCCTCAATAACACTAATACTATCACCATAAATATCAAATAAAATACTCTCAATTAATAACTTTAAAATAAACATAGGAAGCATACTTAACTCATTAATATCTAAATACTTATTCTTATTATATAAAATATTCTTATAACTATTAACCTCCTCATTAACATAATTATAATAATCATATATATTATTACTAAACTTTATGAATTTCTTATGAATTTTTGGATTAATCTCCTTAAGAACAGGCAAAACCCTATGACGATAAATATTCCTTGTATGAACAAACTCCAAATTAGTACTATCAATCGCATAAGGAATCCCCTTATCATTAACATAATTAACAATCTCATCCTTAGTAACAAAAATCAAAGGCCTAACCAATGAATAAAACTTAACCTTAGAAATAACCTCAAAACCACCATACCCCTTAAAAGAAGCTCCCCTAGACAACCTCATTAAAATAGTTTCAACCAAATCATCACCATGATGAGCAGTAAACAAATATTTAGAATCATACTTCCTCATAACATCTTCAAAAAACTTATACCTAATCCCCCTAGCAACATTCTCAACATTCCCTTTAGGATAATCATTAATAACATATCCCTCAAAACAAATCCCATTACATTTACAATAATTTTCTAATTCAATATATTCATTATCAGATTCAATTCTAAGTTTATGATTAACATGAGCAACCACAACATCAAGATTACACTTAACAAGTAAATCAAGAAGACACATACTATCAGGACCATAAGAACAAGCAAGAACAACCTTACCATCAACCCCTAAACTCTTAATATAATTAAGAACATCAGACATAAAAACCTCCAATCAAAAAATAGTTTACCCTAAATTAACATATTTGTAAAGAAAATAAATATATGTTACCGAATTTCGAAAATTCGTGCATATTTATCAACAAAATTAAGTAAAATGTTCACAGGTGAATGAATATGAAGTTAAAAGAAGCGGTAAGCAAACGAATTACCGAACTATGCAGAGAAAGGAATATAACACCAAACAAATTAGCAGAAACATCTACAGTACCAACATCAACACTAAGAGACATGATAAACTGCCGCACAGAAAATCCAAGTGCATTAGTTATATTCCAACTATGTAAAGCATTAAATATATCATTAGAAAACTTCTTTGATAATGATATATTTAACAACAATAACATAGAAGACTAAAATCGTATCATACGATTTTTTTTTTACAAAAAAACTCTATAAACAAAACGTTTATAGAGCCAACTAGAAACTTTATACCTATCTCTTACTAAATTGAGGAGCTCTTCTTGCCTTCTTAAGACCATATTTCTTACGTTCTTTAACCCTTGGATCACGAGTTAAGAAACCATTTGCCTTTAATACAGTATGATAAGCATCTTCTCTAGTTTGATCAGAATCCTTATCATATTCATTTAAAGCCTTAGCAATAGCAAGTCTTATAGCGCCAGCTTGACCAGAAAATCCACCACCATTAACTTTAACCTTAATATCAAAATTATTCTCATTACCAGTTAAAACCAAAGGTTGTTTAATATCCATAACCAAAGTAGCATATGGCATATATTCATTAACATCCTTACCATTAACTACAATGTTACCCTTACCAGCAGTCATTCTAACTTGAGCAACTGATCTTTTTCTTCTACCTGTAGCAGTTATTTCTT
>CAZTEJ010000091.1:0-3871 GCA_964612605.1 uncultured Clostridium sp. | reverse complement strand
TTGTAAAAAGTGAGCATAAACTCATTATTTATTATAAATAACAAGTATAGCCTATACCGTTTCCTTCACAAAAAGGATGAACTTGCCAAATATTTGATGTAAAACGACATAAATGTTTAATCGATTCATCCAACGATAAATCTTTATAAGAAAAACTTTTTTCCTGTTCAAAATCATATTGTAATGAATTCATAATTGTTTCATATGAAGCATATATTACGGTATCCCCATTTAAAACCCATTCTTCTTTTTCAATATTGTAATTCCTTATTTTTCCGGCATGTTTATATACACCGGAAAATAATTTTTGATGTATACTTATTAATTCAGTAGGATTAAAATTAAATGATTTATCACTCAATATTTCTGTTATTCTTACAGCAACTTTATCTGCTTCTTCAGTATTTTCCGTTTCAACTGTTTTTCTTTTATTTAAAACCTTATAATATTGATTTATCCTATTCTCAACTTCTTCTATATTAATATTTCCCTCAATATGTTCTTTTGCAGTATCTATTAAATATTTAGAAGGTTGCAATCCATCAACATCTTGTAATCCAATTGCAGTTCCCCAAACCTTAGCCTTTTCTTTCTTTTCTGGTTCTCCTACTTTAATATATTCAACTAATTCTAAATCCCAATTTTTTTCAGTCATAATAACTCCTCTCAACTACTAATAATATATCATTTTTAAAAATAATACACAATTCCAAAGTGCAATTTTTGCACTTTAAAAAATCATTTTTGCACTTTGAAAACATATTATCTACCAATACAAAATACAGCATATAAAGGTACAGATTTTATATTATTATCAAACCCAAAATTCTTACTAGATATCCTAATACTATATCTAGGATTATATTTCATAATATACTCATTTAAACTTCTACCACTCTTTACCTCAATCGGAATCACATCTCCATCTACTTTTATTAAAAAATTAATTTCATATCTATCAAAATTATAATAATACAATTCCCTTGATTTAGGATACAAAGAACAAGCAACATAATTCTCAGTAAGAACTCCTTTAAACATCTCATTCTTATCCAATAATATTTCACTATAATCTATATTAGATAATGCTCTAAGCAACCCAACATCACTTTAATATCATATTACTAGCAATTAACCAATCCAAACTACTTTCATATCTAATCTTTCTTGCATCCTTATTAACAATACTATATTTAAAAGTATTATTCTTCCTTGCTAATTCTTTTGGTATAGAATTATTTACTACAGCAGGCATACCACCTAATACAAGATAATTTTTATACAAATCTAGTGCCTTATCATAAATTGGATTCAACAAAGGCTCATTAGAAACATAATGACTTCTTATTTCATCAATTAATTTAGTTTCACCCAAAGCAATTAAAAATTCTTCAAAATCTAAAGGATATAAATATTTAATACATACCTTACCAACCGGAAAAGAAGACTTAAACCTATTAATCTTAACTCCCAATAAAGAACCAGCACAAACCACTTTATAAGGTTTAGAACTTTCACAAAAATACTTTAATGAAGTAATAGCCCTTTCACTTACCTGTATTTCATCTAAAAAAATAATAGTATCATCAAGATTAATATTAATATTTTTTATAATTTCAATTTTCTCTATTATTATATCAGGATCAATAGTTTGTTCAAAAATCTCAGCAATATTTTCTTCTTTATCCAAATTAATATAAACATAATTACTATAATTATTTTTACAAAAATTATCTAATACATACGTTTTTACCAGTCTGCCTAGCACCAACTAACATAAATGGACTTTTAAAATCATATTTCCAATTATCTAACTCATCTTCTATTTTTCTATACATAATAACATCACTCCTCTATATGTAGATTAACATATTTCACATAACTTTTTCGTACATTTTGTACGAAAATTACATTTTCATCAAAAAAATATAGTAATTTTATTACTATACTTTATCATTATTAATTTGAAATAAACACATTATAGTTATCCCTAAGAATCCTCCTACGAAAAATCCTAATATAAAGTTTAATATTATTATTTCCCCCTTTCTTATGACAATTATATAATATTTGTAACTATTATTTTGTCGAATTATGTCGAAGAGAGCTACAATAAACATACATCAAGACTACAATAAACCTATACAAATAAATAAACTAATAAAAAAGATGCAACTATCCCAATTAGATCCGCAAAAAGCCCCACCCCAAGAGCATATCTCGTCTTAGTTATCCCCACACTACCATAATATAACGCAATCACATACAAAGTCGTATCAGATGATCCCTGAATAACACTCGCTAATATCCCCATCAAAGAATCAGGACCATATTTAGTAAATATATCTACCATAATCCCTAAAGTACTTGTTCCAGATATACTTCTCAAAAAACACATAGGAAGAATCTCACTAGTTAAATCAAACCTAGTCAACATACCATCCAAAAAATATAAACTATCCGGTATTATATTACTCTTTATTAATATATTAATAGCAAATATCATCCCAACCGTATTAGGAATAATCTTAAAAGTTGTTATTACCCCATCCTTAGCACCCTTTAAAAATTCATCATAAATATCAACCTTCTTATAATACCCATATACTATTATAATTAGAACTATTAAAGGCAAAATTAATATACTAGATATCCCCATTATATCTCCTTATAAAATAATCCAAAGTCAATCCCCCAACAGTGCTACACACCGTAGCCAAAATACACAAAGGAACAACATAAGTTGGATTCAAACTCCCAGTTGCCTTCCTTAAAGATATAATCGTTGTCGGAATCAAAGTTACCCCACTCGTATTCAAAACCAAAAACGTTATCATAGGCGTACTAGCCCTCTTCTTATCACCATTCAACTCCTGCAGCGATTCCATTGCCTTAAGCCCAAACGGAGTCGCTGCAGACCCAAGCCCAGCCATATTCACAGCTATATTCGATGCTATATATCCAAGCGAAGGATGATCCCTAGGTACCGTTGGAAACAACTTCCTCAACACAGGATTCAATAACCTTGCTATTAAACCTATCAACCCAGATACCTCTGCTATCTTCATAAGCCCCATCCATACAACCAACAAAGGTAATATACCCATTATAATATCAAAAGAACTAGTACCAGCACTAATTATCTCATCATTTATTGAAGAAATATTCCCACTTATTATCCCATAAACAATTCCTATTACTATAAATATACCCCATATTATATTTATCATATTTACCTACCTATTATTTTATCAATTATCTTTTGAAAAAAAGACTTTTCCTCAAATACCTTTTGAACTATACAAGTCTTAAAATATTCCTTATCATTCAAAATAACTTTAACCTCTCCTACAATATTCGATACATTCTCATCATAATAACTTATCTCAACTCTTAAATCATCATACTCCTCTTTAGATAAAGACATACTATAATCATCTTCAATATAAGTATTATCTAACCTAGTCTCTATTCTACCTTTCTTCAATATCTTATAATTATTTAATACCTTAAAATACTTTTCATACAATTCCTTATGATCATTAAAATCATCAGAATCATTAAACGTTACAACAGTTAAATTAACATTATCCTTTGAAGCATTCGTTACCAAAGTCCTCTTAGCCCTCTTAGTATACCCCGTTTTTCCTCCAGTAGTATACTTATAATTTGTTAATAATTTATTCTTATTATTCCATACATAAGACTTTAAATCAGTTTTAACAACTATCTTCTTAGTACCAACTATCTCCTTATATATAGAATTATTAATAGCATAACTTGATAACAAAGCCATATCATAAGTCGTAGACACATTAGCATCATCCCTATACTCTAATCCAGAAGGATTAACAAAATTAGTATCATTCAT
>CAZTEJ010000090.1:0-3921 GCA_964612605.1 uncultured Clostridium sp. | reverse complement strand
TGTAAATTATTAGATATAACAATTAATGATTTATATAGTGGAAAAATAGTTGATATGAAAGATAATGAAAAGTTATTAGAAAAGAATTTATTGGAAATGGCTAGGGTTAAGGAAGAGCAGGATAAGCAATTATTATCTTTAGAATGGATAATTGGTTATATGTCTTCTATAACATTTCTTACTTTAGTTTTTGTTGCATCTTTTGTTGAAATGGAGGTATGGCTTAAGATTATTCTTATTATCTTAGGATTGTTTATGTTCTTATTTGGGATTTATAATAGTTTAATAATTGAACAAACTGCTGGGTATTATAGGTGTGTTAATTGTAATCATAAGTATATTCCTTCATTTAATATGGTTTTTTTATCAATGCATTTTGGTAGAACAAGGTATATGAAATGTCCTAGATGTAATAAAAGAAGTTGGCAAAAGAAGATTGTTGGTGAATAAGTAATTCGCTATTTGTGTGGTGTTTGTTTTAGTATTAATATAGTATTATTTTTGTGAGGTGGAGAATAATGAATTTAGATAAAATAGGAAAGTTTATAGCTTTAAATCGCAGGAATAAAGGGTTAACCCAGGAACAATTAGCTGAGAAATTAGGGGTAACAAATAAGACTGTTTCCAGATGGGAAACTGGTAGGTATATGCCTGATTTATCTTTATTGAAACCTTTAAGTGAGGAATTGGGTATAACATTAAATGAGTTATTATCTGGTGAAAAGTTAGATAAGGAAAATATAGTTGAAGATATGGAGTTAGGTATAATCAAAACATTAGATTATTCTAATAAAAAAGTAGAAAATGTGTATAGGAAAATATCTATTATAATGATGGTTATGGGTGCAGTTATAAGTGTTTCTGCATTAACTATTTTTGATAAAGAAAGTAGTTGGTGTTGTATTTATTCTATTATAGGTATTATTTTATTCGTAATAGGTTTGGTTAGAATGTTTAGGTTTAATAAGATTAGTGGAATTGTTTTGTTTGTAGGGATATTTGGAATATTTTATGTTGCTGATTATTTGGGTGTAAAGGTAAATAATAGACCTCCAATTTATAATTATAAGATAGAAACTAGGTTTAGAGAAACAAAGGAAATTGTGTATTATAGTTTATTTTATAATGTATATAGGATTAATGTTGATACTATGAATGAGTATTATATAATTGATGAGAAAAAGGAATATACTTTTGATACTTTAGAGATTACTTTTTTTAATAGGAATAGGAGTGGGATAGATAATATTATTAAATATAAGAATAAGTATATTGAAAATAATAGTAATGTTGGGAACTTATTATATAATTTACCTCTTTCTGAATATGGATTAGTTTTTGAAATTGATGAGAAGAATTTTGGTATAATAATAGATTATAGTATAACTGATTGGTATGTAAATAATAATTTATATATTGAAAAAAGTTTGATTTATAATTCAATATCTATATTTTTATTGATTGATGATGCTCAATATATTAAATATAATTTTAGTGGTAGTTCATATAGAGTTACTAGGAATAATATAGGAAAGGATTATCCTAATTATTTGGAGGTAAAAGATGAAGATATTGATAAAGATAAATTTAATAAGTATGTAGAGCAAAAATTAAATGATAATGATTTTGTTGAAAAAGAATTTGATTTATTATTTGGTGGAAATTAATATAGTTGATATGTAGTATAATATGAGAGGATAATTTAGGAAGTTTTAGGAGGATTAATGAAAAGGTGTATTGGGATAACTTTTGTAGTAATAGTTTTATTATTTGTAATTGATATGGTTTGTATTTTTACAGTTAATAGACCATTATTTGCTATACAAAATGATGGTGGAAATGTTTATAGAGGAGTATTTTATGATGTTTATAATTGTGCAGAATATTCGGTTCCGCAAATTAAAAGAAAAGGGTTAAAACTTGCTTGTTCTGATGTAAAGGTTAATGTTATAAGTGTTAGAGATACTTCAAAAGATGTAAAAGACTTTGCTTGTGCTGAAGAATTAGAGAGTTTTTATGAAGATAGTAATTATACTTATTATTGGAGTTGTATTAAAAATGAATATATTATTGTTGAATATGAAAATGGATATAAAGAAAAAGTAAATGATGCTTTAAAATATGGAACAATAACTATCCAGGATTTAGATAGATATGGTACTTTTTTATATAAAGTATGTTAAATAAATAAATTAATATAAAAGAAGTATTAAATGTTAAAATTCTTTGCGATATTTCCAAAGATATTTGGTAGAATTTTAATTATTAATTATTTATAATAGAACTTGAAAGGAGCAATTTTATGAAGTTGGGTGAAAATATTTTAAGGTTAAGAAAGAATTCTAAACTATCTCAAGAAATGTTAGCGGAAAAAATTGGTGTAACAAGACAAACAATATCAAATTGGGAATTAGGTGAAACTTCTCCTAATCCTGAACAATTAAAATTATTATCTAAAACTTTAGATGTTAGTGTTGATGAACTTTTGGATAATGATATTAAAGAGGTATTAGTAGAAAAAGTAAGTAATACGGAAAAACTTGCAGGTATGATTATTAAAATACTTAAGGGTATTGGTATTATATTTGTAGTATTATTTGTGATTGATGTTGTAACGTTGATTTTATTTACTTATGTTAGGAATAATAAGGGTGGAGTTGATGTTAATGTAGCACAAGAGGTAGAACTTCAATGTGTTGTAGATGCTGAGGATTATATTATAGTAGTTGGTAGTGATGGATATTTTAGTTGTTCAAATTGTTCAATGGAACTTCAAAAAGAACTAAAAGATAATTATATTGATTTTACTGATATAGAAAAAACTATGAATAATTTGGTTGATTATTTTGAAAATAATAATGGAATTTGTGAATAATAAATTTTTAAAGATTAGTTTAAAAGAATTAATCTTTTTTCATATTTTCACAATATATTCATATTATTTGTATATAATAAGAATGTATATGAGAGGAGATAAAAGATGAAAGAGAAAGTAATTATATTTTTAGTTGGATTATTGTTAGGAGCAATTATTTCGACTGGTTCGATTTATATTTATACTGTTGCTACTAATGTTAAGGGTGGTAATGATATGAATATTAAAATGGATGATAGAGGTCAGGGTGGAATGATGGATAGTAATAATCCACCTGAAATTCCTAATAATCAAAATATTAAATAGAGGTGGATGGATGAGAAAAGGAATAAAATATTTGTTTGTAATATTTGTATTAATGATGGGGTTTATGGTTAATGTAAAAGCGGAAAGTAAGACTACATATATTAATATTGAATCTAATAAAATATCAACTGATGGTAAAAATTATAGTAATATTACTAGTTATGATTCTTTAGATGATTTTTTAATTGATTATAATGGTAATAAATTACCGGAGGTTTATTTTACGAATTTTTTGTTTGATGGTGTATCTAGTGTTATAAGTCCTGATTTAGATGATTTTATAGATAATAATTCAAATAATACAAAAATTAAGACTTTAGAAATTGATGTATTAAATATTAATACTAAGGGGAATATTGAATTAACTGGTACTAGAAAAGGTATGATGGTTGGGGTTAATACTAATGGTATTAAAGGTGATGTTAATATTATTTTGAATAATGTTAATATTGATACTGATACAAAAAAGGCACCGGTTATATATGTTTATAATAAAGATATTAATTATACTGATGCAATAGTTACTATAATACCAAAGAAGGGGACTAAAAATTATCTTGAGGGTGGTAAATTTAAAAAAGTAAGTTTAATGCCTAGTGATGATTTAGATAATTATACGTCATATTATAGTGGAGATGCTTTAAGTAATTATAATAAATATACTTCTTATTATGGTGTTTATACCAAAGATGAATTAGAAAATATTTTATTTGCAACTGTAAAAGCAGATAATGAAGATT
>CAZTEJ010000089.1:0-3957 GCA_964612605.1 uncultured Clostridium sp. | reverse complement strand
ACAACGGGAGGTGCATCCAGATCGTCGAAGCACAGCTCGGTGATGTTTCTTGCCACATCGTTCATGTAGGAACCACGGGCACAGGCATCGGAGACCAAAACCACCTTACCGGTCTTGCGCACGGACTCCACGATCTTGGTGTAGTCCAGCGGCACCAGAGAGTGGATGTTGATCACATCGGCTTCCATGCCGTACTTTTCAGACAACTGCTTGGCAGCATCCATTGCCCGGTACAGAGCTGCACCCACGGTCAGGATGGTGATATCCTTGCCGTCGCGCACCTTGTTGGTGTCGCCAATGGTGATCTCGTAACGCTCGTCGGGAACGCCGCCCTCGTGGAACTGCTCGCCCACATCGTAAATACGCTGGCTCTCGAAGAACACGACCGGGTCGGTTCCGCGCAGAGCGCTTTCCATCAGGCCCTTAGCCTCCCAAGGTGTTGCAGGGAAGCAGACCTTCAGGCCGGGGATATGGGCACACAGGGCAGTCCAGTCCTGAGAGTGCTGAGCACCGTACTTGGAGCCCACGGACACACGCAGAACCAGCGGCATCTTCAGAATACCGGCGGACATAGCCTGCCACTTGGACATCTGATTGAAGATCTCGTCACCGGCACAGCCGATAAAGTCTGCATACATCAGCTCGACCAATGCACGGCCACCGGACAGGGCATAGCCAACGGCGGTACCCACGATGGCGCCCTCGGCCAAAGGAGAGTTGAACAGGCGGCTGTGGGGCAGAGCATCCATCATGCCACGGTAGACGGCAAATGCGCCACCCCAGTCACGGCAGTCCTCGCCGTAGGCGATCATGGTGGGATCCTCGTAGAAGCGGTCGTAAATGACCTCGGACAGAGCATCACGCAGGTTGAACAGCTTCATCTTGGAGACGGGCTTGCCGTCTGCACCGATGGGGCTGCGCTCCTTGGACTTGATCTTCTTGTAGCCCTCGGCCTCCTCCTTGGGAACGGTGTACTCGGGCTCACGGTCGTCAAACTTGTCGACCTTCTGATTGGAGAACATGAGCCGCTCCACAACAGCGGGATCCTTGTGGAAATCGCAGTAGGGGCTGATCTCCGGATCTGCGGCGGCCTTGCAGATCATGGTCATACGGGCAGAGGTTTCGGCCAAAATGGCGTCCACTTCTTCCTGGGTCATCACACCGGCCTCGATCAGGCTCTTGGGATAGGTGACGATGGGGTCAACTTCCTTCCATGCCTCGATCTCTTCCTTGGTGCGGTATGCGTTCTGGTCGGACACGGAGTGGCCGGAGTAACGGTAGGTGATGGTTTCCAGCATGACGGGGCCCTGACCGTTCCGCAGCAGCTCCAGCTTGCGCTCCATAGCGTCGATAACGGCCAGCGGATTGTAGCCGTCCACAGTCTCGGCATGGAACTGGGTGGGGCTGACACCGGAAGCAATACGGGACATAACGCCCTGACCCATGGTCTCACCACGGGTCTGGTCGCCCATACCGTAGGAGTTATTGAAGATATTGTACAGGATCGGCATGCCTTCCTTGTGGGACTCCCACAGGGTCTTGTACTGATCCATGGCGGAGAAGTTCAGAGCTTCCCACACAGGGCCACGGGCCATAGCCGCATCGCCCACATTGCATACCACGATACCCTTTTTGTTGTTGACCTTCTTGTACAGAGCAGCGCCGGTGGAAATGGTTCCGGAACCGCCCACGATGGCGTTATTGGGGTAAATGCCGAAGGGCAGGAAGAAGGCGTGCATGGAGCCGCCCATGCCCATATGGAAGCCGGTCTCCCGGGCGAAGATCTCACTGAGTGTGCCGTACAGGATGAAGCGGATGGCCAGTTCCTTTACGCTGGAAGTCTCGCCCAGCTTTTGGGTGGCGCGCAGGCACTTGCCGTCCAAAAAGTTCTCCATAACGCCCATGAGCTGCTCATCGGACATCTTGTTGATGGTGGAGAGCGCCTTTGCCAGGATCTCGGAGTGAGAGCGGTGGGAGCCGAAGGAGAAGTCGTTCTCGTCCAGCAGGTAGGCCTGACCTACGCAGGCAGCCTCCTGACCGGTGGACAGATGGGCAGGGCCGGGGTAGGTGTGGTCGATACCGTTATAGGAGCCCTGGGTCTTGATCAGGTTGAGCATGGTCTCAAACTCACGCAGGACGGTCATATCCCGGAAAATGCGGATCAGATCTTCCTTGGTGTACTTACCGGAGTCCAGCTCCTCCTTAACGGTCTTGTGATACTGATTGACAGGAATATCCTGAAATGTGACCTTGCCGGGCTTACGCACCTCGGCAGGATCCACAAATAAACTCTTAGGCATGGTATTTCCTCCTTATTTCGCCAGCAGGGTGGTGAAGTTTTCCAAATTCTTGCACAGCTCCTGCAGGAAGCGAGAAGCCGGTGTGCCGTCCACTGCGCGGTGGTCGTAGGTCAGGCTCAGGCCCATAGCCGGGTACAGCTCAATGCCGCCGTCTGCGCTCTTGCGCACCCGGTCAGTGGTGCCGCAAACGCCCAAAATACCGGTCTGGGGAGGATTGATGACCGGGGTGAAGGATTCCACACCGAAGGAGCCCAAATTGGTCACGGTGAAGCTACCGCCGGAGAGCTTGTCCGGGCTGATGTTACCCTCACGGCACTCGGCTGCCAGAGATTTGACAGCCTGAGAGATCTCTAGCAGGCTCTTTTCGTCGGCGTGCACGATGGTGGGTACCATCAGGCCACGGGGGGTGTCAACAGCCACGCCCAAATTCACATGGTTGAACTTGCGGATGGAGTTGTCGTCGAGCATATTGGCATTCAGATCTTTGTGTCCCGGCAGAGTGCGGGAAACGGCATACAGCAGGATATCGCCGATGGTGATGCCTGCATAGTCACCGCCGGCGGCCTTGAGTGCCTTGCGGTAAGCCAAAATCTGGGTAGCATCGAAGCTCACATTGTGGGTAAGCTGTGCCATGGTGGACAGAGAGGTGTGCATGGACTTGCTGATAGCACGGCGGATACCGCTGAACTTCACATCCTCGTATTCGTCCTCAGCAGGCGCAGCGGCAGCGGCGGCTCTGGGCTGCATGCCCTGTGCGATCAGCTTCTGCACATCCCGCTCGATAATACGGCCGTTGGGGCCGGTACCGGCGGCCAAGGTGGGGTCGATGCCGTGCGCCTGAGCCAGCTTTGCGGCTCTGGGAGAAACGGGAGCACCCACAACGGGAGCGGCAGAAGCGACTTCTGCGGCAGCGGCGGCAGGAGCCTCAGCAGGTGCGGCCTCTGCGACAGCAGGGATCTCAGCACCGGGACGCAGGCAGGCGCAATCCTCGCCGTGGGGGCCGATGGCGCAGACATTCTGCAGGCAGACGACTTCCTCGCCCTCCTCGTAGAAGATCTCCAGCAGTTCACCCTCTGCGGTGGACTCACATTCAAAGCTTGCCTTGTCGGTCTCGTAAGTAAAGAGCACATCACCGATCTGGATCTGGTCGCCGACCTTCTTTTCCCAGCTACCGATGATACAGCTTTCTACGGTGATACCGGCCTTGGGCATGATGACGGCCTTGGCCTTGGTGTTGCAGACGGCCGCAGGAGCGGCAGTTGCGGCAGGAGCGGCGCTTGCCGCAGGTGCTTCGGCAGCAGGAGCAGGACTGCCGCCGCGCAGGCTGCTGCAGTCCTCACCGGGGTTGCCGATGGCGCAGACATTTTGCAGGCAGGGGACTTCGTCGCCCTCACCGAAGAAAATGTCCAGCAGAGTGCCCTCTGCGGTGGATTCACATTCGAAGCTTGCCTTATCCGTCTCGTAGGTGAACAGAATGTCACCGATCTTGACCGGATCGCCGATCTTCTTTTCCCATGTACCAATGATACAGCTTTCCACTGTAATGCCCGCTTTGGGCATGATTACTGCGTTTGCCAAGTTGTATCCTTCCTTTCGTTTTGTTATAGCGTGTTAATTATAACACTTCTTAACATTGCCGTCAATCCCTTTTCTGCCC
>CAZTEJ010000088.1:0-3966 GCA_964612605.1 uncultured Clostridium sp. | reverse complement strand
CCAGATTCTTGACATCTTTTTCTAATTGTGTTGTGTCAAGTTCTGCGGTAATCCGTGCTTTGAATTTCTTCTGTTATCCACTCTTTTCCGATGTAACACCGCTTTATCGCCGTAGATGTATCGGTATCCAACGACTTTCTCATCATTGATAACCGAGTATTGACCGAAAGTACACACTTTCTCTATGACATCCACTATGGTTACTTCGTTGGTTTCATATCCATTGATTGTGCAATCGTTGAAATCGTCATAGTTCCAAACGGTTTCAGTTTTGAATGGTTTACCACTCATTGCCATTAAATCGATACCATCGCTATCCACATCCAAAATGAAATAATAATCTTTTTTATTTTTTTCTTTCCCGGACTTAGAATGTTCTATATACTCCTTGAGAACATAATCTCCTGCTTTGACTTGTACCTTTTTGGGTATGTCATAAATAATCGTATATCCAGCCGATACAAGGTCGTCATGATAGTGGTGCTTTTTTCCTTTGAAATCTTCGGGTGTGTCCTTGCAATGATATGCTATCACCGTAGCGTAAATCGTCATATCATCCACAGACGTAACGATTGACCAATCTACATTATGCCATGAGTTTTTGCCGTCTACTCCGATGACTGTTACTTTTTGGATTAGGTCATTCTTTTTAATTGTGATGATTGATTTTTTGTCCATGTATTATTATATCCTCCGTGTGTTATTAGTCATGTGGCTAATTGCCATTAAGCAATTAGCGCACATGGCATTACTATTGTGGCTATTGTGGTTGAACGGATGTATGGATGTCGTAACAATAACCACAACAGTAATTGCATTATACTTTTCTACATTATTATATAGTTTTGGGCTTGACAGCGGACGTTGCCGTCCTTGTCATTCATTCGCTAAATCGAAACCGAATGCCATCATTCCGTTTGTGGTTTCAATTTAGCTCATTCATACTACCTAAGTGGTAGAATAGAGAACTCGTTTTCGAAAAATCCCTCATTAGCCCCGAAACTTTCGGAGCGTAGAGGGTTTTTGTAAGTTCACAAAATGAGGAGTTAGTTTTTAGCACTTTTCCCCTCATTAGCATCGAAACTTTCGAGGTCTAAAGCAAAAAATCGTCAAAAAACGGCGTTTACAAAATGAGGAGCACATTATTTACAGAATGCGCCCAACACTTCTACCTTATTGAAATCCGAGCCGTTATACATAATGCGTGGATTGACGAAAATCTGCATATCACCTTTGTTAAATCCATCATATGTAAAGGCGGCGAATCTCTCTTGCTCGCCATCAACATCGAATCTAAGATTTTTATAGATTTTCAGCAGACGGTCAAGGTTGGATACGTCATAACCGATGCTTTCGCAAAATTCACCGAATGATAGCGACCTAATCGAATGGAGGTCACATTCATCGGGATTGTGGCAGAGAATGTTGTATTCGGTATTGACGAATGGCAACATCTTGAATACATAGCCGAGATGTTTGTGGTTTGATATGTCGGTAGACCGATATAATGTCCTAATGCCGTTAATATAGAATTTTTGCATTGGATTATAACTGTTCTTCTGTAATTTACGCTTGACAAACACATTACGGTTGGTGAACATCAAGCCATCATCATCTTCTCTGATGTATTTGGGAGCGGCAGCCTTCCAGAATTGGCTCACTGCTGCCTTGGATATTCCAAGCACCTCTACTAAATCCGCTCTCCGCATTGGTGTTCGTTGAGTCAGCATTAATCGATTGGTGTTATAGTCAATGAAAGTGTTCAAATAGATTAGCCGTGTAACCGTCTGCGGCAATAGGTCGGCGAAATCCTCATCACGCGGAATAAAGAAAAAGTGACCGAGAACACTGTTAATGACTCTTTTGGTTTCATTTTTCGCCGCATATTGATTGTATGCCTTTTTACATTCAGGCGTAATAACCGTAGAGCCGACAGGGAATTTCCGTTCAATCGCATCTGTTACTTCACCGGTCGAACGGTTGACAGCCTTTAATCCTTGCTTGGTTTTCAGATAATCATAGTTGCCGATTCCGTTATTCATCTTTTCACCTCCTTGCCGTATTCACTCATCTTCTCTCTTAGTTCGGGCGAATCAACAAAGATGAACTGATTAAATCGTTCCAATGGTTGCTGAATAACACCTTTCAATACGAACCCGTTCATCATAAGATAGCCTGCCATTCGCTGACTGTAAATCGTATAGTATCTAATCATTGATTTTCCTCATCTTTCTTTTAGTTTTCATATCTGGTTCCCACATCTTTATTTTACCCCTCTCGCAGAGCGTCGCCCACTTGCTCATCGCCTTTAAGATGTGAGAGGGCATATATCCGAGAGCCTTTTCTTTTTTCACCATTTCTCTGATTTTATCCGCTTTTAGCTTCCGCCCAGCTCTTAAAGCGTCATCGTATTTTTCGTATCTAATTATATTTTTTCCGTTTTTCAATGTAAAGTATTGTTCGGTTGATTTATCCACAAATCTGATTCCGTAACCTAATTCCGAATGCACCGTCCTGAAAAAATCATTGATATAATGCGGCACTAATGCCATGGTATCCTTCGCGTATATGTCGGTCTCACCGAATGTCAAGATGTCTTTGTCCAGCTCTAAACCGAGCGGATGATAATACTGATTTTCCAAAAACCACCTATAAAATTCATCCGGATTATCGATTAACTCCTGCGACATAGTTGTATTTTTATAATGCGGTTTGCTCATTTTGACTTTTTCGCTTGTCGCTCTTGCCCTTGCTCTGTCGCGCGTATGAAGTACATCAAATTTCGTTAAATTTTCCATTCGATTAATGAATTTGTGGTGTTTGCGGTTTTCCGCGTATTTCGGCTCTCTGTGGTTGATTTTTGAGCGGATGTATTCGATGTATTGGTTTTTCGATTGAAGCAGATGTAAATTTTCCACTTTCCAACGGTTGACATTGTCCGAAAAATTAGGTTGTCCGAGATGGATATACGGCTTGCCACCGAAAAAGACCATAGATATGAGTTTCTCGATGCTGATAATTTCCGTTTTTCCGTTTGTCCATTGTATCGGATATGCTTCGCCGATGTGCGGAAGGTAAGTAGATTTCACCGTGCTATTGGTGTGTACGTTGTGTACTCTGCCATATGTGCTTAGAGTGTATCCGTCTGCACCGGGAATGAGGTAGAACCGCTCATCCTCTGCTATTCTTGGCACATATGACAGATACGTTTCTTTCAGTGTAGCTGCATTGATTTTCATTGTTCGTTTGACTATTTCCTTTCTTATTTTTTTGAACGTTTGTTTTCTTTTTTTAATGAGAGGGCACAGGACAACACCCTCTCATTTAATTTACGGAGCGAGAGAACATACCTTCTATATCCCCTCTATTATAGAAAAAATGTTTTTTTGAACGGATTATTTTTTCTCGGTTTTAAGCACCGAAAGTTTCGGGGGGCTAATGAGGAGGAAAAAAAGAGTTACCTCAAAATTGTTCTGACTTCATCATTTATTTGCTGGTTCTCCATTTAATTTTTTGATTTAAGAAAAACAAAAAAGCTATCCCAATACAACTACATAGAGCTGTATTAAGATAGCCTGAAATCAACCATTATCAATCGCCATTTACTGCGACGAGCATCATATCATCGGTGGTTTAACCATCCCGACGGTCATCATATCGGCGCGTTACGCCCACATCATAGATGACTTCTGACGTGTATTTCATTTAAAAGAGAACAAATATATCAAGGTTGCCGGAGCGTCAATGAACATAGTGATTCAACCTCTAATCTCTATGCTCCGCTAATGGTTGATAGCTATGATGCGTAGGTGTTCATTCCTACTAAACATCATTGCATTCGATTGTACAGTATATTATACCACATTATTCGCCGTTTGTCAATACCTTTTTAAAAAATAATTGTGGATTTTTTGTATGTGTTAAAATGATATGAACCAAAAAGTATAGGAAGTTCGTCAAAGATAT
>CAZTEJ010000087.1:0-4054 GCA_964612605.1 uncultured Clostridium sp. | reverse complement strand
TTCTAATGTGTGTTGTTATTTAAGTTATGATGAGATTAAAGTTCTTTTTGAAAGGTTGAATAAGTTTCTTAATGATGGTGGAAAGATGCTTTTAAGTTATTTATATGATTATAATAAAGGTATGGGGTATGATGATAATTGGAAAGATGTTTATAATTTTAATAAGATTAAAGAGATGTGTGATGGGGTAGATATAGTTAGTTTTAGTGGGATTAATGGTTATAAGTTTGGTAACGATGCTATGAGGATTCGGTTTTAGTTTATAGCAAGAAGATGTAAATGTTTTATATAAAAGGCTTAAAGCGAACGAATGGATGACATTTATACTGAATTATAGTATGATATGTGCTAATTAAGGGAGGAAAATTGGTTATGAAAGTAGTATATAATGATGAACGTTATCGTAATGATAAATTAATTAAGTTATGTATTGAAAAGTTTTTAAGTGATCCGCTTGATCATAATACTTATTTACAATTATTATGTTATTTTGAGAGTATTAATGGGTTTGAGATTGAGGATAATGATCTTTTGGATTGTATTAATAAAAAGTCTGGTTGTAGTTATAATAAAGTTGTTAGTTTTGAAACTGATGAGGTTAATGTGTATACTCCATATGGCAATTGGGACAAGAAACCATTTATATTTGATAGATTGATTGTTAAGGTTGCTGTTAGTGATAGTGATTTTAATATTAATAAATTATATAGTAGGGAAGAAATTAATAATTTAATTGATAAGAAAGTAATTTATCCTATAAAGTATGACTATAATAATTTGAAAGATATTCCTTTAGATTATGTTAGATGTAAGGATGAGAAGTTTAATGTTCCTTATTGTTGTTTATTTGATTGTATTGATAATTGTAATTTTATTCGTAATAAAGAGGGAATATTAAATGATTATTTTATTGATAAGCTTAAAGAAAATTATAGTATTGAATTGATGTTTAGTGAAATAAGAAAAGAAATAGAAAGACAATTTTATGATAATTATTTAGATGAAATATATTTTTATGGTAAAATTCGTGAATGTAATGAATATCTAAAGAGCATTTATGATACTAAAGATATGTTTAATAAAGCAATAGATAATTATGGTTTATCTAATATTTAAAAACTTGAATTTATTACATTAGATAACTTATACGATTACCTAGTCAATCATTTTGAGGATAGAATTGTTGATAATGACTATCTTGTTAGAATGATATGTCGTTTAAACAAAAACGAATTTGATAAATGTATTACTGCTGTCGTTGATAATGGTGATTCTAGGTTATGTTGTGATATTATAACTAATGTTCAATATAATTTTGATTGTAATGATATGCTTGATGTTATTATTAATAATAATGATGCTGTGAGTTGTTATAAATTAATAATAGATTATTACGATAATTATTCTAAGGGTTATTTATTAAAGATGTTTAAGGTAATTGTTTTAAGTGGTAATCAAGAGTATATTAATAATATTATTGATATGGGTATAATAAGTGAAAGTGATGCTAAGAAAATTGTTAAGAGGTAATGTTTTTATCTCTTTTTTTGTCAAAAGGTGCAAATGAGGTTTAAAAAAACAGGTCAAAAGGTGCAAATGAGGTTTTATTTTTGTTGTCAAAAGGTGCAATTCATGATATATTATACTTGATAGGAGAGGTTTTATGAAGAGAAAAACTTTAAATGATTTGATTGAATGGAATAATAGTATTAATAGAAAGCCTTTGATTGTATGGGGTGCTAGACAGGTTGGAAAGACCTATTTGGTAAAAGAGTTGTTTGCTGAATCATTTTATAAAGATAATTATATATATATTGATTTTAAGATAGAAGATGAGATTAGGGATTTTTGTCATAGTACTGCTAATGCTGGAAAGATTATTGAGTATATTTCTTTAGTTAAGGGTAAGATGATTGATAAGAATGTTTTGCTTATTTTTGATGAGGTTCAGGAATGTCCAAATGTTGTTTCTGCTCTTAAGTATTTTTGTCAAGATTTTAGAGAAATTCCTGTTATTGCGACTGGTTCTATGGTTAGAATTAAAATCAATAGAGTAGGTAAGGCAAATAGTTCTAGTGATAAGTTTCTTTTTCCTGTTGGTAAAATTAATCAGATAACTATGTATCCTATGAATTTTGAGGAATTTTTGCTTAATATTAATGAAGTTTTGTATAATAAAATTAAATTGTCTTATGAAAATAGGGAATGCTTGGAAAGTTCGATTCATGAACTTGTTATGGAGTATGTTTATAAGTATCTTCTTATTGGTGGGATGCCTGAGGTTGTTTCATGTTATTTAGAAAGTGGTAATTTACTTGATTGTGGTAAGATTATTAATGAATTATATGATAATTATCTTTCTGATATGGAATTATATCAGGCTAGTAGTGAATCTATAATTAGAACAAGGAATTTATTTAATAATATATATAATGAATTGAATAGAGAATCTAAAAATTTTTCACCTGGTTTAATTGAGAATAAAAGTAAGACAAGAAATTTTGTTAGTTCTATAGATTGGTTGTGTATGACTCATATTGTTAATCAAAGTTTTCAATTGAAGGAACATATTACATTACCTTTAATAAAAGAGAATGATAGTAAATTTAGATTGTTTTTGGGAGATATTGGTATGTTTTCTTTTCAAAGTGGTATAAATGCTTCTTCTTTTATTTCTAATGATGGAAAAAAATCTTTATCGGGTATTTTCTTTGAAAATTTTGTTGCTAATGAGTTGGTTGCTAGTGGTAATAGTCTTTATTATTGGAAAGGTAAGAGGGATTGTGAAATAGAATTTATTGTTGAAAGTAATAATAAAATTTATCCAATTGATGTTAAAAAGGGGAAGGGAAGTTTGAATTCTTTAGAAAAATATTCATATCATAATACTTATGATGTATTTATTAAAATTAGTGGTAATAATTATGGGTATGATAAAGTTAATAGAATATTAACTGTTCCATTTTATTATGTTTCGTTTATTTTTAAAGATTTAAAAGAGGGAAGAAATATAATATAGTTTGATTTATTATAATAGGAATAAATTTTAATTTGGAGGTATTGGTTATGAAAAAGAATGATAGAAATATTTGTGATTATAGTTGGACAGTAATAAATGGTTTTTTATTAAATCCTTGTAGTGTTCAATGTTATAATGATTTAATATTAAATATAGAAGGTATTGATAGTTATTTTGAAATAGAAGATAAAGATTTTTTAGATTGTGTTAATGAAAAGGTTGATAATGGTTTTAATAGTGTTGTTACTGTTGCAACTAGTGGTTTAAAAGTATATCGTGGTTTTAATCATATTAACAATCATAATTTTTTTGAATTGTCTAGGTTATTTGTTAAGTTTGCTGTAAAGGATGATGTGAAGTTATGTTCTAGTAATTATTATAGTAAAGATGATTTGAATTATTTAATTAAAATGGGAATGATCTATCCTCTTAGTTATAGTTATAAATATTTGGATTATATTCCTAAGGATTATGTTGAAATTAGTGATGAAGAGTTATGTGTTCCTTATGTTTGTAAGTATGACTTTTTAAAAGAAAGTTTCAGTGGATTTAGAATTAATAAAGATTATATGATTTATGATTATTATATTAGTAAATTAAGAGATAAATATCCAATTGAACGTGTGCTTAATATTCTTAAAGAAAAATTTAAAAAGGAATTTTATAGGGATTATGTAGGTAGTAGATATCATAATAGTTTAAAAAAATTTTATTTAGAG
Organism: uncultured Clostridium sp.; assembly: GCA_964612605.1. Taxonomy (GTDB): domain Bacteria; phylum Bacillota_I; class Bacilli_A; order RF39; family UBA660; genus CAG-533. Next base: position 316 of record CAZTEJ010000087.1, on the reverse strand, counting down.
AAACAAGAAGAAGTAAATAAATTGTGTAGTAAATATGGGGTTAGTGAACTTAATTTTATTACTATAGATAAGTTAGATGAGTATTTGGTTGGTCAAATAGGTATTTGTAAAGAAGAAAGATATAAGGATTTAGATTATAAAGGTATTGTATATTTATTAAATAATAGTATTTATTTAACTAGTGAGATGTTAGAGAGAATTAGAAATGCGATTATTATGTTAAATGATTCTAAGTTATGTTGTGAATTAGTTATGGATAATAGTTTTATATATATAAATGATATGCTTGATGTTATTATTAATAATAATGATGCTG
>CAZTEJ010000086.1:0-4125 GCA_964612605.1 uncultured Clostridium sp. | reverse complement strand
AGAACAGCCAAAACCCAAGATATAATATTAGAAACAATTAAACTTAATCTAAAACGTCTACATAACATATAACTAATGATAGATACCAAAGTAGTACAACCACCAACAAACAAATAATTAACTATCTCCAAATGACTTCGATAAAAATTCCATATACTTTTAAATAACTTTTTAACAAAACTAACCTTATAATCCTTATAATTTATAATCTCATTACCCTTAACCACATAAGCATTCTTCCCCATCTCAAGAATATAACTATCATTCATACTATCACTATAAACATCCATTACTTTAAACTTAGAATACTTCTTCTTAAAATTTATAACCTTAACATCTCTACTATTATTCATATAATTAAACTTACCAGTTTTCTTATCAACATCAGAAGCAATTAAATCATTTACCCCTAATTCATTACAAATAGGGTAAAGTAAAAAATAAGGACCAGCTGAATTAATAATATCGTTATCATGTTTCTTATCTAAATAAAATTTCTTTATTTTACATCTATTATTATCCCAAAACTCTTTAACAACACTATCAACATCATCAATATTATTTAAAAAACTAAAAACAATCTCCTTAAATCCAGTAATATCAATAACGCCACTAACATACTTAATAAAACCACCTAATATTTTAATTAAATTATTAAATTTAACATATCTTTTCTTAAAACAAAACTTAAAAAAATCAACTGAACTATCACCATCATAAATAGTTTTATCAAAATCATACATATTTACTTTCATATTACATCACAAAACAATAATATCAAAAAAAAGACTAAATTAATAGTCTATTCACCCTTCTTTAATAACTTAATAATATCATCAGCCTTACTATCCCAAGAATTATCAAAAGCCTCCCTATCAAGTAATTTAATATAATTATTATCCATCTTATAATTATCAATTAAATTAACATAATCCTTAAACTTATAAGCAATATTAACAGATTTATATTTCCTACATTCAGGTAAATCAGAAGTAATTATATACTTACCTAAAGCCATATATTCAAACACCTTGCAAGGATTAGTAGCCAAAGTAATCTCATTAATAACAAAAGGAATCCAAGCAATATCAAAATAATTAGCATAATCAGGTAACTCCTTATAATCAACTTTACCAACATACTTAACATTATCAAATTCACTAATACCAGAATCATCATAACTAGTATCATACTTAATACCAATTAAAACAAACGCAACATCTGGATAATGTTTAGCTAATCTCTTTACCAATTCATAGTCAAACCAACTAGCCAAAGCACCATAATATCCAACAACTAAACTATAATTATCCTTAATATCCTCCATTACATCAATAGATTTCTTCTCCATTTTAAAATGATTTACATCAACTCCATTGGAAGATAAAATAACATTCTTTTTACTTCCCCTCTTCATAACCATATCATCATATAACTTATCAGCACTAGTAACAACTAAAACATCCCTATTATTAATAACATAATCATGAATATTAGCAACATTTAAAGGCAACTTATCAGTACCAGCAAGCTTCGGATTCAAATCATCAATATATTCATATAACAACCTAAACCCATTATTAACATACAAACTAACTTCCTCACTCTTAACATCCCAACAAGTAGAATAAAGTTGCAAATATTTAGGCCTATCAACATTACATAACTTTTCAAACAATAACCTTTCAAAAGCCCTAATCTCATAATTTACCAAATATAAATTATCCTTTTCCTTCTTTATAAAATCAACCTTATCAGTCATTCTAGTAACTTCATATAAAATTAAACATCTCTTATCAATTAAACAATTAGCAATCTGTTGAGGTCTTTGATATAAAGGAACATTCCAACCAAAAGACCCCCTCCAAACTAAAATCCTATCATAATCACCACCTAAAATAACATCAAGTTCATTAGAAATATCATTCTTCTTTATTAAAAACCTAATCCTTTTAAAAATATTAATCTTACTAACATAATTCCCCATTATATAAATATAAGTTTTCTTAACAGTCCTAAAAAAACCATCCCTCTTCATAACATTAATAAATTTAGAAATTTTATCCTTCATTCTATCACCACTTTACATAACAAGTATATCATACAAAATAAAAAGAAGCATTAAACTTCTTTACTAAAATGTTAACACTTATTAGAATTAATACATTTAACATAATAATTCGAATTTTTATTAAGTTCATCATTAATATAAGAAATTCCATATAACTCACTTAAAGTAGATTCACAACTAAACAAATTAGTACCTAGACCCAACTTATTTCCATCAATATTAGCACCAAGAGACGCTAAAACAGTTGGCATCATATCAAAAGTATTAAAAAGCCTTTCTTTATTACAGGAAGTACCAATACTTGAATTAATAAAAGCATTATATATTGATCTATCATAATATTCAATATCATCAAAAGAATAATTATTCATACTTATATGATCACCAGAAATAACAATAGTCGTATTTTCATAAAAACTTTGTTTTTTAAGCCACTTAATAAAAGAATTAACCTGATAACTAGAACAAACTACAGAATTTAAATACATATTATCATCAGTAGTCTCACAAAAATCACTCAAATAACCATCAGGGAAATGCGTATCTACGGTTAACATAGTAAAATTGAAAGGTTCATCACTTTTACTTATTTCCAAAAGCTTCTCCTTTGCATAATCAAATAAAATATCATCTTCATATCCCCAAAATACATAATAATCACTATCAATTATACCATCATCAATAGCTGAATAATAATCATATATTTCATAATTACCATGTTCTTGAAAATATATATCACGTCCCCCAAATTTAGCATCAGATCCAACCATAAGATAATTATTATATCCATTATCCTCAAGTATTTCACCTAAAGAATAAGCCCCAGGTAAAAATTGTTTGTAATTTTCAAATTCAGTATTACCATTATCACTAAATACCAATTTGTAAGGAATACCAGAGGTACTACCAATAAGCGCACCAATAGTCCAAGTAGTTCCATAAACCTGATATGCACCACCTAACTTATTTGTACTAGAAAAATTAATATTTTTATTAGCAAGATTAGTTAACTCACTAATATAATTCTTCTCATATTTACCACCATTACTGATATTAGAATAAGTACTCTCCATAGATTCCAAATAAATATAAATTAAATTTCTTTTCTCATCGCCAAATTCAATATTAACATCCTTCGGATTAACATAATTTTTCTCAAAAAAACTTGAAGTTTGTAACTTACCACCTAAATATTCAAAAACATAAAAATAATCTAAAGCATAAATAATAACACCAAGAAAAAGAATATAAGAACCATAATTACATAATACTTTAAACCACTTGGTATTAAACAAATTAATAGATAGCTTCTTACCTCTAAACACAATATTTATATACGTATCATTATTCTTTACTATATTATATAACAAATAAAGTAATAAAAATATTCCACCACAAACAATTACTGATAATACAACAAATTTTACATAATCATAAATCAATTCCCTACTCGCATTACCAATCGAAAAAGATAAAGTATATAATATCTCATTAAAAGAACTAAAAGAACAATTATTTTTTACCCAAAGAATAGAAACTAATCCAACTATACTTATTAATAATACAATATTATTTATTATTTTCTTTACCATTTTTCTTTTTCCTTACTTCAATATCTAACCTAAAATTATCTTTTATAATTTTAAAACAAACAGGTATAACTATCGAAAAAATAATTGACATAGAAAGAAACTTAAAACAAAAGTCATAAGTAAAAGTATTCATACTATAATAATAATATTTTTCACTACTAATAAGCCATATACCTAAATTATTAAAATAATTAATAAATAAACAATATAAAAAATATTTAATAATTAAATTATAACTATAATTATTTATCTTGTTAATATTCATATCCACCCATAACGCTAATAAAGGTGGCAAAAATAAACATATAAATTGCATAAAAACATCTCCATTTCACGAATAGTATATCATACAAAATAAAAAGAAGCATTAAACTTCTTTACTAAAATGTTCAATTATAGCATCTACAATTCTTTCACTAGCATGACCATCACCATAAGGATTAGAAGCCTTACTCATCTTAT
>CAZTEJ010000085.1:0-4142 GCA_964612605.1 uncultured Clostridium sp. | reverse complement strand
CCGTCGCTGTCAAACACCTTGGTAAAGGTTCTTGCCTCCCGGTAAACGCCCTCATTGGCGTAGGTGGCAAAGGCCGCCGCCATATCCCGGACGGTCACGCCCCATGTCTGTGCACCCATGGCAAGGGGCGCATAGGCATTATCGCTGTGGTAGGTACCACTGCTGTCGATATATTCCTCGATCAGGGTGTGCAGGCCGAATTTATTTTTGGCAAAATCATAGCTGTAATCCGTGCCAATCATATCCAGTGTCCATGCACAGACTGCGTTGACGGAGGATGTGACCGCACTGTAAATCGTACGGGAATAGTTATAGACCCAGTTATCGTTTCGCGGCCAGTTGCTGCCGTCGTCATAGTTCAGCGGCAGATCCTTGACCACAGTAGCCGGGGTGATCACGCCCATTTCAAAGGCAGGGCCATACACGGAGATCGGCTTAATGGAAGAACCGGACTGGAGCTCTGCGCTGGTTCTATCCCAGCCGTAGTAATCCGTCTTTTCGCCCGTACCGCCGGCCAAAGCCACGATGTCGCCGGTCTGATTGTTGATGACCACGATAGCGGACTGGAGCTGCTGGCCGCCGCGGACAGAGGGAATATTGTCCAGGTTGCAGTAGATCTCCTCGACCTGCTGCTGTACATCCCAATCCAGTGTGGAATAAATATGGTAGCCGCCGTTCTGAATGCGCTGCATATAAAATTCCTGGGTGGCATCATTCCATTCCACGCCGTCCTGCTCTGCAAGCGCCTTGGCCACATCCTTGACCACCGCTTCCGTGTGATAGGAATACATACCGCTGGAGTTGTTCTGCACCACATCCACCTTTTCTCCGCACTGAGGGCAATAGTATTCCCCGTCGGTGTGGGTCAGGGTGGAGACAGTATCCCGATAGCCGCACGCGGTATTGGCACACTGCGCCATGGTATCTTCAAGGTCGATACCGGCCTTGAGCACCAGCTCCCGGTTAAGCTCGGTCTGATATTCTTCCTCCGTCAGATAGCCCTGATTGCGCATGAGCCACAGGATGGTCTCCGTACGGCTGCGGTTATTCTCCGGATTTTGATAGGGGTCATAATAGGTAGGGCTATTGGTAATGGCGATGATGCTGGCGCACTCCGCCGCCGTCAGTTTTTCCAGTTCCTTGCCGTAGTAAGTCTCGGCAGCCGCCTTGACACCGTTGCAGTTTTGCCCCAAATAGATCACATTCAGGTAATATTCCAAAATGGTCTGCTTATCGTAGCGCTTTTCCATTTGGGTGGCCTGGAATATCTCCAAAAGCTTTCTCTGCACGGTCACGCTGGAATTGCCGAAAGTATTTTTGATAAGCTGCTGGGTAATACTGGATCCGCCCACGGAAGAATCTCCGAAGAACATCCGGGCGCACGCCTGAATGGTGGTCACCCAGTCTACGCCCTGATGGCGGTAAAAACGGTGATCCTCCACCGCAATGGCCGCATGGATCATATCCTCAGGGATCTCCTCATAGGATGCCCACTTCCGGTCGGTCTGGGCATCGATCTCCTGCTGGATCTGGATCTGATTATTGCTGTCCACATAATAGATCACGGAGTTCAGATCCAATGTCAGGTCGCTCAAGTCCAAAGAGGCCTCCGGCAGGATATCATCCTGCAAAAAGTCGCCCAGCATTCCGGCAAACACAAATCCGCTGACCAGCACGATCAGCAAAACCGTGGACAGCGCACCCGCAGCGATCTTTACCGCCGCAAATACGCCCCTCCAAATTTTATATGCTGTGCTCACGGCCTTTGGAGGCTCCCAGTCCTGCGGGACAGCCTTTCTCTTTTGTATCTCGTTATCCATTTATATGACCTCCATCATACCCGCACAGATTTTGCGGGGCGATACGATTTTTCTGTCAATTCGGTATATGCTCATAGCTATACTCATACAATTATAGCATACCCCATAAAAAAACGAAAGCCCTATTTTTTTAATAATCTATAAAATCTGTTTTCCCCGGAAAAGCTGAAATATTTTTAAGCTGGCTCTTGATTTTCCGCCCGCCAGGCATTACAATAGACCCATCGAAAGATAAGGAGTGGGCGTATGGAAGATCGGTTTGGTTCGGATTTCATGACCATTGAGGACGAGGACGGCACGGAATATGAATTGGAAGTGCTTTCCACTTTGGATTGGAATGGCAGTACCTATTTGGCTGTGATCCCTGCCGGTGCGGAGGGAGAAGATGCGACCGATGTGGCCATTCTCAAATCCGTGGAGGAGGACGGCGACAGCATTCTGACCGCTATTGAAGACGATCAGGAATTGGAGACCGTATATTCCCTTATCATGGAACAGCTTTACGAGGACGAAGACACCGAGGAATTTTGATCATTTCCTGCTTGGTTCGTGGCGTGTCCTTTTGGACCCACATTTTTTATTCGGGATGCCTGAAACTTCCGCAGCGGATTGCAGACCTCCCGCCTGTCTGCAGGCGGATGTTGGGAGCAGCTAAGTTGCGGAGAGGCGACCCACCTGCCATTTCGTGCAGGTCATAATCGGATGCGTGACGGCTAAAGCGGGTCGGGTGCAGAGAGCATGGCTTTCTGCACCCTTTTTATACACTTTTTCCCTGAATGGTAGCTGAATAAAAAACTTTTTGTCGTTTTTTGTCCATTCTTTAAGATTTGTACTTGCAACTTTCGTATAAATCGGTTATAATGGCAAAGTCTATGCACCGGCTTTGCGGTGCTACCACTTGCAAATGAGAGGAATTGATTACATGAGTGCATCCAGCAAAAAGAAGATCCGTAAGGAACAGGAAGCTGCCATGCTGACAGAGCGCCAACAGAAGGAACTGGCCGAGACTAAGAAGGTCAAGTTTCTAACGGTTCTGTTCAGCGTGATCATGGCTTTGATCCTTGTTTCGTTTTTGGCCATTCAGATCGTGGCCGGCGTGAACCGCAACGGCATTTTTGAAAAGAACACGGTAGTTGCCACCGTCGGTGAGCACAAGCTCAACACCGTCACCATGAACTACTACTTCTACGATGCCGTAGCTACCACCTATTCCAATGTCAACCAGTACTACGGTGACTACACCAGCTCCTACTTCCTGTCCATGGGATTGGATCTTTCCGAATCCCTTGACTCTCAGGTCTACGATGAAGAGACCGGCGATACCTGGGCAGATTACTTCCTGGAGCAGGCCATCTCCAACGCAAAGAGCGACTATGCTCTGTATGACATGGCTGTGTCCGAGAACTTTGAACTGCCTGAAAGCAGTCAGAGCACCATCGACACCAATCTGTCTTATCTGCAGCTTTATGCCGCATTCTCCGGCGCTTCCGTCAAGGATTATCTGCGCGCCATGTACGGCAACGGCTCCACAGAGGACAGCTACAAGCAGTATCTGACCGTCAGTCAGACTGCCTCTGCTTACTACACTGCCCATCAGGAGAGCCTGAGCTACACCGATGCGGATTACCGGGCTGCCGAAGCAGAAAACTACAGCGAATATTCCGCTTTCAGCTATAACTACTATACCGTCAGCTATAGCAGCTTCCTGCAGGGCGGTACCGAGGATGAGGACGGCAACACCGTTTACTCCGACGAGGAGAAGGATGCCGCCCGCGAGGCTGCAAAGGCCGCTTCCGTGACCTTGGGCAATGCCACCTCCGTTGAAGAGCTGGATGCTGCGATCGCCGCACTGGACTACAACGCAGAGCTGGAGACCAAGCCCACCAGCACGGAAAAGGCCGAGACCATGTACACCTCCCTGAATGAGGATTACGCCAAGTGGCTGTCCGAGGACGGCCGCAAGGATGGGGATGTGACGATATTCCCCAACACCTCCACTTCCACGGACGATGACGGCAACGAAGTAGAAGTGACCAACAGCTACACCGTGGTCATGTTCCGCTCCAGAAACGACAATTTGGAAAAGCTGGACAATGTGCGTCACATTTTGGTCAGCTTTGAGGGTGGCACCGAGGACGATGACGGCAACACCACCTACTCCGACGAGGAAAAGGCAGCCGCCAAGTCTGAGGCCGAAGAACTGCTTGCTCAGTGGAAGGCCGGTGAGGCTACCGAAGAAAGCTTCATCGCTTTGGCAAAGGAAAAGTCCGACGACACCGGCTCCAAGGAAGAGGGCGGTCTGATCGAGGACATCCACAGAGA
>CAZTEJ010000084.1:0-4146 GCA_964612605.1 uncultured Clostridium sp. | reverse complement strand
TCTGGTAATTTTATTTTAAATTCATTTCTACTATCTTCAATAACATCTAGCATTTTAATACCTCCAATCTTCCTAATTTAATTATACTATATAATCGAAAAAAATCCTAGTAAATTTCCTAATAAATTTCCTAATAAATTTCCTAATAAATCTTTATTAATTTATTAAAAAATGGTAAAATGTTTAGCACACTTTTTCAAATAATACTAGTTCACTAGTGAATAAACAATTCAATTTAAACGGTTTGTTTTGCACTTATCTTATTTTTAGCATCTCTTTTATTAATACCCTCTATTTTATTCTTTGGCAAAATTTTATAGATTTCATCAATTTTCCTAGGCTCAATTACCATTTTTTCAACTATTATATTCATTAGTTTAAATAATGCACTCGCTATTTCTTTATTATCATCTACATTTATTTGCCCTGGATGAACTGCTTCATTTCCTATAACTCTTATTGCATCCATAGATTTTTGCAAAGAACTAGGCAAACCATTTGCCACCAAGTCTTTTATGGCATCATCTATTTTACAATCTTCTTCTTTTTCTGCTAATCGATTACATAATTTTTGTAATCCCAACCTTAATATTGCACAAGCTCCTTTAGGAGATAAATAAAATATATTTCGAGCTTCATTATAAAGTTCTTTTATATCATCTGGCATTTCTTCAAGTGGTAAATCAACATTTGATTTTAACGGCGATAATAATTGACCTTCTAGCCAATAACTAATGAATCCACATTGTTGACATCTACATACTGATAAATAACTTATATCATCACCTTGTTTATAACTACCTGTTTTCCCTGTAGTATAATTTATATATGTTTTATCCCAATCATGATTCGAATACGTACCACACTTAAAGCAAGTAAATCCCTTTTTATTAAATTCTGGTTTAACAAAGTTTTTTATCATAAAATCACGTCCTAATAATATTTTATCATATAATTTAACAATTTATTGATACAAACTAGAATAAAATATTAGTAAAGATTGATATTTTATATATCAAATCGTTAAGAAGTGAAAAGTTGTAGATATCTTCGACAACCGCTCCAGATTGATTTAATCCGAACTTTTCAGTTCGGTTTTTATGTGCTTTTTCAATATAAAAATCAATATGAACGAAAAGAGAACGAAACGATTGATAAAATATTCATAACTGTATATAATCTTGTCTTTGACAATTGTAATATAAAAATCACTCTCAATCCCTTTAATTATAAGGAATTGAGATTTTTTAAAAATCTGCGTCTAATTGTTTTTTTAACACTATTAAAAATTTTTTATAATTTTCATAATTTATTATTTCATAGTCAGTTCTAAAGCCGAATTTAGTATGTAAATCTTCAGTTAAATCATTTCTCGTATATGCAGGACAATATCCCTTTCCTTTTTTCTCATATACTTCCATTTCTCTTAATTTATCTATTATTTGGGTGTTGGTATATTTATATTCCAACTTATTTTCTAATATCATATATATTAACAATGAGATAAAACAAGTTAGAAAATGAGCCGTTATTCGGTCTTCTCTTGATAAATATATATCACCCACTCCAGAAGCAAAAATCGTCGTACCAAAGCGATGTTAATGATTAAATCAATCAGAAAAGATTGATTTTTTATCGTTTAAAAAAGGTGTTGATGATATTATGATAAAAATAATCTAACAAGAAATTAAAATAATTCACGAATTAAAAAAGAAAGTTGAAATGTTTTGTAAACTAAAAAATACTAAACCTATTTTCATAAATGATGGCTTGTTAAATTTAAAACCTATTAATATAGTAGACTATTTAGAACTCCATAAAGCAATTATTAATGATAAAACATATCTTTTGCTTAATGGACACGAATTTGATTATTTCAGAGATTTAAATACAAAAATAAGATTATTTGAGTTAAAATACTTTATTAAAAATATAAAAAATCAAAGGAAAATAACTGTAGAAAGTATTGAAAAAATATTAAACCATGTATATATTATTTTCAGAAAGAAAATAAGTTCGTAACTTGTATTTGATTTAAAACAAAGTGATTTTTTAATTAAATAAATTTATATTTTATAAAAATTAATATACTTAAAGATAATTATACTAACATAAATAAAAAACAGGAATAAATCCTGCTAATTACATAAATGGCGCCCGATGTAGGACTCGAACCTACGACCTAACGGTTAACAGCCGTGCGCTCTACCGACTGAGCTAATCGGGCAACTTGCCAACTACAAGATATAATATACTCTAACTTTTGAATAAAATCAATACTTTTTTTAAAAAAAATAAAATTTATTGCAATTCTTATAAAAAAATCATATAATTAACATAAGATAGATAAGGAGAGTATAAACATGAACCTAGAATTATTTTCAAACGAAGTAGAAAGAGAAATGTTCTTAAATTACAAAGCAAACATAAGAATAAAATCATTAGAAAAAATAATAGAAAAAGATAAAGAAGAAATAAATAATAATATAAATAAATGTGGAGAAATATTTTCAACCTACAATGAAACTAACATAATCAAAGAAATACTAAACATTGATGAAGAAATAAACAATATATTAAACGAAGAATACGACGAAGAAAAAATAACCCAACTAAATCAAAAAAGAGACGCTTTATCATTTGATTTAAAAACATTTCTAGAAAACCTAATGAAAAATTATCAAAACGAAAACAACGATTTTACAAAAAAATCAAAATATCTTAGCGATAAAGAAGATATAGAATTCTCATACAAAAAAATAGTTTCAAGAACAATGGACATGCAAGATCGTCTAGCCCTAATTAGAATGATAGAAAAAGAATATCCATCAGCAAGAACATTTGATGTAGAAAACTACAAACAAACCTCAACAATATTTAATTTTATTAGAGAAAATACAATTCCACAAGATAAAACACCAGTATTTGAAAACACTGGACTATACGTAGTCAAAATCAGCGAAGCACCTACATACTTATTAGATAATGAAATAATGATAGAAGAAACAACATCATTAGAACAAGAACCAGCACCAGAAATGCAAACAGATACATCATTCTTTGGAATAGATGATTCATTAACAGAAGCCATATTAAACAATGAAGAAATAAAATTTGAAGAAGCACCAGAAGTCAAAGTAGATTCAATACCAGAAGTAAATTTAGATGTTGTAATAGAACCATTAGAACAAAAAGAAGAAATCAAAGAAGAAGAACCAGCTCCAATAATTGAAGAAATCAAAATAGAAGACCAACCAATAATAGAACCAACTATAATCGAAGAAGCACCAGAACCAGTACAAGAAGAACAACCAATAGTACAACCAGAAGAAAATACGAACGAAGAACAACTAACTTATACTATAGATGATAAAGATACCCTTTACAGTATTGCCTATGCACTATTTCAAGACGAAAAATTAGCAGACATAGCAGTTCAAAAAATATTAGAAGAAAATAAAGAGATAATTGGACAAAGATTAACTGAAAAAAATATAGTTGACCTAAGCAACATAGATAAAGAACATAATCTATTTACCGGATTAACAATTAATTTAACAAACGTATTTGAACAAGTTGTAGTAGAAAATAATAAAAATCAAGTATTATAAGGAGGATAAAATGTATTTTGCAAAAAATGAATTAATAGAACTAAACGATAATACCCAATATCTAATATTAGATACAATATATATGGATGAAACAACATATTATAAAGTAGAAACAATAGAAAATGACTCTAAAACAGGAATAATAAACTATATAACTGCAACAAATAACGAAGGAAAACTATATATAAATAATAATCTAGATAATAATATTATAGAAAAACTACAAAATTACGGTGCTTAAAAGCACTTTTTTATTTTAAAACCATACAATCCCCGACTTTGGAAACACTATCCCAAATTGTTTAAAATTTGACAACTATAACCATAATATGTTAGAATAAAATTCGTTCGTCCAAGGAGGGGAACAAAAAATGGAAAAAAATGTATCTTCATTGAAGATATTAAATATTGTACTTTGTACATTAATTTTATTCATATTTGTTATATTTGGAATTAATTAAAAATTTAACAAATATTATAGTAGAAACAATTGAGTTTCTACTATTTTTTATTTATAATTTAAATAGAGGTAAAA
>CAZTEJ010000083.1:0-4240 GCA_964612605.1 uncultured Clostridium sp. | reverse complement strand
ATGAAAGGGCGGCTTGGTTGCCGCCCGGTTGTTTATTTGTCCTCGTCGATAAAATCGAGCAGAGGATACATTTGCTTCATAGACAGTTTCAACTCCGCCGAAAGTTCTGAGAGGTCAAAGCGGATACCCGGGTCTTCCACATCCGTCTTATTGAGCGTATCGACCGCTGCGTTAAATTCTGCAACTTTGTCGGTAGGAATGAGAAGCGTATCTTCATCTCCCTCTTTCTTGGTCGAATATTTATCAAAAAGTTTACGCATTTCTGTTGCGTAAAACTCGTGCTCGCTCTCTGTCTTGACGACAAACTTGGTCATCCAATAGGACAGGTGAGCACCGACGTCCTCTTTGTCAGAAAGACTGTCGAGCACCTTTCTTGCGTTTACAATTTTAATAAGTTCCATAAATCCTTTTACTCCTTGTTTTCCGTTTCGATATTTCGAACATATTCTGTACCGAGTCGAGTGGCATCGCCTTCGAAAAACCAACTGTCATATGGTGTTTTGGCTCCAAATATCTCGCGCCACCAATAGCGTGCTGCGGAGCCGATGCTATATGCGAGCATTTTTAGCCCACCTACAGCGGCATTCTGCACGCCATGTCCGACCTCATGGCGTTTGACCGAATCTCCACAGTTCTTGCAACAGATGAAGAACCAGCCCATTTCAAGTCCGCCCCAGTTCTTTCCTATTTCAAAGTAGGGGCAAATGCCCTTATAATCCTTGGGCTTCTGTCTAAACAGGCGCAACACTCCATAAACGATGAGCCCTACTAAAGATAGAGCCCATCCTTTCTTCCATTGGAGTTTGCGAAGCTCGGCAGGAGTCATTGTGAGATACGGTGTAAAATCAGTATTTTTCATAATCATTCCTCCTTAAATTTTGCAATGATGGTTTCGAGTTCCACTATGCGAGCCTTAAGCAATTGGACTTCCCTTGCGGTTAATACCGACAGTTCGTCGTATCTGATGCCACCATCGCCATCTGGAGATTCTGTATCAACCAGACAATATGCAGCACACTCCGCCGTTGTCAATTCTGCGATGTCCAGTGCACTCTTCAACTCGTCAACAATATAACCATAATGAAGCCTTCCTCTGCTACCATTGATATACCGGAACACCCTTGGGATTAAGTTGTCAAAAAGAACACTATGTTTATCCGATAATTTGGAAATGTCCGTTTTTACATTTCTGCTGGAAGAAGTTGTTATAGAGCCATACCAAGTACCTTCCAAATAACCAAGTGCTGTAGCACTTGTGTCAGAAACAGTTGACAACCCATTAGTAAAGTGAATAAATGCTCCGGGATGCGAAGAATCTGCGCCATTTCTGCCGAAATATGTAGCACCACTTGTTGTATAATTTATTAGGCTCAAAATACACCTCGCCGAGGTAGTTCCCGAAGGTTTACGATACCAATAAATAGCATCTGGTTCTATAGATGTTCTGAAACTCGTACTATATTGAGCGTTGTATGATTCGCTTGTATATGCAGTCAGCTCAAGTGAGGCATTTTGAAAAACGCCAATAGTTGTAAAGGAACTTCCAGAACCGTCGGCAGAGTTTTTTGATGAATTAAACGTTGATATACCTCCGGTAATACTTGCGGCGGCAGCGTACAATGAACCATCATCGGTTAGCGGAAGAGCCCGTCACGGCAAGGATACTTCCGCAGAAATCATTAAGAACAACCTTGAGGCGAAAGGATATAAAGTTCTTATCACTCACTATGCCGACCTTCTTAAGTTCATCTGCAAGAATTTCTTCGGGTGGAACGGAGAAAAAGACGAAGCGGGAAGAACGCTCTTGCAGCAGATTGGTACCAACTGTATCAGAGAACAAGACCCTGACTACTGGGTTGACTTCGTTGCAAACATTATCAAAATGTTTCCGAACAGATGGGACTTTGTGATTATTCCTGATGTTCGCTTTCCGAATGAAATTGACCGCATTGCCGATGCTGGTTTCCCCGCGACGCACCTCCGCATCGTTCGCCCCAATTTTGAAAGCCAGCTTACCGAGGAGCAGAAAAATCATCCCTCCGAGACGGCTCTTAACAATACCGTTCCGGACTTCGTAGTCAATAATACCTCGATGTCCGCACTGAGAAGGCAGTTGTGTATGTTCTGTGATAATGTTGTTTCTGAAAAGGAGCAGGCAGAAAGCGTATGAGCAGAAAGGTTATCGTTTTAATCGACCTTGATGATACGATGACTCACCTTTGTCGAGCGTGGTGCCGATGCTTGAATGCTAATTACGGCACCAATGTCTCGGAAAACGATATCGCTGGGTGGAAGATAAGTGATTATTTTCCTACGCTTACCAAAGACCAAGTTTTCAGACCGCTCCACACGGATTCGTTTTGGCGAGAAGTAGAGCCTATGGTTGATGCACCCAAATACATAAAAAAGCTTATGGACGAAGGGTTTGAAGTGTACATCTGTACTGCGTCATTCTTCGATACTATCAAAAGCAAGTTTGAACACATCCTCGGAAGATACTTCCCGTTCGTATCGTGGAATCAAGTTATTGTAACGAAGAACAAACATCTTATCGCAGGAGATATTCTTATTGATGACGGCATTCATAACCTTGAAGGTGGACGCTATAAAAAAATTTTGATGTCCGCTCCTCACAATAAAGATTATGACGCGGAATCGCGTGGGATGATAAGGGTTGCATCTTGGAAAGACGCTTACGATGCGGTTCATCAATGCGCTTCTGAAATATTAAGAGAGGACAAATCAAATGAAAGTAATTAAAAGAAACGGGGTTGAAGTTGACTTCAGCCGAGACAAAATCTATCAAGCAATAACAAAAGCCAATGACGAGGTTCGCTCCTTTGACGAAAAGGATGCTGCCTCCGAGACTGTAATCAATACAATTGCGACGCGTCTCTATGAGAGATGCCGTAAGCGTTCCAGAGCAACTTCCGTAGAGGAAATTCAAGACATGATTGAAACTGAGCTTATGAAGGAACACGCTTATGAGACCGCTAAGAGGTACATCAGATATCGTTACTGGCGTTCACAAGTGAGACAGCGTAATACGACAGATGACCAAATTCTCGCGCTTATTGAGAATGACAATGAGGAAGTCAAGCAGGAAAATTCCAATAAAAACCCCACTGTCGTGAGTGTTCAGCGAGATTATATGGCAGGGGAAGTGAGCAAAGACCTCACGAAGAGATTTCTTCTTCCAGAGGATATAATGAGGGCACACGAGGAAGGGCTTATTCACTTCCATGATATGGACTATTTCGCTCAGCATATCAGCAACTGTTGCCTTGTAAATCTTGCTGATATGTTGGAAAATGGGACGGTTATTTCGGGAACAAAGATTGAAAAGCCGCATAGCTTCTCCACGGCCTGCAACATTGCGACACAGATTATCGCTCAGGTTGCAAGCTCGCAGTATGGCGGTCAGAGTATTAGTCTTACTCATCTTGCTCCATTCGTCAATGTTAGTAGGCGCAAAATTCGTAGTGAGGTTAAAGAAGAACTGGCACAGTTACGAAATTACGATAGTGGCTCTGATTTCCAAGCGCAGTTGGATACCACCATTGAAGATATTGTAGAACGTAGAGTTCGTGAGGAAATCAAGCGGGGCGTACAGACCATTCAGTATCAGGTCGTAACGCTTATGACCACAAATGGGCAAGCTCCTTTTATCACCGTGTTCATGTATCTCGGCGAAGCCAAGGATGAGCAAACCAAGAAAGACCTCGCCCTCATCATAGAAGAGGTTCTTCGTCAGAGATGGCAAGGCGTTAAGAACGAGGCTGGTGCGTGGGTTACTCCTGCGTTCCCGAAGCTCATCTACGTCCTCGAGGAACAGAACATTCACCCCGACTCCGAATACTACTACCTCACGAAGCTTTCCGCTATGTGTACGGCAAAGCGTATGGTTCCTGACTACATCTCCGAAAAGATTATGCTTCAGAACAAGATTGATAAGAACGGGGAGGGGCATTGTTACACCTGCATGGGATGCCGAAGCTTCCTTACGCCCTATGTAGACGAAAACGGCAAGCCCAAATATTATGGTCGCTTTAACGGCGGTGTTGTTACCGTAAATCTCGTGGACATTGGCTTGTCCGCAAGACACGATATGCAGAAGTTCTGGGCACTTTTCGATGAGCGTATGGAACTTTGCCATAAAGCGCTTCAGTGCCGCCATGAGAGGCTTATTCCACCTACCTGAGCTATCTGCCCAAGGAGAAGATCGCTTTTCCTTTGAAGA
>CAZTEJ010000082.1:0-4403 GCA_964612605.1 uncultured Clostridium sp. | reverse complement strand
ATCAGTGTCTACACTCTACTCAACCAGTTGCTTTAATCAGGACACTAGCAACAAAACCAGATATAATCCTATTAGACGAACCACTATCAGCACTAGACTATGTAACTAGACTAACCATAACAGATGAAATTTATAACATACTTAAAGAACTTAATATCACTACAATCCTAATAACACATGATATTGCAGAATGCACCTCATTCTGTGACAAAATAATAGTTCTATCTAAAAGACCAGCAATAATAAAAAATATATACAATATAAAATTAGAAAACAAATCAATACCATCCCAAAATAGAAAAGACAAAAATTTCTATAAATATTACGACAAAATATGGGGTGATTTAGATAAATGAGTAAAGAACAAAAACAATATTTAAAAAACATTAAACATAAAAAAATATTTATATTTATAACACAATTAATATTAACAATTACAATATTATTTATTTGGGAATATCTTAGTAATAAACATATAATAAATAGTTTTATTTTCTCTTCTCCATCCAAAATAATAAAATGTATATATGAATTATACCAAAACAACAATTTATTTTATCACATATACATAACCTTAAAAGAAGTAATAATATCATTCATATTAGGTTCACTAATCGGCTTTACATTTGCCATAATATTTTACTTCATACCCACATTAAAAAAAATATTAGATCCCTTTATAAACCTAATCAACAGCTTACCAAAAGTATCCCTTGGACCATTACTAATAATATGGCTAGGAGCAAATACCAAATCCATAATAGTTATGAGCCTACTTATAAACACAATAGTAACATTAATAACAATATATAACGGATTAATTAACACCGACGAATACAAAATAAAAATGTTCAAAACATTTCACGCTACCAATTATCAAATATTACTTTATCTAATATTACCATCAAACAAAGAAACAATCCTATCAAGCATAAAACTAAACATATCAATGTCCTTAATAGGAGTAATAATGGGAGAATTCCTAGTAAGTCAAGCCGGAATAGGATACCTAATATTATATGGAACACAAGTATTTAATCTAAACTTAGTAATGAGTGGTATTTTTATAATAATGATTTTATCATTTACAATATATGAATTAATTAATTATATCGAAAAAAAATTAAACTAAATAATTAAAAGTAATATATACCAAATTAAATATATTACTTTTTTACATACCAAAATAAAATTATCAACCATAATTATAAGCTATAAAAAATGGAATATCACTTATTATCAAATATTCCATTTTTTTATTTAATCATAAATATAACCTTTTTTATCAACCATATCACATTTAACATCTAAAATATCATTTATAACTATACACTCACCTCTAGTCATTTTAATAATCCCATTAACCAAATCAATTTTTTTAACACTATCATGAACATCAATATATTTACCACCATCTTTTTTATCATCACTAACAAAATAAGTAATCCTTACCAAATATTTTTCCTTAATATGTTCATTAATAAAAACAAGTTTACTATTTATAACTTCCTTCAACCCATCATCAATAATAATTTTTTTATCAGTAAGTCTAGCAGTTTCTTTAATTTTATCATCATAACCATTTAACGCCGAAAAAGGAGCAAATTGAGCAGCTCGTGCTTCCAAACTCATCCTATTTCTTTTAGAAATAGGCCTATTTAAATCAATAATATCATCATACATAATTATCCCCTATGACCTCCAACTTCATTATTTCTATCCCTTGAAGTAGCACCTTCCTCAAAATTCATCCCCTTTAAAATAGAGTTCTTACCATACTTCTTTTTAATATCTAAAATAGTTCTTTGCAAAGACTTCTCATTAATTTCATAACTTTCCAAACTATCCTTCTTCCTTTTCTTTTCATCAAAATCACTAAATAAATCAAGTTGCTCCTTAACGACATTATTAACACTTTCTTCATTAATCACATTACAAGCAACAATATTAATTCTTCTAACAAGCAATATTGGATTAATAATTCTTTCAAACAACTCCAGAACCTTATCCATAATTACCTTAGTAGAAGAACAATAATGATCAATATTAATAGTTCCATGAGCATGTTTAGGAATAAACCTTCCATAATTATCCTTAACAATCTCACCATCATATCTACTTCTAATTCCAGCATTAGTTAAATTTTCCACATCATAACCAATAGTAAGCACAATTTGATTAGTCATCAAATGCTTATCAACCAATTCAAGTATTAAATTATCAGCCATTTCCTTCACTATAAGTTTTGTCTTCTTATAATCATAAGGACAATGTAAAACCTGACCTTGACTAATACTACTAGATCCAGGCTTATACTTTTTAGCAACAGCAATAGTACAAGGTTCATATCCCCAAACATGATCAATCAAAAGCTCCGCATTAACCCCAAATAACTTATATAAAAAATCTTCATTAACAATACTCATTCTAGCAACATCACCCAAAGTATACATTCCATTTTCCTCTAATTTACTAGCAATACCTTTACCAATTCTCCAAAAATCCGTAAGAGGCCTATGTCCCCACAATTCTTTCTTATATTTATATTCATCAAGAAAAGCCATTCTTACCCCAAACTCATTCGGCTTCATCTTCTTAGCCATAACATCCATCGCAACCTTAGCTAAATACATATTAGTACCAATACCAGCAGTAGCAGTTATACCTGTAGTTTCATAAACATCCCTTAAAATCTTAATAACAAGTTCCTCAGCACTCATCTTATAAAAAGCCAAATAACTAGTTAAATCACAAAAAACCTCATCAATCGAATAAACCAAAATATCTTCAGCAGCAATATACTTAAGATAAATATTATAAATATCAGTACTATACTTCATATATAATTTCATTCTAGGAACAGCCTTAATAAAATCAAGCTCCATTAAAGAATTATTCTTAACCTCAGAATCAATAAAAGATTTCCCATTAAATTCCTTATAATTATTATTCCTTCTTCTATTATAATTAATTTCTCTAATCTTAGCCTTAGCCTCAAATAACCTTACCCTTCCAGGAATACCATAAGCCTTTAAAGGAGGAGTAACCGCAAGACAAATGGTTTTATCAGTTCTTTCTTCATCAGCCACAACCAAATAAGTATCCAAAGGATCCAAACCTCTATCAATACATTCAACCGAAGCAAAAAAACTTTTCAAATCAATACAAGCATAAATCCTTTCCATATATTCACCTACTCAACTATTTCCTGTTCCATCACAAGTTCAATACCATATTTTTCTCTAACCCCATCCCGAACAACATTAATTAAAGATATAATATCATAACTAGAAGCATTATTATAATTAATAATAAAATTAGCATGTTTTAAACTAACCATGGCACCACCTATTCTTTTTTCCTTATATCCAAGTTCTTCAATAATTTTACCAGCATAATCATTATCCGGATTCCTAAAAACAGAACCAGCACTAGGATACTCTAAAGGTTGAGATTCCCCTCTTCTTCTCTTTCTATCTTCCATCAAAGATAAAACATCATCCTTATTTCCACTACTAAGTTCCAAAGTAACATCCAAACAAATATAATCTTTATCCCTTAATATAGAATATCTATACCCAAAATTCAATTCATCCCTGTTAAGTTCAATTATATTACCATTATTATCAAGAACCCTAACACACTTTACCAATCTACCAATATCACTATTATAAGCCCCCGCATTCATATACACAGCACCACCAATAGTACCAGGAATACCACCAGCGAATTCAAGCCCACTAAGACCTCTCCTAGCACATAACAAAGATAAAGAAATCAAACTATAACCACTACCAACCCTAACCAAATTACCATCAAAAATAACCTCATTAAACCTATCAAGTTTAATTAAAACACCATCAAAACCATTATCACTAAATATCAAATTAGAACCATTACCAATAACCTTATATCTAATCCCATTACTATTAACATAATCAATAATTAACTTAAGCTCATCAATATTCCTAGGCAAAACTAAAATCCTACCAATACCACCTACCCTATACGTACAATAATCCTTTAAATCAACATCACACCTATACTCAATCCCCATCAATTCAAAATCCCTTACCATAAGCAATTCTCCTAACAATATTATATCAAAAAATAGTACAAATTTAAATCTGTACTATCTCCCTTAACATTAAAACTATTCAATAACTAGACCATTATTTATTTTCTAACAAATCAATTAACAAATTAAAATAATTATCTTTTAAATATTCATTCCTATCCTCTCCAAAACCAGCATATCCATCCACATCTATATACAATGTATCAATAAGTTTATTTTTATTATCATAAAGCATCAAACTAAACATATTACTTCCACTACCTACATCCCCATTAGGTACAGTCCTAGACAACAATTCAGTTATCCTAACAATATCATCATTATC
>CAZTEJ010000081.1:0-4675 GCA_964612605.1 uncultured Clostridium sp. | reverse complement strand
GGGAGAGAAGAATACTCCAAAAGATAAGTAATCACCGTTGAATACTGATAATATTCTTGTTACATAGATATTTAATTTTTAGAATTAAGTATTGTATGTTTGTGATCATTCTATTAAACTTAAACTAGATATTTTATCAGAGTATCTAGTTTTTTTATAAAAAAAGAATTATTATATTGAACTAATATTTTTTCTTTGCTATAATTTTAAGAGAATAGAAAGTAGTGGTAATGTGAATATTGATAATTATAATGAGTATTATAAGTATAAAATTAAAACTGTATATCAGTATTCTATTTTACTATCAAAGATTATAGGAGTAGATAAAAATAAATTTTGGCATAAGAAAAAAGATATTGAAGATTCTTTAGATTATATTATAAATGATTATTTTAGTAAGTTATCTTCTTCAATTGATAAGGATCTGGTAAGGTGTTTTATTCAAAATAAAGATATTTCTAAATATAATATAGATAGGGAACTTTATAGTGTTATTAATTATTTTATTGATAATGGTAGAGCTTTTGAAATAAAGGTTTATGAAAGGGAAATAATATTGTGTGCTATTGTTGTTTATATTGCTAATAAGTTAGATATATCTACTAGTCCTTATATGATTAATAAAAATAATTATAAAACTATATTAATAAATTATTTGGAAAGATTTAATAAATCTAAATTGGTTAATATAATTGATGATGGTAAGAAGAATACTAATGTTTTATTAGAGTTGGTTAAAACTAATGTTAAGAAGGAAAGAAAAATATATGAGTTATTAAATAGTAATATTTCTTTAAATAAATATATAGATATTAGTAAAGAAAATATTTATTATATTTCTCAGTATAATTATAGTGTTCCTAATATTAAAGATATTGATAAGGGGGCAGTTAATTATATATTTGATAATGAGAATTATGATAATAGATTTACTTTGATAAGTATGGATTTGGTTATAGTAACGTTTATGAAATTGTTATCTGTAAGGAAGTTTAATAAAGTATTTTTTATTCCGGTTAAGAGTAAATTTTTGATGAGTGATAGTTTAGTTAAGTTAAAAGTATTAAGTAAGAATAAGTATTTAAAGAAGAATATATATTTATTAATAAATTATGATGATATTTCTGAAGATGTAATTAGTTTATTGGATAAGTATGATATTAATTATTATGTATATGCTAGTAAGAATACTAATATAGCATATGAATTAGATACTACGTTTAATTATTTAATAAGTAATGATTTTTATATAAAGTATAAAGAATTAATAGATGGTATATCAACTAAAACAAAAGTTATTATAGAGGCTTTTGATGGTTTGGTTACAGATAGAATTATAGCTGAGGAAGGATAGGAGAGTTAATATGAGCGTAAGTAATAATAGTGATTTTTTTCTAGAGTTTATGGAACCTTTAATAGGTGGGATTTTAGATTTATTTAAGGGGATTGGTAATGCGATAATTAGGATATTTAATATAGCAAATTATATTGATATTATAAATAATCATAGTGGTGTAAGTGCTTTTATTGTTGTAATATCAGTAATAAGTTTGATTTTATTATTTGGTTTGATTGGGTTTTTAGTTTATAGGTTGGTTAGAAGATTAATGAGGTTTAAGCATAATGTTCATCATCAAGAGTCATTGGTTGATGAGATTGAGAGTTTGAATAATGATGTTGCTAAGTTAAGGGCTGAAAATGAACGTTATAGAGAGATGGCTAATCAGGCTAGTGATGAGGTTGAGTATGATGAGAATGGTAATCCGATAAGTAAGGCTGGAGATAGCAGATTTTATAAGTTAACTAAGATTGATGAGGATTATTTGAATTATACTTTCCCTGTATGGAATGATTCTATTAGTTTAGAGGAATTATGCGAAAGGTTTAGGAATTATGCTGCTAGTAAGCTTCATTTGTATTATGAAATTAATTTGATAAGGTTATTTGTAAGTGCGTTTGCTTCTAATAGATTGATAATTTTACAAGGTATTTCTGGTACTGGTAAAACTTCTCTTGCTTATGCTTGGGGTTATTTTGTAAATAATGAAAGTACAATTGCGTCTGTACAACCTTCTTGGAGGGATAGTACTGAAATATATGGTTATTTCAATGAGTTTACTAAGAGATTTAATGAAACTCAGGTTCTTGCTAAGATGTATGAGGCTAGATATAATCCTAGAGTGTATTTAACTGTTCTTGATGAGATGAATATTTCAAGGGTTGAGTATTATTTTGCTGAGATGTTATCTATCTTGGAACTTCCGTCTAGTGATGAGTGGATGATTAGTTTGGTACCTAGTGCTTGGCCTAATGATCCTAAACTTCTTGAAGAGGGAAGATTTAGAATACCTAATAATATGTGGTATTGTGGTACTATTAATAATGATGATTCAACATTTATGGTAACTGATAAAGTATATGACCGTGCTTTGCCTATTAATATTGATGTTAAGGGAGTTCCTTTTGATGCTCCTGCTACTGAACCTCTTGATATAACTGCTGATTATTTGGTTAGTTTGTTTAAGAAGGCTCAGGTTGATCATCCTATTAGTGAGGATGTTCTTAAGAAGATTGAATTGATGGATGATTATGTTATTTCTCATTTTAGAATGGCTTTTGGTAATCGTATTTTGAAGCAAATTAAAGATTATGTACCGGTGTTTGTTGCTTGTGGTGGTGATGAGATGTTTGCTGTTGATTATTTGGTAGCGAATAAGATTTTAAGAAAATTTAATCAGTTGAATTTAGCTTATATAAGAGGAGAGATTGATGGGTTTAAGGATTTCTTAGATCAAACTTTTGGTAATGATGTAATGAAGGAATGTAAGGATTTCTTAGATAGATTAAAGAAACAAATGTAATTAGAATGAAAGAGGGATTAACTTATGAATAATGAGATAAGTTTATTAGTTGAGGATATACCGCAAAAGGATGTAGATATCTTTATTAAGAATACTAAGTCTACTTTGGAAGCAAAGGAAGTTGTTAAAAAGGTTACTATAGATTATTCGTGGATAGATGAAATTGAGAAAGCAATTCCTTCTATTGATAATATCATAAGAAATCCCCGTAGGTTCATTGTTAGTGAAGAAGATGTTGTAAGAATTGAAAAGACTAAGAAGATTAGTTTGGAATCTATTAAGGATTTAGCTGTTCATACTAATTATATTCAAGAGGTTGATGAGGATGGTTTTGTTAAACCTATAAAGTTACTTAATATCTTTAAAGAGGAAACAATTGATCTTTATGAGAATAGGTTTATATATACTTTAATAACTAATATGAATAGGTTTGTTGAGGAACAGTTAACTTATATGGAAAAGAGTACTGAGAATACAGAGAGTAAGAGTTTAAGTTATGAGGGTAATACGAATTATGAGGATCATAATATAAAAGTAAATCTTACTTTAGTTTCTCAAAAGAATGAAGAAGAAGTTGTTAGTGAAGAGGTTCTTAAGGATAGGACTAAGAAGATTGAACATATTAAAGAAGTTATTGGGGATTTTATGGCTAGTAAGTTTATGAAGATGATGAAGGGGGCAACTGCTGTAAGAAGTCCGATAAGGAAAACTAATGTTATTTTAAAGGATTATAATTTTGTTGCTGCTTTGCAGTTATGGGAGTTTTTAGAACGTTGTGAAGTTAATAGTATGGTTAAAGAGGTTAATAAAGAGAATGATTTAACTACTAATCATATGAATAGGAATTTGGATTTAACTTATTATTTGAATTATTGTATTTTGAATGATATTGTTACTAAAAAGGGAAATGTAAGAGATATTGAGAGTTTAGATTTGTTGGGTACTATTTTTGAACATACTAAGGATTATAGTATTGATGAAAAAGCTTTTAAGAAGGAAGTAGAGAGTAAAATAGCTGAGGCAATAAGTTATAAGGCTGAACAGAAAGCAAGTGCGAAGAAGGCTTTTAAAATGTTTGTTGATAATCATGAGTTAAGATATAATAAGGCTATTAGTTTGTTTAAGTAAAGGAGGTTAATAAATGAAAAAAGATAAGATTAAAAAGAAAACTAAATTAAATCCTATTAGAAATTATTCTGGTGAAGAAATTGATTTAACTAAGTTTAATTTATTAACCGATAAGGAACAGTATGATAAGATAAAAGAGGTTCTTAAGAATATTTATCAGGAAAATCATAAAGTTGATAGAAAGTTGGTTATGAAGGTTATTTCTTTAACTTTGAGTACTAAGGATGATTATACTTATTTACCTTATAATTTAAAGGTTTCTAAGCAGAAGTTAGTTCTTAAGTTTGAGGTTAAGGATAAGAAGCCAGTTGGTCTTGGTATTATTTTATTAGCGTTATGGTTATTTATTTTTTCTACGCTTGGTGCTACGTATTATGGTGTATTTTATTGGAGTATTAAGGATTTAAACAAGGATATTGATGGTGATGGTATAGCTGATATTAATATTGATATTAATGATGATAAGAAGGCTGATATTAATGTTTCTACTAATAAGGATAATAAGCCTAATATTAATATTGATTATAAAGGAAATAGGAAGGCTATATTTAATATAGATTATGATGGTGATGGTATTCCGGATTTTAACTTAGTAAATGATGCTACTATAGAGGGTGTTGTTTGTACTATAAATTGTGATACTAATGGTGATGGATGGCCTGATATTAATATAGATTATGATGGTG
>CAZTEJ010000080.1:0-4731 GCA_964612605.1 uncultured Clostridium sp. | reverse complement strand
AATTGTGATACTAATGGTGATGGATGGCCTGATATTAATATAGATTATGATGGTGATGGTATAGCTGATTTTGATATTGATACTAATAATGATGGTGTTCCTGATATGAATCTTGATTTGGATGGAGATCATGTTTGTGATGTTATGTGTGATACTGATGGTGATGGTATTCCGGATAAGAATTTAGTTGAATCTCCTTTAAATGGTATTGGTAGTGGTTCTTCTACTACGACTGGTACTCCTGATACTGATCAGGAAACTGCATCGTTGATTTTGAGGTTTGAGGATGGTCAGACTTTAAGTATTGAGGGTATTATGCCTGATGATCAACCTAATTATAATGCGAATATTAAACCGTATAAAACGTTTACTGTTGAGAATTTATCTAATTATGATTTAACGTATTCTATTGTTATGTTGGTTGGTTATAATACATTTACTACTAATAATTTTAAATATAAGGTTTCTGGTACTAATGGTGCTCCTAATATTGGGTATACTGTTGCTCCTAAGGTAAATACTTATATTGCTAAGGATGTTAAGATTGCTAAGAAGACTATTCAAACTTATAAGGTTATTTTTAATTTACAAGGTACTGGTGCTAATCAGAATGAAGATCAGGGTAAGAAGTTTAGTGCAACTTTTAAAATTGAAACTCCTGAGTAGAAGGTCTAGGTTATTTAATCTAGATTTTTTTTTATATTCTTTATATAATTAATTATGGAGGAAAATTTATGTTAGATAAGTTAAGTTATTATTTTATTTTGTTTATAATATATTCGTTTATTGGATGGTGTATGGAGGTAATTATTAAGTTGGTTGAGAAGAAGAAGTTTGTTAATAGAGGGTTTTTGATTGGTCCTATATGTCCGATTTATGGATGTGGTTGTTTGTTACTTATTCTTACGCTTAGTAAATATAAGAATAATATATTTGTTTTATTTGGTATGGCCATATTTATTTGTTCGGTTCTTGAGTATTTAACTAGTTATATAATGGAAAAATTGTTTAATGCGAGATGGTGGGATTATAGTACTAAGAGATTTAATTTAAATGGTAGGATATGTGCTAGTACTATGATTCCGTTTGGAATTTTAGGAAGTTTGGTTGTTTATATTATAAATCCGTTGATAACTAAATTAATTTATATTATATCTGTAAAGTCTTTAAATTTAATTAGTTTGATATTATTTGTTGTGTTTATATGTGATTTAATTGTTTCAATAATAATAATGTTTGGGTTTAAAGGGACTTTAAAAACAATTGAAAAGGATGGTACTGAGGAAATAAGTAAGAAGGTAAAGGAAATATTAACAAAGAAAAGTTATTTATATAAGAGACTTGTAGAAGCGTTTCCAAATTTTATGAATCCGAAGGAGAGATTAATATTATTAAAACAGAGTATCGAAAAAGAATTGAAAAAGTACTTGAAATAGAAGTGCTTTTTTGGTAATATATAGTTGGTTTTTATAAACCAAGTATGTACTTAAATAGACTGATTTATCTAGTGGCCATGGGTTGATAAGTTGGGAAGAAGTTTAAGGGTAAATAACGAAAGGATGATGAAATAATGGCAGTAGTATCAATGAGCTACTTATTAGAAGCTGGTGTTCATTTTGGACATCAAACTAAGAGATGGAATCCGAAAATGAAGGAATACATCTTTACATCTAGAGATGATATTTATATTATTGATCTAGAAAAGACTGCAGCATGTATTGAAAGTGCATATGCTGAAATTAAAAAGATTGCTGAAAATGGAGGTACTTTCTTATTTGTAGGTACTAAGAAACAAGCTAATGAAGCAGCTAAGGAAGAGGCTGAAAGAAGTAATTCTTATTATGTAATTGAAAGATGGTTAGGTGGTACTTTAACTAACTTTAGAACAATTAGAAGAAGAATTAAGAGATTAGAAGAAATTGAAAAGATGGAAGCTGATGGTACTTTTGAAATGTTACCTAAGAAGGAAGTTATTGGGTTAAAGAAAGAGTACGAGAAGTTAAATAAAGTATTATGTGGAATTCGTAATATGGAAAAATTACCTAGTGCTTTAATAATTGTTGATCCTAAGAAGGAAATTAATGCGATTAGGGAAGCTAGGAAGTTAAATATTCCTGTATTTGGTGTTGTTGACACTAATTGTGATCCTGATGATGTTGATTATGTAATTCCTGGTAATGATGATGCGGTTAGAAGTGTTAAGGTTATGTTAGGTGTTTTAACTAACGCTATATGTGAGGCTAGGGGATTAGAATTAGTAGATTATGTTACTGAGGATGATAAGACTAGAAGAGAAGATAAGAAGGTTAAAACTGTTAAGGAAGTATTTGTTGAATCTTTAGATAATGAAAAAACTAAAGAGGAAATAAAAGAAGAGAAACAAGTTGAGGATGAGGATTTAACTATTAAAACTTTAGCTGAGTTAAAGGAAATAGCTAAGCAAAGAGGAGTTAAAGGATACTCTTCTATGAAAAAAGATGATTTATTAAAAGCATTAAGATAAGTAGGAGGAATTATTATGATAGATGCTAAGACTGTAGCAGAATTAAGGGCTAAAACTGGTGCTGGTATGATGGATTGTAAAAAGGCACTTGCTGAGGTTAACGGTGATATTGAGGCTGCAATTGATTATTTAAGAGAAAAAGGTATTGCTAAGGCTGCTAAGAAGGAATCTAGAATAGCAGCTGAGGGATTAGCTAATGTTTATGTTAGTGGTAATAAGGCTGTTATATTAGAGGTAAATAGTGAAACTGATTTCGTAAGTAAGAATGAAGAGTTTAGAGGTATGTTGGATACTATAGGAAATACTATTTTAAGTAGTGATGTAACATGTTTAGAGGATGCTTTAGAACTTTCTTGTGAAGAGGGAACTATTAGGGATTTAGTAATTGCTAAAACTGCTAAGATAGGTGAGAAGTTAGATTTAAGAAGAATTGAAGTTGTAACTAAGAGTGATAATGAAACTTTTGGTAGTTATTTACATATGGGTGGAAAGATAGCTGTTTTAACTGTTCTTACTGGAGCTAATGAGGATGTAGCAAGGGATGTTGCTATGCAAGCAGCTGCTATGAAACCTGAGTATGTAAGGGAAGATGAAATTCCATCTGATAGAGTTGAAAGGGAGAGAGCAATCTTTAAGGAACAAGCTATGAATGAGGGGAAACCTGCTGAAATAGCTGAGAAAATGGTTGAGGGTAGACTTAAGAAGTCCTTTAAGGAGATTTGTTTGGTTTCTCAAGTATTTATTAAGAATAGTGATTTAGATGTAGCTACTTATGTTAAGAATAATGGTGGCGAGGTTAAATCTATGATAAGATATGAAGTTGGTGAAGGTATTGAAAAGAGAAATGATAACTTTGCTGAGGAAGTAATGAGTCAAATTAAGTAGGTAAGTTATTACTTACTTTTTTTATTACCAAACAAAAGTTTTTAAGAAAAAGCAAACAAAAGTTTAAATTTATGCTTTACAAACAAAAGTTTTTATGTTAATATAGTTATCAATAAATTAATTGGGGTGGTTTAGATGAAAGAATTAAATTATGATGAATTTATTACAAATGAGATTGAAAGAGTTAAGAATGATTTTAGTTATTTAGAACTTGATAGTATAGAAATATTAACTATTGTTAAGGATACTGTTTATAATATTCAAATTGGTAATAATAAATCGATAACTGATCTTGTAGATATTAATGTAATTAAGTATGCTAAAGGTATTGATAAGTTATATTTGGTAGTAAGTAATTATGTTGATAGTGTTATGGGTTCTAATGCTGATTTTGAAGGTATTAATAGAGTATTTGATTTATTAAATAAGTATTTTAATGATTATGATATTGAACCTGATTTTGAATTATATATTAAGTTATTTAAGTTTAATAATAATTTTTATAGTTATGTTTCTGAAGTATTTTCATTATATAAAACTATATATTTAAGTGATGAACTTGATAATAGGGTTAGTAATAATGTATTAATTGATGTAATTAATGTTTATGCTGGTTATAATGGAATTGAGAAAGAAGAGGCTCAAGAGGAATATAATGAATATTATTCTAGTTTAGATGATAGTGTTGCTATTTATTTAAAAGAGATAGGTAGTTATCCTTTATTAAATTTTGAACAGGAGAAAGAATTAGCTAGGAGAATAAAACAAGGGGATAGAGAAGCTGAGGATATATTAATTAAAAGTAATTTAAGATTAGTAGTTAGTATTGCTAAGAAGTATACTAATTCGTTATCTCCTTTACTTGATTTAGTTCAAGATGGTAGTATAGGATTAATGATTGCTGCTAAGAAGTATAATCCTGATTTGGGATGTAGATTTTCAACTTATGCTACTTGGTGGATAAGACAATCTATAAATAGAAATAGAGCTATGAATGAAAGATTAATTAAGTTACCTGTTCATGTTTTTGAGGGAGTAAGGACTTATAAAAGAGTATATAATGTTTTGTATTCTAGTTTTGGAAGAACTCCAACTGATGAGGAGATTCAAGAGAAGATGGGAATAACAAGTGAACAATTACAGAATATAAAGAGAAATTTAGATACTGTTACAAGTTATAATTCTACTATAAGGGAAGATAGTGAGGATGAAATAATTGAAATTATTCCTGATGAGGATCATGATTTAGAGATAGAATATGATCAAAAAGATTTAATTGATACTATAAATTATTTATTAGATAATAGTTATTTAACTGATAAAGAGAAATATGTATTGAAGGC
>CAZTEJ010000079.1:0-4805 GCA_964612605.1 uncultured Clostridium sp. | reverse complement strand
TTAGTTATTTTTATTATATCTAATTTAATTACATCACTTATCTCATTACCCTTAGTATCTTTTACTTTTATTATAAAATATAAATTATTAATATTATCTATCTTTTCATCAGTAAAATAATAATCAGATTTACTAAACTCATAAACCCTAAAATTATCCTTACCCTCAATTAACTTCCTCAAACTAACTTCACCATCATCATCACTAGCCATACTAGCAAGAGGAAGATACTCCTCACCAACAAGAACATAATACCCAATATCATAACTAGTAATAACAATATCAGTATCATAAATATACTTTATATTAGATCCTTGAAACAAATTCATATTATAATTAAGAGCAATAACCCCACTATCTATCTCAACATACTCAGAATTACCCTCAAAAATATACGTAGAACAAGATTTCATCAAATTATTACAATACATCAAAACAAATAAACAAATCCCAACTAAACAAATTATAATAACCTTATAAGACTTAAACAAATTATTAACTTTATCTTTCATTAACCCTCCAAATAAATATCCAATACACTAGTTACATCAATAACATCCCCAGCATTAACACTAACCCTAGAAACACTTCCATAACCATTTATATTATAAGACAAATTAATCAATTTAGCAAACGAACAAATCTCATTATGAGACCAACCAACCACATTCGGCATAATATACTTATTACCATTAGAAACCAAAAACACCTTACTATCCCTTAAAACATAACTATCCTTCCTAGGATACTGATTAACAATATATTCACCATCACCAATAACAATTGGACTTAACCCAAAAGATTCTAACTCCTTAACAACATCATCAACACTTCTATTAACATAAGAAGCAACATTTACTATTTTAGACTCATCAACATTAGAATCCTTATCAGATAAATTCTTATAAGTAACAACAGACTCCACCATTTCCTTAATGATAGAACCAATCGTATTAGAAGCACCTTGAAACTTCTTAACAGAAAAATAAATAATATACTTAGGATCATCCTTAGGAAACATACCAGCAAAAGACCTAATAGTACTATACTGACCACTAACATACTTACCATTATAAGTATAATTAGCAGTACCAGTTTTACCAATCAAAGTTAACTTATCAGTATGATATTTATACCCCGTAACAGCAGTATCACTAGAATTAACAGTCTCATCCATTAAATCAAGCATCTTACTAACAGTATCAGAAGAAACAACCCTTTCAATCTCAGTTCTCTTCCCCTCCTCAACTATATTACCTTTACTATCTACTATCTTAGATATAATATAAGGTTTAAGAAGAACACCATCATTACTAAGAACAGTCAAAGCCTTAATATTCTGAATAGGCGTTGTAGTAATACCCTGACCATAACTTGCAGAAGCAACCTCAGACTCATAATTAAAATTAATAACACCATCATACTCACCAGCAAGCTCTATCCCCGTCTTTTCACCAAAACCAAACTTCTTATAATAATCCATCAATTTATCCTTACCAAGTTTCTTAGAAAGAAGAACAGCAGCAACATTCGAAGAATAAGTAAAACCCTTATCATAAGTAATACTACCCCAACCATCCTTATTCCAATCACTAATAACATAATCAGAAACCTTAATAGAACCAGATTCATAAGTCTCACTACCATCATACAATCCCTCTTCAATAGCAGCCATAAAAGAATAAATCTTCATAGTAGAACCAGGTTCATAACTATAACTTACCAAAGGATTATTATAATTAGTAATATTTAAAGTATTAGGATTATAACTAGGACTAGAAGCAGAACCAACAATCGCACCACTCTTAGCATCAGCTATAGTTATAGTAGCCCAATCTAACTTATAATCCTCTAACTTAGATATAGCGTTCTCCAAATAAAGTTGAATATTACTATCAATAGTTAAATAAATATCATAACCATCCTCAGCCTCCTCAACAACCTCAGGCGTATTAGCAAGCTTATAACCATAAGCATCCTTTAAATAAGTTATCTTACCATCAGTACCAGTTAAAATATTATTATACTTTCCCTCAATACCTAATTCACCAACAATACTACCACTATCATCCTTCTTAGCATAACCAATTATATAAGAAGCAAAATCCCCATTAGGATACTCCCTCTTAGAACTCTTAATAAAATCAATACCAGGTAAATCCAAAGCATCAATCTCCTCCTTAACAAGTTCCGTAATATTTCTTCCACCAGGGCCCAGTTCAACCTGATATACCCCCTTAGTATTCAATAACTTAAGAATCTTCTCCTCACTCATATTAATCAAAGGAGAAAGCATCTTAGCAGTATACTCCTTATCAACAACATGCCTTGGATTATCAATATCACTAGTCCTAGACTCATCAAGATAAGCAATAACAGTATAACTTCTTACATTAGTAGCAAGAACCTCACCATTAACATCATAAATAGTTCCCCTAGAAGACTCTATAGTCTTACTAGTTTCAATAATAGATAACGCAAAAGACTTTAAATCAATACCATCAACCGTAGGAGATAAAGCAACATAACATAACTTTGCAAATATAATTGCAAACAAAAAAATAGTAATAAACTTAGATATCTTAATAACACTTATTTTACCACTACTTTTCCTCACCTTAATCACCTATACTTATTTTACCACAATTATATTATCATTTTGATAAGAAAGACCATATTCCTTAGCAACATCCTGAATATTTGACAAACTAGCAATCTCATTAATCTTCATACTAATACTTTCATTAATAGTCTCCTGCTTATCAATCTTATTTTTAATCCTTTCAAGTTCAATATTACTCTTAGACAAAGCACTATAAGAATAAACAATAACAACAGGAACACAAATAGCAAGAACCACTATAAAACTAAGTAACAACTTATCCAACTTATTAATTTTAACCCTTCTTCTTCTCTTCTTCATAACTATAACCTCTCTATTATTCTTAACTTAGCACTTTTACTTCTACTAT
This sequence comes from uncultured Clostridium sp., assembly GCA_964612605.1. Taxonomy (GTDB): domain Bacteria; phylum Bacillota_I; class Bacilli_A; order RF39; family UBA660; genus CAG-533. The sequence goes on along the minus strand of CAZTEJ010000079.1, from coordinate 1,833 downwards.
TTTCATTTAACTCATCAACACTAGCAACAATAGGTTTCCTATTAACCAACTTAACAACCGGTTTATACTCATCAGGAATAACAGGTAACCCCTTCACCAAATCATTGATACTAGATTTATCTTTAAATATTTGCTTAACAATCCTATCCTCCAAAGAATGAAACGTAATAACACATAACCTACCACCAGGCTTCAACACATCAATAGCATCCTCCAAAGAAGACCTAAGCACATTCAACTCATCATTAACCTCAATCCTGATAGCTTGAAAAATTTGCCTCTCAGGATGCTTAGTTACAAAATATTTATACGGAACACCTTTCTTAATTACATCCACTAACTCCAAAGTAGTACATATCTCTTTATTATTTCTTTCCCTAACAATAGATTTAGCAATAGACTTAGAATACTGTTCCTCACCATACTCATAAAAAACTCTTACTAAATCTTCATAAGCATAATTATTAACAACATCCCTAGCACTAACCGGATTATTCAAATCCATTCTCATATCCAAAAGAGCATCCTTCATAAAAGAAAAACCTCTATAATCCTCATCAATTTGAGGACTAGATACACCTAAATCATATATTATACCATCAACTTCACTAATACCTTCCTCTAATAACTTCTCCTTAATATTCTTAAAATTAGAATATATTATCTTATAATTATTAGAAATCTTAGATAATACCTCATCACTATACCTTATTGCTTCCTCATCCTGATCAAAGGCGAAAAGAAAACCCCTTTTCATTCGCTTTAATATTTCACTTGAATCACCTGCATAACCTAACGTAGCATCAACATATATACCATCAGGATTAATATTTAATCCATCCAATAATTCATTCCTAAGCACACTATAATGTTTCATATAAATTATCCTTAAATAAATTTTCAGCTATCTCAGATAGATTATCTTCATTAGATTCAAAGAAATTGTTCCATAATTCCTCACTCCATATTTCCAACCTGTCATTTGCACCAATAATAACACATTCCTTAGTTAACTTAGCGTAATTAACAAGAGGTGAGGTAATATTAATTCGACCTTGACGATCAAACTCACAAACAGAAGCACCAGACAAGAAAAAACGTGTAAAATTTCTAGCATCGCTATTAGTAAACGGAAGAGACTTAAGTTTACCAACTATTTTATCCCATTCACTTTCAGAATAAACAAATAAACACTTCTCTATTCCACGAGTTACAATAAACCTCTCACCAAGTTCACTTCTAAACTTAGATGGAATAATCAATCTTCCTTTATCATCTATATTATGATGAAATTCCCCCATTAGCATATCTATTCACCACTTTCTTCCACTTCATGCCACTGTCTACCATTATAATACTACAGATACCAAAACTTATCAAGAAAGTTTTATCCTAAATTTAAAATTTATTATCTATTTTACATATATTTTGTAAACTAATTTTATTAAAAATACTATAAATTATTATTAATATTTGTTAAAATCATATTAAGGAGATGATATTAATGAATTGTTTATTTTGTAAAATTAATAATAATGAAAGTGAATCCCTATGTATCTATGAAGATGATATTGTTAAAGTAATACTAGATGCATTTCCCGATTCAAACGGTCATACTTTAATTATACCTAAAAAACATATAACAGATATGGAAGAAATGGATAATGATACCTTACTTTACATAAACAAAATAGCTAAAATAACAAGAAAACTATTATTTGAAACATTAAAACCAGATGGAATGGTTTTTCTAGTTAATTATGGCTCAACTCAAGTAATAAAACACTATCACTTACATTTAATACCAGCATATAAAGAAAAACAAAAACCAAT